>NZ_JABMCA010000028.1:0-116550 GCF_014706005.1 Actinomadura sp. RB99 | reverse complement strand
GCTGATCTCCGCGCCGGTGGCGTCGCCGCCGGCGTGCGCGATGCGGCGGCGATGGTGGCCGGCCGCGCGGGTCAGCGCGAGCGCGCCGACCCCCGTGCCGACGATCCCGGCGGTGGCGGGGACGCCGCCCCAGCCGGTGCCGAGCCGGTCCGCGGCGGCCAGCGTGCCCGCCGCGCTCGCCATCGACATCGCCGCGTTCATGAGGGCTGTCCCCGCGCACAGCGCCGCCATCGGGCGCGCCCGTGCGGGGCGCGCGGTGAGGGTCTGATCCATGCCCTCGACGCTAGAAAGGTCCTGCGCCGGGATGAATGGACGATCTATGGTGTTCGCTCGGCGCCGCCTGGCGTTCGGAAGCCGATTCCGGAAAGGGGCCTTGCGGATGGATCGGGAGCTCGACCGGACGGACTGGCGCATCATCGCCGAACTCCAGCGCGACGGGCGGCTGTCGTTCAACCGGCTCGCGGCCCGCGTCAACCTGTCGGCGCCCGCGGTGGCCGAGCGGGTCCGGCGGCTGGAGGAGTCCGGGGTGATCACCGGCTACCAGGCGCGGATCGACCCGGCCCGCGTCGGCCAGCCGCTCACCGCGTTCGTGCAGATGCGCTGCGCCCTCGGCCGCTGCCTGCTGAAGACCACCACCGCCGAGGACCTGCCCGAGGTCACCGAGGTGCACAAGCTCAGCGGGAACTGGTGCTCGATGCTCAAGGTGCGGGTCGCGTCCATGCCGCACCTCGAGGGGCTGCTGGAGCGCCTCGGCGAGCACGGCGAGATGAACTCCCACATCGTGCTGTCCACCGCGTACGAGGCGCGCGCCGTCGAGGCCCCGGCGCCGGAGTCCCGGACGGTGACCGCCTCCGAGGGCTGGACCCGCTGACGGCGCGACGTGCCGCCGGTCCGGGCCGGGCCGTCAGCGCGCCGGGCCGTCAGCGGGCCGGGGCGTCATCGCGCCGGGCCGTCAGCGGGCCGGGGCGTCATCGCGCCGGGTGCGGCGCGGGCGACGGGGTCCGGCTCGCCGCCGGTCCGATCGTGATGGTGCCGCCGCGCTCGACATGGCGCAGGCGGGCCGCCATCCCGCGCCGCCCCACCTCCTTGTCGAAGTCCGAGAGCGGCGACTTCATCACCGTGTAGTCGTCGTAGTGGACGGGGACGGCGGTCGCGCAGCCGGTGGTCTCCAGCCACTGCGCGCCCTGGCGCCCGTCCATGGTGACGGTGAGCAGCCCGAGCAGCCGGGTGCCGCCGAGATGCACGACGCCCGCGTCGATGCCGGGGAACCGGCGGCGGATCTCGCCGATCTCGTCGTACATGAGCGTGTCGCCGCTGATGCACAGCCGGAACCTCGGTTCGCCGTCCGGCGGGCCGAACTCCAGCAGCGACCCCATGACGGGCGGCAGGAGGCGGCTCAGCGGGCCGGGCGCGTGCCGTCCCGCTGAGCCGTGTAGCCCTGGTCGCACGTTCGTACTCTTGCGTTTCCGCGGGCATCGTTCCCGTCACCTGCAACGAAACGAACGCAAGCATTCGCCGTCCAGGCAGCCGCCGCTCGCGCGGCGACGGTCCCGGTCTCACCCGCATGCACGGAGCCGGGTTCCTGCTTCACAAGCGCCTGCCCGGATGAGCCGGGTCTTACATCGCCTCCACAGGCGTTTAGCCTCTCCGCCCCACTGGCGGCGAGGTCGAACAGGCTGGGGCAGCACCGACACCCCGGCCGAGACCAGGGGAGGCGAGCACAGCACCAGGTGACCGGTACGGGCACGGTGGCTTGGCTTTCGCCCCCACGCCCGCGCGGCATGGACCTCTCTTGCGTTCTCATTAAACACACGTTCGAGTGCGCTCGTTTGTCTTGACCCGAAAAAGCATGTTGCCCTCTCCGATCCAGGTCGATGCTCTCACCCCGCGAACGGCACCCCAAGCGGCGGGCGGAGGGCCGCGGCGAGTTCCGGGATCGGGCGGGTCGTGGTTGAATTCTCGATTATGTGGCCCTCGTCACAAAGATCACTCCCGTGGCGGCGGAGGTATCAGCCGGGGGTTCCCACCGACATCGAGATCCCGGACGTCCCCGTCACCCGGCTGCTCGACGACGCCGCGGAGCGGTACCCGCGGCGGACCGCGCTCGTCTTCTTCGGGCGGCGGCTCGACTACCGGGAGCTGCGGGACGCGGCGGACCGCTTCGCCGACGGGCTGCACCGGCTCGGCGTGCAGCCCGGCGACCGGGTCGCGCTGATCCTGCCGAACTGCCCGCAGGCCGTGATCGCGTTCTTCGGGGTGCTGCGCAGGGGCGCGATCGCCGTCCAGCACAACCCGCTGTACACCGAGGAGGAGATGCTCCACCAGCTCGCCGACTGCGACGCCCGGGTCGCCGTCGTGCTGGATCGTTCCTACGCGACGGTGCGGGCGGTGCGGCACCGGCTGCGGCTGGAGCACGTCGTCGTCACCTCGCTCGTCGACTACCTGCCGCCGGCCAGGCGCGCCGTGCTGCGGCTCCCGCTGGTGCAGACGCAGCGGCGCCGCGCGGCCATCACCGCGGACGTGCCCGGCGACGCGGGCGTCGTCCCGTTCAAGGAGCTGCAGCGGATCCCGCAGCGGCAGGTGCGGCAGCTTCCGGTGGAACCGTCGCGGGACCTGGCGGCCATCCAGTACACGGGCGGGACCGAGGGGCGCCCCAAGGGTGCCATGCTGACGCACCGCAACCTCGTCGCTAACGCGTGCCAGCAGCACGCCTGGGACGTCGGCGGGCGCGATGGGCAGGACGTGACGCTCGGGGTGCTGCCGCTGTTCCATTCGTTCGGCCTGATGAGCTGCCTCATCGCGCCGGTGATGACGGCGGGGGCGGTGGTACTGCTCCCGCGCTTCGACCGCGACCGGGTGCTGCGCGCCATCCGCAAGTACCGTCCGACGGTGTTCCCCGGTGTGCCGACGCTTTACGAGCAGGTGCTGGACAGCCCGCGGTTCCGGCCGTCGGACCTGCGGTCGCTGCGCGTGTACATCTGCGGCGCGATGGCGCTGGGGCAGCGGACGCTCGACCGCTTCGAGGAGCTGGGGGCGCGCGGGCTGATCCAGTGCTACGGGCTGACGGAGGCGTCTCCGGCCGTCACCGGCAACCCGCTGGGCGGCGGCGCCCGGAACACGACCGTGGGGCTGCCGCTGCCGATGACGGACGCCGTCATCGTGGACATCGACGAGCCGACGCGGGACCTGCCTCCCGGGGAGGTCGGCGAGCTGGTGGTGCGCGGCCCCCAGGTGTTCGCGGGCTATTGGAACGCGCCGCTGGCCACCGCGCAGGCCCTGTCCAAGGGCTGGCTCCGCACGGGCGACATCGCGGTGATGGACGAGGACGGGTTCATCACGATCCTCGAGCGGCAGCGGGACATGATCAAGGTGAGCGGCTTCAGCGTCTTCCCGTCCGAGGTGGAGAAGGTCCTGCGGCGCCATCCCGCCGTGTACGACTGCGCCGTGGTCGGCGGGCCGGACGAGCGGCGCGGGGAGCGCGTCATCGCGCACGTGGTGGAGCACCCCGCCTACCCGTTCTCCGCAGACGAGCTGCGGCGGCACTGCGAGCGCTACCTCTCGCACTACAAGGTGCCCGCCGAGTTCCGCCCGCGCACGGAGCTGCCGCGGAACGTCCTGGGGAAGGTCGTGCGGCGCAAGCTGCGCGACGAATCGGTGAATTCTCCGGCGTAGGGGGCGCCCGCCGGGTGGTTGACTGTCCCCGTGGAG
The DNA here is from genome assembly GCF_014706005.1 of Actinomadura sp. RB99. Lineage (NCBI taxonomy): Bacteria > Bacillati > Actinomycetota > Actinomycetes > Streptosporangiales > Thermomonosporaceae > Actinomadura > Actinomadura sp. RB99. The sequence goes on along the minus strand of NZ_JABMCA010000028.1, from coordinate 112,842 downwards.
ACCGAGACCGCCCCGCCGGAGCTCTCCGCCCGGCTCGTCGAGATCGGGCGTGACTCGTCCCGCGTCGCCGCGCGCGCTTCGGACGCGCCGCTCGATCCGGAGACGCTGTACGACCGTCACGGCGTGCTGGTCGTGCGGGTGGGCGACGTCGTGGTGAAGGCGCATCAGCCCGGCCGCGACTACGGGGAGCCGTTCCTCGAACGCATCAAGGTGGCGGCGTCCCTGCCGGACCTCCTGCTGGGGCCGCTCGGTCCGCCGTCGATCGTGGACGGCCGTACGGTGACGCTCTCCGCGTACGGGGAGCCGGTGGATCCGCACGAGGAACTTCCGTGGGAGGACGCCGGACGGCTTCTGGCGGCGCTCCACTCCACGCCCATACCGGCGGACGCACCGTCCTGGGGGCGTCCCACGCGCGTGGCGACGCAGGTGGCGCGCCTCGGCGACGGCCCTGCCGAGGAGGAGGTGCGGCGCGCGTTCGCGACCCTGCCCGCCTGGATTCGCGGTGAAGGGGCGGGCGACGCGCGTCCCGCGCGCGCGGAGTGCCTCATTCACGGCGACTGGCATCTCGGCCAGATGGTGCGCGCGCGGGATGGCCGCTGGCGGCTGATAGACATCGAGGACCTCGGCAGGGGCGACCCCGCGTGGGACCTCGCCCGCCCTGCGGCGCTGTACCTGTCGGGCGTCCTGCACCCCGACGATTGGGCGCGGTTCCTCGACGCCTACGTCGAGGCCGGCGGCCCCGCGGTGCCGGACGCCGGCGCCCCCTGGACGCACCTCGACATGCCCGCGCGAAGTCTGGCGATCCAGATCGCCGCCACGTGCGTCATATCCGCACGGGAGGATGAGCGCCCGTTGGACGGACCGGAGCAGGCGATGGTGGACGCCTGCGGCAGAATCTCCGCGACGGGGGGCGCGGCATGACGGCCGGCGTGACGTGGCGCGGAACCCGCCCTACGTTTAGCCTCTACCTGGGGATCCATAACGGAAGGACGACAAGGCGATGCACTGCCCTAAGTGTCATGGATTGATGCGGACCTACAACCGCAGCGGCGTCCACATCGAGCAGTGTGACAACTGCCGGGGCATCTTCCTCGACTACGGCGAGCTCGAGGCCCTCAGCCAGATGGAGGCCCGGCACCGGGCCGCTCCGCCGCCGCCCGGATGGGGCGCCCCGGCGGCGGCCGTGCACCACCATCACCACGGTGGCCACCACGGGCACCACGGCCACCACGGCGGCGTTTTCCACATGCTCTTCTCGACCTGACCCGCACGCGGCCCGCCCCTCTGGGAGGCGGGCCGCGGTCGTTCCCGGCCCTATGGGCCGCGCAAGCGCGCCCGGCGGGCCGCGGCGGCGGCCGTCACAGGCGCGGGTCGACGGGCTCCGACTCCAGGGCCAGCACGGCGAAGACGGCCTGGTGGACCCGCCACAGCGGCTCCCCGGCGGCGAGCCGGTCGAGCGCCTCGGTTCCGAGGGCGTGCTCGCGCATCGCCAGCGACCGCTTGCGGCCGAGCGACCTGCCGCGCAGCCGGTCGAGGTTCTCCGGCTCGGTGTAGTCCGGCCCGTAGATGATCCGCAGGTACTCCCGGCCCCGGCACTTCACGCCCGGCTGGACCTTCGTGCCCTCCGGGAGCGGGCCGAGCGGCTTGACGACCATCCCCTCCCCGCCCGACGCGGTGAGCTTCTCCCACCACTCGGTCGCGGCGGCCTCCGACTCCGGCGACGCCAGGTCCACGACGACCGACTCGGTCCGCTGGAGCAGCCCGGTGGGGTCGGCGGCGGCGAGCCCGGCGGCCACGTCCATGTGCCAGTCGTGGTCGCGTGCCGTGGCCAGGGAGCGGCCCTCGGCGGCGAGCACCTGGAACGGCGCGATCCGCACTCCCTCCAGCCCGTTCACGGGCCAGCAGTAGCGCGCGTAGGCGTCGCGGAAGCGCGCCGCGTTGGCCGCGCGCCGGTCGATGTGCTCGCGGAGCCCGCCGATGTCGAGGCCGCGCTCGTGTGCGCGCGCGAGGACGTCGGACGCCATCGGCAGCGCGGCGCGCGCCGCCGCGCCGGTCGCGGCGTACTGGGTGCGGATGAGGTCCATGGCCTTGGCCGACCAGGGCAGCAGCTCGCAGTCCAGCACGAGCCATCCGGTCTCCAGCTCGTCCCACAGCCCGGTGGCGCCGATCGCGGAACGGAGGCGGCCGAGCACCTCCTCGGTCGCGGACGCGTCGCGGAAGAAGGACCGCCCGGTGCGGGTGTAGACCGCGCCGGTCGTCCCGTCGTCCACGCCGAAGCGGGTCTCGGCGACGGACGCGTCGCGGCACACGACCGCGACGGCGCGCGAGCCCATGTGCTTCTCCTCGCAGATCGCGCGCAGGACGCCCTTCTCCCGGTACGCGGCGAGCGCCTCGGCGGGGTGCTCCAGGTACCCGGGCAGCGGCGAGGTGGCGGCGGGCGCCATCGTGGGCGGCAGGTAGACGAGCCACCGCGGGTCGACGGCGAACCGGCTCATCACCTCCAGCGCGGCGAGCGCGTTCTCCTCCCGGACGGTGACGCGCCCCATCAGCCGGGTCTCCACGCCCTGGTTGCCGAGAACGTCGTCGATCTTCAAGACGTCGCTCTCGCGGTGGCCGCCCGGCGCCGAGGCGGACGCCGCGTGCAGCGGCCGGGTCGGCTCGTACCAGACCTGCCGCGCGGGCACCGACACCAGCTCGCGCTCCGGGTAGCGCAGCGCGGTCAGCTTGCCGCCGAACACCGCGCCGGTGTCCAGGCAGATGGTGTTGTTGATCCACTCGGCGTCCGGGACGGGCGTGTGGCCGTACACCACCATCGCCTTGCCTCGGTAGTCGCGCGCCCACGGGTACCGGACGGGCAGCCCGTACTCGTCGGTCTCCCCGGTGGTGTCGCCGTACAGCGCGAACGACCGGACACGGCCCGACGCGCGCCCGTGGTAGTCCTCCTTGAGCCCGGCGTGGGCCACGACCAGTCGGCCTTCGTCGAGGACGTAGTGGCTGATGAGCCCGTCCATGAAGCGCAGCGCGCCGTCGCGGAACTCCTCGGTCTCGGCGCCGAACTGCTCCATCGACTCGGCGAGCCCGTGCGACAGCCGAACCTGGCGCCCGCGCAGGGCCCGGACGAGCTTCGCCTCGTGGTTGCCGGAGACGCACAGCGCGTTGCCGGCCTCCACCATCCCCTTGACGAGCCGGACGACGCCCGGTGAGTCCGGGCCGCGGTCGACCAGGTCCCCGACGAAGACGGCGGTGCGGCCGCCCGGGTGGTTCGCGTCCACGGCCAGGCCCTGCGCGTCCCGCTCGATCCCGTAGCCGAGGTCGCCCAGCAGGTCCTCCAGTTCGGCGAGGCACCCGTGCACGTCGCCGATGATGTCGAACGGCCCGGTGAGGTCCCGCCGGTCGTTCCACGCCTTCTCGTAGACGATCGTCGCGGCGTCGATCTCCTCCTGGCCGGACAGCACGTAGCAGCGCCGGAACTCGCGGCCCAGCGTCCGCAGCCCGCGGTTCAGCTCGCGCCGCTGGCGCGGGATCACGTGCGCGGGCATGTCCCGGTCGGGCCGGACGGCGTTGCGCTCGGCGGCGAGCCGCTCGGGGACGTCCAGGACGATCGCCGCCGTCAGCACGTCGTGCTCCTTGGCGAGCCGCAGCAGCGCCTGGCGCGCCTTGCTCTGCACGTTCGTCGCGTCCACCACGGTGAGCAGGCCGCGCCGCAGCCGCTTGGCCACGATGTAGTGCAGCAGGTCGAACGCGTCGCCGGTGGCGGACTGGTCGTTCTCGTCGTCGGACACCATGCCGCGGCAGCGGTCGGACGACACCACCTGCGTCGGCGCGAAGTGCTTGCGCGCGAAGTGCGACTTGCCCGACCCGGTCACGCCGACCAGGACGACGAGCCCCATCTCCGGAAGCCGGATCTCGGTCATCGGACGAACACTCCCATCTGCGTCGGCGCGCCCACCTCGGGGTCGTCGTCGCCGACGGGCACGTGGCGGACGCGGTAGCCGTGCGCGGCGGCGACGCCGTCCGCCCAAGCGCGGAACTCCGCGCGGGTCCATTCGAAGCGGTGGTCGGGGTGGCGCATGGCGCCGGGCGCCAGCCCCTCGTAGCGGACGTTGTGCTCGGCGTTGGGGGTCGTCACGATGACGACGCGGGGCTGGGCGTGGCCGAACACGACCTGCTCCATGGCACGGAGCCGGGGCGGGTCGATGTGCTCGACGACCTCCATCAGCACGGCCGCCTCGTAGCCGCGGAAGCGGTCGTCCGCGTAGGTGAGGGCGCTCTGGAAGACGTCCAGGACGCGCTTGTCGGGACGGTGCCGCGGCTTGTCCAGGCGCAGCCGGCGCGCCGCCCCCTCCAGCGCGCGGTACGAGACGTCCGTACCGGCGATCTCCGCGAAGAAGTCGTCCCGGGCGAGGCGCGCCAGGAGCTTCCCCGACCCGCAGCCCATGTCGATGACGCGGCGCGCGTCCTCGTCGTGGAGCGCCTGCACGACCGCCTGGACCCGCCGCTCCGACAGCGAGACCGGCGCCTCTTCTTCGGCGGCGGCCCCGTCCGCGCCGTTCGCGGCGGTGGCGCCGTTCTCCGCCCGCGCGGGCTCCTCCTCGACCTCGACCGGGTCGAGGGCCTCCTCCGGCGCGTCCTCCGCGTCGGCCAGGCGGCCCAGCGCGGCGCGCACGAGCGCGCGCCGGTTGGCGAGGTAGCGGCGGGTGATGGCCGCCCGGTCGGGATGCGTGCCGAGCCACCCCTCCCCCGCCCGGATGAGCTTGTCGACCTCGTCCGGCGCCATCCAGTAGTGCTTCGCGTCGTCCAGCACGGGCAGCAGCACGTAGAGCTGGTTGAGCGCGTCGGCGAGCCGCATACGGCCGGTGAGCGTGAGCGTCACGTAGCGGGAGTCGCCCCATTCGGCGAACTCCGGGTCCAGCGGCACGGGCACCGCCGACACGTCCCAGCCCAGCGGCGCGAAGAAGCGCTCGGCCTGCCCCGGACCGCCCCGGCACGGCAGCGCCGGCAGCACGATCTCCAGGGGGATCGCGGACTCCGCCAGCTCCGGGCGCAGCGCGCACTTGCCGCGCATGGCGGTGCGGAAGACGTTCGCCATCGCGGACGCCAGCAGCGACGACGCCGCGTACGGGCGGTCGTTCACGTACTGGCCGAGGGAGAAGTCGGGCGTGCCCTTGCCGCGCGTGCGCACCAGCTTGACGGGGTCGACGTCCAGCAGCAGCGCCGCCGTGCAGCGCCCCGCGTCCGCGTCGGGGTAGAAGACGTGCGCGGTGCCGAAGGACTGGCCGAAGCTCTGCGCCTTGTCCGGATGCTTGTGCAGCAGGAAGCCCAGGTCGGTCGCCTGGTCCGCGGTGGTACTGATCGTGAGGAGCACGCCTCGAGTGTGGCGGAACCCGGCGATGCGCTTCTAATTCATTTTCCGGGCACGGAGGGGCCGGTCAGGAAACGGCCGTGCGTGTCGTACGGCCACGGGTTGATCCTGCAGCCTTTCAGCCCGTAGATCTGCTGCATCATCACGGGCGCGGGGCGGCCGCGCCCCGGGCAGGTCATGTGGCCGAATCCCAGCCGGTGGCCGACCTCGTGGTTGATGGTGAGGGCGTGGTAGGCGTCCGGCTGCCCGCGGTAGTACTTCGTCAGCAGCAGCCAGCGCCGCAGGTTCACCACGACCTGCTTGCCGCCGCTGCAGTTCACCGTGCCGTTCGTGGTCATGCCGTACGAGCCGCAGATCCGGTCGACGGTCTTCGGCGACGCGAGCTGCACCACGAAGTCGTACTGGCCGGAGTTCACGCGCTGGAACGCCCATTTGCCGCTGGCCGTCCACCCGCGCGGATCGGCGAGTATCTTGTCGACGCTGCGCGCGAACTTCGTGGGGTTCTGCCGTAAGCCGCCCTCCACCTGGACCATGTAGCGCATGACCTTTCCGTGGCCGAACACGCGGCTTCCGGAAGCGGGCAGAAGGAATTTCCCCGTCCCCTTCGTGGGGATGTACAGCGAGCTCTTGGGCGTGGCGGACGGCGCGTCGGGCGGTTCCGTCTCGACCCGCGCGCCGCCGTCCCCCTTGCCGGTCTCCCGTGCGGGCGGCGGCGGCGCGGCGGCGTGCTTGGTCCCGCCGCCGAAGCTCAGGTAGGCCATCGCGCCGAGCCCGGCGACGCTGATCAGCACCAGGGCGGTGACGCCCAGGATCACTCCGCGCAGCCGCGTCCGCCGGGCGCCCTCGAACTCGCGCTCCAGGTCGTCGCCGAGCCAGTCCCCCGTGGACGGACGGCGGGGCCCGCCTCCACCGCGCCCGCCGCGCCCGCCTCCGCCTTGCCCGCGCCCGCCGCGCCGGCGCCCGCCCTGGCCCCCGCGTCCGCCGCGCGGTGCGGGGGGTTCCGCCGCGAAGGACGCCTCTCCCGGGAACGGCTCCTGTCCCGGAAACGGCTCCTGCGCCGGGCCCGGGTACCCGGACCCGGCGGGCGGCATCGGCGGCTGGGGCGGGGGCGCGGGGGCCCGGCGGTGGGACGACGCCCGGCGCCGGCCTTCTCGGGATCGTGGAGGCTGCATCGCGGGCCAGCATGCCAGAAAGTAGTCAGAATATGATCATTTCCCACAAATCCCCAGGTAGCGCGACAAGTGCCAACATCTCTGGCATGACTCGCCCGACCACGAAGAGTGGCGTGCCGAGCGCGAAAAGGGTTTGCGGCCGGCGGCGCGGGACCGCCACAATCCGGAGCGACATGAGCAGACACCCCCGCCGGATGACCGCGCAGGAGACCGTGGCCGTCCTCGAACGCGGCGAGTACCGTGCCCCGGCCGGGCACACCGTCTCCATCGCCGACGACCTGGCGCGCTGCGTGCGCGACACCGTCCTCTACCGCCCGGAGGAGCTGGACGCCCTCCTCAAGGACCTGCCGGGCACGGCACCGGGCGCGGGCCCCGCCGGCGGCGCCGCGACGCGCATCGAGGTGACCGACGAGACCACCCTCGCGGCGGCGCGGCGCCTGGTCGCGCCCGGGAAGGTCCCGCTGGCGCTGAACTTCGCCTCCGCCAAGAACCCCGGCGGAGGGTTCCTGAACGGCGCGCACGCCCAGGAGGAGGGTCTGGCCCGCTCGTCCGGCCTGTACCCGTCGCTGCGCGCCGCCAGGGAGTACTACGAGTTCCACCGCGCGCAGGGCGACCTGCTCTACAGCGACCACATGATCTACTCCCCCGGCGTGCCGGTGATCCGCACCGACGCCGGGCGCCTGCTCGACGAGCCGTACGAGGTGGCGTTCCTGACCTCGCCCGCTCCGAACCGGGGCGCGATCCGCGACCCCGAGAAGGCGGAGCGGATCCCTGACGTGCTGCGCGTGCGCGCGCGCAAGGTCCTCGCGGTGGCGCTGGCCCGGGGGCACGGGCGGCTGGTCCTGGGCGCGTGGGGCTGCGGCGTGTTCCGCAACGACCCGGCGGAGGTGGCGGAGGCGTTCGCCGGTCCGCTCGGGCCGGGCGGCGAGTTCGAGAACCGCTTCGAGCACGTCGTCTTCGCCGTCTGGGAGTCCGCCAAGGACACCCCCAGGCGCAACGCGTTCCGCCGCGTCTTCGGCTGACGCCCTCGCGGTGCCGCCCGCGGCGGCACCGCGGGCCTACGCGCCGCCGCCGTCCTCGATGTAGGAGGCGATGCCGCGCAGCAGGACGTCGAGCCCGAACTCGAAGCGCTCGGCGCCGCCCTCGTCGGTGAGGTCGTCCACCAGCGAGACGATGCGGGGATACCGGTCGGCCGGCAGGGCCTTGTAGTACTCGCGGATCTGGGCGAGGTACTTCTGGAAGTGCTCCCACGGGTCCTCGTCGCCCTTGATCGTCGCCGTGTAGAAGGTGTCCTCGATGGCGTCGGCGTCGATGTACATGCCCAGCGTGTCGACGGCGAGCCCGGCGATCTTCGGAGGGACGCCGGCCGCGATCATGAGGGCGAGCTGCGACTCGGCGACGGCGAGCAGGTTCGGGCCCGTCGGGATCAGCCCCATGGAGACCTTCGCGATGTCCCGGTGCGAGGTGTAGACGCGGCGGATCTCCATCGCGACCTCCTTCAGCTGCTCGCGCCACCGGGCCGGGTCGGGCTCGGCGGGCAGCCTGATCTCGGCGGCGACGCGGTCGAGCATCAGCTCCCGCAGCTCCTGCTTGTCCGAGACGTGCGCGTACAGGGAGGCCGGGCCGGTGCCGAGCTCCTGCGCGACGCGGCGCATGGTGACGGCCTCCAGGCCCTCGGCGTCCAGGACGGCGATCGCCGTCTCGACGACGAGCTCCTGCGTGAGCGGCTGCCGGGACGGCGCGGCCCTGCGCGGCCGGCGGCCCGGCGGCGTCGGCATGTCCGGACGTGCGCTGGCCACCTCGGGACCTCCCAATTTCGCGATACATCTTGACTATCCCGGAACGCGATATATCTTCTCTACCTGAGAGACAAACTCGCGTTCACGAACATCGTACTTGACACGAACGGCGTTCCCAACGTAGAACGGTGTTCGTAGTTAAGAACGGTGTTCCCCCCCCGTGATGGAGACGACCATGACCGAGACACTGCAGACCCCCGCGGGGGCCACCGGCACGGCCGGCTACCGCTGGCGGTGGGCCGCCCTCTTCGTGATCCTCGCCGGCGAGATCATGGACATGCTGGACTCCCTGATCACCAACATCGCCGCCCCCACCATCCGCGCCGAGCTGGGCGGATCCGCCGCCACCATCCAGTGGCTCGCGGCCGGCTACACCCTCGCCATGGCGGTCGGCGTCATCACCGGCGGCAGGCTCGGCGACCTGTACGGCCGCAAGCAGATGTTCGTCGTCGGCGCGGCCGGCTTCACCGCCGGCTCGCTGCTGTGCGGCGTGGCGGTCTCGCCCGGCATGCTGATCGGCGCCCGGCTGATGCAGGGCCTCTTCGGCGCGATGATGCTGCCGCAGGGCATCGGCATGATCAAGCAGATGTTCAGCGAGAAGGAGATGGGCGCCGCGTTCGGCGCGTTCGGCCCGGTCATGGGGCTGTCGTCGGTCGGCGGACCGGTGCTGGCCGGCTGGCTGATCGACGCCGACCTGTGGGGCACCGGCTGGCGGATGATCTTCCTGATCAACCTGCCGCTCGGCCTGGCCGCCGTGCTCGCCGGGCTGCGCTTCCTGCCCTCCGGGAAGTCCCCGCAGGCCACCCGGCTCGACCTCACCGGCGCCGTGCTGGCGTCCGTCGGCGCCGGGCTGATGATCTACCCGCTGGTGCAGGGCCGCGAGCTGGACTGGCCCGCCTGGACGTTCGCGATGATCGCCGCGTCCCTGGCCGTCTGGGCGCTCTTCGCCTGGTACGAGGCGCGCAAGCAGCGGGCCGGCGCCGACCCGCTCATCATCCCCAGCCTGTTCCGCAAGCGCGGCTTCACCGGCGGGCTCGTCGTCGGCGTCGTCTTCTTCAGCGCCATGGCGGGCACCGGCCTCGTGCTCTCGCTGTTCTTCCAGCTCGGCCTCGGCTTCTCCGCGCTCAAGGCCGGACTGTCGCAGATCCCGTGGTCGGTCGGCATCGTCCTCGGCTTCGGCGCGGCGCAGGCCGTCCAGCGGTTCGGCCGCATCGTCATCCAGGCGGGCGCCCTCGTCATGGCGGCCGGCATCGCCGGGATGTTCGCCACCCTGCAGCTCGCCGGCACCGGCGTCACGCCGTGGCAGCTCGTCCCGGCCCTGACCGTCACCGGGCTCGGCATGGGGCTGCTGATGGCCCCGTTCTTCGACACCGCCCTGGCGGGCGTCGAGCCCGAGGAGGCCGGCTCCGCGGGCGGCACCCTCACCGCGATCCAGCAGCTCGGCAGCTCGCTCGGCGCCGCCGTCCTCGGCACGATCTTCTTCGGGCTGCTCGGCGGCCACGTCGCCACCGCCGCCGACGACGGGTCGGCCGCGCTGCGCGGGCGGCTCACCGCCGCGTCCGTCCCGGCCGCGCAGCAGGAGCGCATCGTGACGGGTCTGCGGGCGTGCGGCCACGACCGGGCCACCGCCAAGGACGCCCAGGCCGTGCCGCCGTCCTGCGCGCGGATGCAGGAGGACGTCAAGGCGGCGATCGCCGCGGCGCCGGCCTCCGCCCCCGCGATCCAGAAGGCGGTGGCGGCGGACGCGGCGCACGCGGCCAAGGTCGGCTTCACCGGCGCCATGAAGATCACGCTGTGGATCGTGGTCGGCATGCTCGGCCTGACGTTCCTGGCCGTGTTCCTGCTGCCGAGGCACGCTCGCCCGCAGGACCCCGCCGGCGGCGGCGCGCAGCCCGCGGTCGCCTGACGCCCCGTGCCCGGCGGCGCCCCACGGCTCCGGCGGCTCCCGGCCCGGCGTCCCGCGACCCGGCGGCCCCGAGGTTCCGCGACCCGGCCCGGCAACCCCGGAGAAAGGCCCGCGGCGAGGACGAGCGCTCCTGCGTGGAGCGCACGTCCCGCCGCGGGCCTTCCGCCATACCGGGCCCGGCGTACCGGGCGCCTCTCGACGAGCGGGCGCCGGAGCGGCGCCGGTCAGACCTTGGCCAGCACCTCCGACGCCAGCAGCTCCAGGTGGTCCAGGTCGCTCAGGTCGAGGACCTGCAGGTAGAGCCGCTCGGCGCCGAGCTCCCCGAACCGCCCGATCTTCTCCACGATCTCGGCCGGGGTGCCCGCCAGGCCGTTCTCCCGCAGCTCGTCGACCCGGCGGCCGATGGCGTCGGCGCGGCGCGCGATCTCCGCCTCGTCCCGCCCGCAGCAGACGACCTGCGCGGCGGAGTACACCATCGGCTTGGTCCGCCCTGCGTCCCGGCACGCGGCCCGGACCCGGCCGAACGCGCCACCGGTGTCCTCGACCTGGTGGAACGGCACGTTGTACTCGTCGGCGTAGGCGGCGGCCAGGCGCGGCGTCCGCTTCGGCCCGAAACCGCCAAGGATCACCGGCGGGCCGCCCGCCTGCGCCGGCTTCGGCAGCGCGGGCGAGTCCTTGAGCGTGTAGTGCTTCCCGGCGAAGGAGAACGTCTCCCCGTCCGGCGTGCCCCACAGCCCGGTGACGATCCGGATCTGCTCCTCCAGCCGCTCGAACCGCTCGTTCAGGCTGGGGAACGGGATGCCGTAGTGGACGTGCTCCTCCTCGAACCAGCCCGTCCCGATCCCGAAGTCGACGCGGCCGCCGCTCATCTGGTCGACCTGCGCGACGGAGATCGCCAGCGGGCCCGGGTAGCGGAACGTCCCGGCCGTCACCAGGGTGCCGAGCCGGATCCGGCTCGTCTCGCGGGCCAGCGCGCCGAGCGTGACCCAGGAGTCGGTCGGGCCCGGCTCGCCCGACACGTCCCCCATCTTGGTGTAGTGGTCGGAGCGGAAGAACGCGTCGAAGCCGAGGTCCTCCGCCGCCTTGGCGACCGACAGCAGTGTTTCGTAGCTCGCCCCCTGCTGGGGCTCGGTGAAGATCCGTAGACGCATGGGTCCATCCTCGTACGTCCGCGCCCCTGCCCGCGCCGCGGGACCTACCTCCCGGCCGCCCGCTTGGACTGCGGCGCGCCCGCCTGCGCCTTCTTCGGCGCCTTCTTCGGCGCGTGCTTCGGCGTTCCCTTCGGTGCGTGCTTCTTGCCCCCGGCCTGCTCGGCGTGGCCCTTCTTCACCGGGCTCTTCTTCACCGGGCTCTTCTGCGCCGTCATCCTGGTGCGGACGGTCGCGGAGTTGTTGCCGGGGCGCGGATCGATGGTCGACGACGTGACCCGCGAGGCGTACTGGAGCACCTTCCCGGCCCGGACGTTCCCGGCCGGCAGCACCTTGAAGCGCAGCGTCCGCGTCTCGCCGGGCCGCAGCGAGCCGACCCCGCACACGAAGCCCCGCCGCTCGGGGACGCACGCGGCGTTCCCGACGAGCAGCCGCACCGGTCCCGACGCGTGGACGAACACGTTCTCGGCCGTGGCCGGGCCCCGGTTGCCGATCTTCAGCTGATAGGAGATCGGCGCGCCGGCCCGCGCGGTCGCGGGCGCGGTCTTCTGCATGACGAGGTCCGCCGTCCGGGCGACGCGCACCGCCGGGAAGCTCGCGGCGGCGCGCATCCCGCGCCACGTCGCCGTCGCGGGGATCCGGAGCGCCTCGTCCGGCCGGGCGCGCCGGGCGACCTTCGCCCGGATCATCCCGGCGACCGTCTCACCGGGCCGGACGGCGCCGAGATCGCACTCGACCGTCCACCCGCTCACCGCGCAGTCGCGCCGCCCCGACACGAACTCCAGCGACTTCGGCAGCGTCGCGCGGACCACCGCGCGGCCCGCCTTCCCCGGTCCGTTCGCCGTCACCGCGAACGGCCAGTCGTACGTGCGGCCGGGGAGCACGGCCTGGCCGGGACCGCTGGTGTGCAGCCGCACCGACCTGGCCTTCTTCTGCTGCTTGACGGGCTTGCGGTGCGGCGCAGGGCGGGCCCGTCCCTTGCCTTTGCCCTTGCCCTTGTGCCCCTGCCCCTTGCCCTTGCCCTTGTGGCCGTGCTCGCCCTCGTGCCCCTTGCCCTGGTGTCCGTGCTGCCCCTTGTGCCCCGACGGGCCTGGGCCGTCGGCCCGCGCGGCCGCGCCCGCGAGCGGCACCACGCCCAGCAGCGGCGCGGCCGCCAGCACCGCGAGCGCCCGCGCGCCGGCGTGCCCCGTCCTCTTCCGCATCATCCTGAAACCCCCCGTGGCCTGCATTTACGTAGCGGACAGGTCCGTTGTAGCGAGCGGGAGGTAAAGGCGCTAGCGCAACGTGGGCGTGTCGTGACGGAGAGTCACTTCGGGCGGAGCGGCCCGTTCTGGGCGATCCAACCTCGGGAATCTCCTGCGACGAAAAGGGCACAAGCTGTTGAATCGGCAATGACCTGGATCCGAATCATGGAGTTGACATGGCAGTCTTCGGCGTCGACTACGCGTGGGGCCGCCCCGGCGCGTCCGCGCTGAAACGCGCCGGGGCGAAGTTCGCGTGCCGCTACCTCTCGCACGACACCACCGGCAAGAACCTGACCCGCGCCGAGGCGGACGAGCTGTCGGAGGCGGGCATCTGGCTGGTGGTGGTGTGGGAGACCGCCGCGAACCGGGCGCTGGACGGCAAGGCCGCGGGGACCGCCGACGCGCAGGCCGCCGCGGGCCAGGCCAAGGCGTGCGGCATGCCCGACGACCGGCCGATCTACTTCGCGGTCGACTGGGACGCCTCGTCCTCCCAGCAGAGCGCGATCAACGCCTACCTGGACGGCGCCGCGTCCGTCCTCGGCCGCGACCGCGTCGGCCTGTACGCCGGATACGGGCCGGTCAACCGGGCGTTCGACGCCGGGAAGATCACCTACGGGTGGCAGACCTACGCCTGGTCCGGCGGCCGGTGGGACGCGCGCGCCCAGCTCCAGCAGTACTCCAACGACCACACCATCAACGGCGTCGGCCTCGACTACGACCGCGCCGTCAAGAGCGACTACGGGCAGTGGCGCGTCGGCGTCTCGCCCGAGGAGGAGAACGACGACATGCCGAGCTACGTGTCCGTCGGCACGACCAAGGAGCAGCAGCTGCCCGCCGGCCAGTGGACCAACGTCAGCTGGCAGCACGACTACGCCGACTCCGAGCACCAGCACAGCGACGCGGGCGGCCCCAGCATCCTGTGGGGCTCCGCCCGCTACGCGCTGACCGCCGCCGTCACGGTCACCGGGGTGCCCGCGGGCACGCTGATCCAGGCCCGTACGGTCGAGGTCGACAGCAAGGACGACAGCAAGGTCACCGGCGGGCCCGTGCAGGACTACGTGTCGGCCGGCGACCAGACCCACATCGTGTACTCGCTGGGCGCCGACACCGTGGGCGACGGCTACCGGGTGCGGTTCCAGGTCGTCCAGCACGGCTCCGGCGCCGCGAAGGTCGCCACCGGAGGAAGCGCCAAGGTCTTCTTCTGGCGCTGATCCGCCCGGCGCCGCCCCGTTGAGCCGCGGCGTGTCGTCGTCATGAGGCGCTCATGGCAGCGGCACGCCGCGGCTCGATCTCAGAAGTCGTCGTTGGTGTAGGGGGCCAGCGGGACGGCGAGGGCGGCGTCCAGGCGCACGGCGGCGCCCGGCGTGTGCTCGGTGACCGCGCCGATGCGCACCAGCGTGCTCAGCCTGGCGCCGCCGAGGTAGACGGCGCCGAGGTCCGCGACGTCCAGGGACAGGTCCGGCGGGTCGGCGGTGGGCGCGCAGCCGGGCGCGGGCCCGGTCGTCAGCCGCCACCGGCCGTGGTTCGCGGGGATGCGGGCGTCCGCGACGTCCAGCACGAACGCGTCGCCGGACGCCCAGGACCGGGCCCGGAGCGCGGCCGGGACGTCGACGAGCCGCAGCCACAGCGCGCCGTACTCCCCGGTCACCCGGACCTGGTCGGGGTCCGCGGCCATGTGCGGCAGCAGGTCGTCCACCGGGCGGCTCGGCGCCTTGATCCGCGAGGTCAGGTCGATCCCGGCGAGGTACCGCCACAGCGCCGCCTCGACCCGGGCGTCCGCGGCGACGAGGTCCTCCAGCCGGACGGTGCCGTGGCCCGTCCGGTAGATCGCGTAGCCCTCGGGGTGCACGACGACGCGCGGCTCGGTGAGCCGCTCGTCGCTCAGCTCCTCCTCGGGCAGGACGTTGCGGGACCACCACTCCCCGTCGCGCACCAGCCCGCCCGGACGGCGGGACAGGGCGGTCTCGTGGATCGGGCCGAGGACGGCGGGCGCCTCCGCGGGGTCGACCAACCGCAGCGGCCGCGGGTCGGGCTCGGTGCGCAGGTCCAGCGGGCGGGAGGTGTCGACCTCCAGCTCGGCGGCCCGGTCCGCGAGGCCGAAGCCGTAGCGGCCGTAGATCGCGCCCTCGGACGCCCACAGCACCGCGACCGGGCGGCCCGCGGCGGTCGCGTCGGCGTGCATCCGCTCGATCATCGCCGACAGCACGCCGCGGCGGCGGTGCGTCGGCAGCACGCCGACCGCGGTGATCGCGGAGCAGTCGACGGTCCCGCCCGGCACGGCCAGCCGCATCGGCAGCGCGGCGAGCTGGCCCGCCCGGACGTCGCCGGACCAGGCGCCGATCCGCTCGGCGCGGCGCATCAGCCAGCGCCAGCGTTCCAGGTCGCGCTCGCGGATGCGCTGGTGGAACACCAGCCCGGAGAAGTCGATCATGCCGTCCAGGGCGTCCTCGGGGACGTCCCTGATCTCCAGATCGGTCATGCGCCCACGGTAACCAGCGCCCGCAACCGGTTTTCCGGAGGCGGCCGGTCAGCCCCTGACCAGCGTCGCGAGGCACTCCACGTGCTGGGTCATCGGGAACGCGTCGAACGCCCGCAGGGTCTCCAGCGTCCAGCCGCGCTCGCCGAAGTAGCCGAGGTCGCGGGCCAGGGTGGCGGGGTCGCAGGACACGTAGGCGATCTTGCGGCCGGCGAGCCGGGTGATGTGCTCGACGACGTCGCGGCCCGCGCCCGTGCGGGGCGGGTCGAGGACGACGACGTCGGCGCGGCGGACGCGCTCGCCCCGGTGGTGGCCGCCGCCGCGCTTGTTCTGCGTGCGCGAGCCGCCGGAGGCGCGGCCGAACTCCAGGTCGGCGATGATCTCCTCGACGGGGCCGCGCTCGATCGAGACGTTGTCCAGGTCGCGGAGGTTGAACCGGGCGTCCCGGACCGCCTGCCCGTCGGACTCGACGCCGACGACGAGGCCGTCGCGGCCGATCCGGTCGGCGAGGACGCCGGCGAACAGCCCGACGCCGCAGTACAGGTCGAGGGCGATGTCGCCCGGCTTGGGCTCCAGCGCGTCCACGACGGCGTCGGCGAGCAGCTGCGCGGCGCCCGGGTGGACCTGCCAGAACCCGCTGCCGCTGACCTGGAACATCCGGCCGGAGACGCTCTCGCGGACGTACGGCGGGTTCGATCCCGGCTCGGGCTTGCCGCGCACCAGCCGGACCGGAACGTCCAGCCGGGGCACCCGGATCTTGCGGCGGTCCCGGCCGCGGAGCACCACGAGCCGGTCGCCGGTGGTGGCGGACACGATGCCCTCGACGCCGGACGCGCCGGGCCAGCGCTTGCGCTCGATGCCCATCAGCTCGACGCCGGGGTGCGCGATCAGGCACTCGTCGACCGGCTCGATGTCGTGCGAGCGGTGCCGGCGCAGGCCGACCGCGCCGCCGTCGACGGAGAACTGGACGCGGGTGCGCCAGCCGAGCCCCGGCTGCGGCATCACCTCGGCGTCGACCGGGTACGGGACCTCCTCGACGACGACCGTGCGCGTGATCCCGGCCAGCCGGCTCAGCTGCTCCTCGACGACCGCGGCCTTGAGGGCGCGCTGCGCGGGCAGCGAGGCGTGCTGCCAGTCGCAGCCGCCGCAGCGGCCGGGCCCGGCAAACGGGCAGGGCGGCTCGACCCGGTCCGGGGACGCCTCGATGATCTCGACGGCGTCGGCGCGCAGGAAGTTCTTGGTGCGGTCGGTGACCCGGGCCCGCACCCGCTCGCCGGGCAGCGCGTGCCGGACGAACACCACGCGCCCCTCGTACCGCGCCACGCAGAAGCCGCCGTTGGCGACGTTGCCGATCTCCAGTTCGAGGATCTCGGGGACATCGGGGTCCGAGCCGGTGCCTCGCGAGGGGGACGTGCCCCCCGGGCCGACTCCGTCGGTTTCACTCACGGTCCGCAACACTACCGCCGGACGGGCGCGCTTCGACCCGCGGCGGACGCCGGGACGCGCCCGGCCCCGGCGGCTCCACCCGGCCCTTCAGCCGGTCGGAGGAGTGCAGCTGCCAGGCGACGCTGGTGACCATGACGCCCGGCTGGAACAGCAGCCGGCCCTTCAGCCGCAGCGCGCTCTGGTTGTGCAGCAGCTGCTCCCACCAGTGTCCGACGACGTACTCGGGGATGAAGACGGTGACGACGTCCCGGGGGCTGCGGCGCCGGACGCTCTTGACGTAGGCGAGGACGGGCCGGGTGATCTCCCGGTACGGGGAGTCGAGGATCTTCAGCGGGACCGGGATGTCGAGGGCGTCCCACTCCTCCTGGAGCCGGCTGGACTCCTCGGCGTCCACCGCGACCGTGACGGCCTCCAGCGAGGACGGGCGGGTCGCGCGGGCGTACGCCAGCGCGCGCAGCGTCGGCTTGTGGATCTTGGAGACGAGGACGATGGCGTGGTTGCGGGCGGGCAGCGCCACGTCCTCGCCGGACGGCACCAGCTCCTCGGCGACCCGGTCGTAGTGCCGGCGGATCGCCCGCATCAGCAGGAACAGCAGCGGCATCGCGATGCAGACGATGTAGGCGCCGAGCAGGAACTTGGTGAGCAGCACGACGATCAGGACGATGCCGGTCAGCGTGGCGCCGAAGGCGTTGATCGCCCGGGACGTGCGCATCCGCCGCCGCTGCGCCTGGTCGGTCTCGATGGCGAGCAGCCGGTTCCAGTGCCGGACCATGCCGACCTGGCTGACCGTGAACGAGACGAACACGCCGACGGTGTACAGCGGGATCAGCCGGCTGACGGACGCGTCGTAGGCGTAGATCAGCAGCCCCGCCATGGTGGCGAGGATGATGATGCCGTTGCTGAAGGCCAGGCGGTCGCCGCGGGTGTGCAGCTGGCGGGGCAGGTACCGGTTCTGCGCGAGCACGGACGCCAGCACCGGGAACCCGTTGAAGGCGGTGTTCGCGGCGAGGAACAGGATCAGCGCGGTCATCGTGGTGACCAGCCCGAACCCGACCTCGAAGTTGCTGAACACGGTGTGCGCGACCTGCGCGATCACCGGGTCGGCGTCGGTGACCTCCCGGCCGGTGGCGGGGTTGATCAGGTGGCTGCCCTGGTCGGGCGAGGCGAACTTGGCGTGCGTGATGTAGGCGAACGCGGTCACCCCGCCGAACATCGTCATCGCGACGATCCCGAGCGCCAGCAGCGTCTTGGCGGCGTTCTCGCCCTTCGGCTTGCGGAACGCGGGCACGCCGTTGCTGATCGCCTCGACGCCGGTCAGCGCGGCACAGCCGGAGGAGAAGGCTCTGAGCAGCAGGAACACCAGCGCGAACCCGGCGACGCCCGTCTCGTCCCCGTGGATCTGGTAGTGCGCGGTCTCCGCGTCCAGGTGCGCGCCCGTCACCAGCCGGCCGAGGCCCCACACCAGCATGGCGACGATGGAGAACATGAACAGGTAGGTCGGGATCGCGAAGGCGACCCCGGCCTCCTTGAGGCCGCGCAGGTTCCCGATCGTGAGCAGCACGACGATGCCGATGGCGACGGCCACCTCGTGCGGCTGCATGAACTTCAGCAGCGCGCCGAGGTTCTCCACGCCGGACGACACCGAGACCGCGACGGTCATGACGTAGTCGACGAGCAGGGCGCTGGCGACGACCACTCCCCAGTTCCCGCCGAGGTTGGTGGTGGCGACCTCGAAGTCGCCGCCCCCGCTCTGGTAGGCCCGGACGTTCTGGCGGTACGACGCGACGACGGTGAGCAGGATCACCACGACGGCGGCGGCGACCCAGGGGGTGTAGTGGTAGGTCACGAGACCCGCGGCGGCGAGCGCGAGCAGGATCTCCTGGGGGGCGTACGCCACGGAGGACAGGGCGTCGCTGGCGAAGATCGGCAGCGCGACCCTCTTCTTCAGCAGCTGTTCGTGCTGCTGGGCGCTGCTGAGAGCGCGGCCCAAGATGAGCCGCTTCGCAAGGTCCGGAACCTTTGACACGGAAGGAGAGCCTAGCCCGTCCGCCGAACGCGCTTCCCCGGCCCCGCCTTCTGGGCCACCGGGTAGTGCTCGCCTGGGCGGATGTGTAGTTTTGCAGCCCGGCAGGGATCATTCAGGAAAGCGATCCTCGGGTGCAGCACGGCGTCGGCGGACCGGCGGCGGATGCCGTGCACGGCGCGGGGGGTACAGGGGGGACGTCCCCCTGGACGGAAGAAGGAACGGCCGTGCATATCGTGATCATGGGCTGCGGGCGGGTCGGGTCGACGCTCGCCCACATCCTCGAGGACAAGGGCCATACCGTGGCCATCATCGACCAGAGCCCGGAGGCGTTCCGCCGGCTGCGCAGCGGCTTCAAGGGCCGGCGCATCACCGGGTTCGGGTTCGACCGCGACGTGATCGTCGAGGCGGGCATCGAGAACGCGGACGCGTTCGTGGCCGTCAGCAGCGGCGACAACTCCAACATCATCTCCGCGCGAGTGGCCCGCGAGACGTTCGGCGTCGACAACGTGGTGGCCCGGATCTACGATCCCCGGCGCGCCGAGGTGTACCAGCGGCTCGGCATCCCCACGGTCGCGACGGTCCGCTGGACGGCCGACCAGATCCTGCGCCGGCTGCTGCCCGAGGGGGCCGAGCCGCTGTGGCGGGACCCGACCGGCGCGGTGCTGCTCGCGGAGCTGGACTCCGGGCACCTGTGGGTCGGCGAGAAGGTCGGGGCGCTGGAGGAGCACGCGGACTGCCGGGTGGCGTTCCTGTCCCGGATGGGCGAGGCGCTCGTCCCGGAGCGGAACACGGTGATCCAGGACGGCGACATCGTGCAC
This sequence comes from Actinomadura sp. RB99, assembly GCF_014706005.1. Classification (NCBI taxonomy): domain Bacteria; kingdom Bacillati; phylum Actinomycetota; class Actinomycetes; order Streptosporangiales; family Thermomonosporaceae; genus Actinomadura; species Actinomadura sp. RB99. Next base: position 93,445 of record NZ_JABMCA010000028.1, on the reverse strand, counting down.
ATCATCGCGCGCGCCGACGAGGTCGAGCGGATCAACGCCGCCGTCGCGGCGCGGAACGAGGAGGGCGCCTGATGCGGGTCGCGATCGCCGGGGCCGGCGCGGTGGGCCGCTCCATCGCCCAGGAGCTGCTGGAGAACGGCCACGAGGTGCTCCTGATCGACAAGAGCCCGAAGGCCATCAAGGTCGAGATGGTGCCGCGCGCGGAGTGGCTGCTGGCCGACGCGTGCGAGATCTCCGCGCTGGACGACGCGGCGCTGGAGCGCTGCCAGGTGGTGGTCGCCTCGTCCGGCGACGACAAGGTCAACCTGGTGGTGTCGCTGCTCGCCAAGACCGAGTACGGGGTGCCCCGGGTGGTGGCGCGGATCAACCACCCGAACAACGAGTGGCTGTTCAACGAGTCGTGGGGGGTGGACGTCGCGGTGTCCACGCCGCGGCTGCTGTCGGCGCTGGTCGAGGAGGCCGTCAGCGTCGGCGACCTGGTCCGGCTGATGACGTTCCGGCAGGGCGAGGCGAACCTGGTGGAGCTGACGCTGCCCGACAACGCGCCGCTCGGCGGCGAGCGGGTCGGGTCGGTGAGCTGGCCGCGCGACACGGCGCTGGTGGCGATCCTGCGCGAGGGCCGGGTGCTGGTGCCGACGCCGGACGACACCCTCGAACCGGGCGACGAGCTGATGTTCGTCGCCAGCCAGGACGTGGAGGACGAGCTCGCCGAGCTGCTCGGGGGCCGGTAGGCCGCCGGGAGCGGAGGGGACGGGCCGGACGGCCCGTCCCCGCGCCGCGGTCGGCCGCGGGCCGTGTGGGGTGCGGTGGTTCAGAGCGCGGGGGCCGGTGGTTCAGGCGCGCTCGGGCTCGTCGGCGCCCTCGCCGGCGGGGAGCGGGGTGCGGCCGCGGGCGAGCAGCCACACCATCGTGGCGAGCGCGGCGACCTGCAGCGGCCAGCCCATGATGATCTTCGCGGGGCCGAGCAGCCCGCTCTGGTCGCCGGCCGCGAGGTAGATCGGGTACTGCACGGCGACCCGCAGCGCGCACGGCAGCACCAGCAGCCAGGTCAGCCGTGAGCACAGCCGCACGATGCCGGGGTCGGACCGCCAAGCGGTCGGATCGCCGGTGACGGAGCCGATGATGAACCCGACGATCGGCCACCGCACCACGATCGAGAAGATCATCGCGGCGGCGTAGCCGGCGTTCAGCATGATGCCGGGCAGGAACGCGTCCTCGGCCTTGCCGGAGCGCAGCGCGAAGAACGCCGCGATCGCGATGCCGACGAGGCTGTTCAGCACGAACTGGACGCTGGTGCGCTGCGCGACGCGGAGCGCGAGCAGCACCACCGCCGCGCCGATCCCGACGCCGACGGCGAGCTTGATGTCCTTGGCGGCGACGTAGGTCGCGGTGAAGCCGATGGTGGGGACGGCGGCCTCGATCATGCCGCGGACGCCGCCGAGCGCCTTGCTGAGCTGGGCCCGCACGGCGGCCTCGACGGTGTCGTGGGCGTCGCCCGGGGCGGCGGTCGCCCCGGAGGACTCCGTCACGGTGGCGGGCACCGGGGCAGGCACCGCGTCGGGCGCCGTGTCGGGCGCAGGGGCGTGCGCGGGGCCGCCGGGCGCCGCCGCGGGGTCACCGGTGGCGGCCGCCGTCTCTGTCGCTTCCCGTTCGCTCACATCGCACTCCAGGCCGTATCGCTGCGGGGCGACCTCGCGTCCCCGGATCCGCCCCACGCGTCCGCGCCGGGCGGGATCAGGAACCGCCGCGCAGCTCGTACCGCGGGTTGAACATGACCTTGCGCCCGTCCTGGACGCTGACCAGCCCCTCGGCGCGCAGCCGGCGGCCCGGGTCGATGCCGGCGATGCGCCGCCGGCCGAGCCAGACCAGGTTGATCACGTCGGTGCCGTCGTAGAGCTCGGCCTCCAGCGCGGGGGCGCCGCCCCGGGGCCGGAGGGTCACCGTACGCAGCGTACCCGCCACGCAGTGCCGCTTGCGCGCCGAACATGCGGTGATGGGGGTGGCGCCCTCGTCACCGCTCGTCTTCTGCAGCTCCTCGGCTTCGAGCTCGGCCTTGCTCGACGCCATGCGCCGCAGGAAGCGCCGCAGGCCGCCCTTGCCCCGTTCCGGCGGGGCCGGGTCGGTCTCCGGGGAAGTGCGGGCCGAAACCTCGTCCATAAGTGGAAGCGTATGGCATCCCGGTGTGAATCGGACCGGTCGGCCCGCCTGGTTGTGCGGCCCGTCTCAGGCGGTGGCGAACCGGACGGCGGAGACGGCGACCACGGCGGCGGCCGCGACGCCGTAGCCGGCGGCGGCGAGCGCGACGACCCGGACGCGGCGCGCCTCCGTGGATCCGGTGAAGGTCAGCAGCCAGGCCAGCGCCGGGAGCACCAGGACGGCGTGCATCGTGACGAAGTGCGCGGGCTTCAGGGCGGCGGCGACGTGGTAGGCGGCCTGCTGGTGGCCGCTCTGCGCCTCGGCCACTCCCCTGGCGATCATCGCGGCGCCGGACGCCAGCGCGACCATGAGCGCGGCGAACCCGGCGCGCAGTGCGAGGCGCATGCTCGGGGCGGTGCCGGGGTTCGCGCGGAACGCGGCGACGGTCAGCGCGACGAGCGTGACCACCAGGACGGCGCCGCCGGCCGCCAGCGTCCGCGAGACGGCGGTGTCGAACGGCGTCTCCATGTTGAAGTGGGACGGGACCTTCCGCCACGCCTGGAGGGTGATCAGCGCGACCTCGGCGACGCAGTCGGCCGCGAACACCCCGAGGAGGACGCGCCGGGCCCGCTCGCCGAGTTCGAGGTGGGAGCCCGCCCAGGCGATGGTGATCAGCGTGAGCCCGAAGGACAGGCCGAAGGTGACGGGCTTGCGCCAGGAGACGGGCCCGGTCCACGGGCCGCCGTCGACGGCGAACACCAGCAGGTGGGCGAGGCCGCCGAGCATCAGCAGCCCGCCGACGGCGTAGCAGGCGCGCTCGACGCGCCGCCCGTCCGTCCAGATCCCGGCGATCGCCGCGCGCATCGCGGCCGCCGGCGGGCGCCCGCCGCGGACCGCACCGGCCGTTCCGTCCATGGCCGCCTCCAATGAGTGAGTGCTCACCCAGCTTACCTCGCCTCCACCGCGTACGGCGAGTCGTCGCCATGGACGGCTCCATGGCGACGACTCGCCGCAGGTGGACGGGGCGGTCAGGCGGTGACGGCGTCCACCGCGGGGGTGCGGAGGGTGCGGCGGGCGGCGGCCAGGGCCGTGACCGCGGTGAGGGCGGCCGCGAGGGCGACGACCCCGGCGTAGATCCAGGCGCTTCCGTCCGGGACGGCAGAGCCCTTGCGCGCCACCGCGAAGGAGATGATCGTGAAGACCGAGGCGACCGTCCCGCAGGCGACGCCGACGACGGTCAGCGCCGCCGACTCCAGCGCCACCGTGCCGAGCACCTGGGCCGGGGTGGCGCCCGCCAGCCGGGCCTGGCCGAACTCGCGGCGCCGGTGCACCGTCGCCGCCACCAGCGTGTTCACCAGCATGATCGCGGCGAACAGCACCACCATCCCGATGACCACCAGGTTCAGCGTCTCGATCCCCTTCTGGTCGGCGGTCTTGGCGAGGCCCGACCGGTCCATGGCGCCGTTCTCCGTGGCCTGGAGGAACAGCGTCCCGACGGCGATGCCGGTGAACAGGATGATCGGGGTCACCGCGGACGCCATCGCGCCCGTCCGGCGCCGCAGGTTCGTCACCGCGAGGTCCCCGGCGACGCCGAACGCGCGCACCGGCCCGGCCAGCAGCGCCGTCGCCCGCCGGACGATCACCGGGGCGAGCAGCGCCAGCCCGATCGCGGCGAAGATGTCGGCCTGCCCGGACGCCGCCATGGCGTCGGTGCCCTTGCCGCGCATCATCGTCATCGTCACGACCGCCTCGTCCACCGCGAGGAACAGGAACACCCCCGCGAAGACCGCGCGCCTGCGGCCGAGCCGGCCCGGGTCTGCGGCCGCCGCCATCAGCGACTCGGTGACGCGGACGCGGGCGGCGCGGCGCGCGCTGATCAGCGCGGCGACGGTCGCGGACAGGAACGTCACCCCGGCGCCGGTGCCGAGCGCGAACGTCCCGAACGCGTAGGACACGTCGCCGGGGACCTGGTGGGTGCCGTGCAGCAGCCCGAGCAGGCCCCGCCCGCCGAGCGCGCCGGGGACGGCGCCGAGGAGCGCCGCCAGCACGGCCAGGACCGCCGCCTCACCGACGATCATCCGGGTGATCTGCGCCGGCGTCGCGCCGACGCTCTTCAGCAGCGCCATCTCCGCCGCCCGCTGCCGGACCGCCAGGGTCAGCGTGGAGGTGACCGCGAAGACGACCAGCAGCAGTCCCCAGCCGCCGACCACCATCGCCATCGTGACCAGCGTGGACCGGGTCTGCCCGGTCGCCCCGCTCGCCTCGGCCGTGTCGTACATCGAGGCGAACGCCATGATGATCGCCGAGCCGAGGAGCATCGACAGGAAGCTCGCCGTGAACGCGCCCGCGCGCCTGCGCAGGGACCGCAGTGCCAGCCCGCCCATGTCACACCCCCGCCTGGGTGCGGCCGGCGGCCCGCTGCCGCTCGACCTCGTCGGCCAGGTGCGTCATCCGCTCGGCGACGGCCTCGGCCGTCGGCGCGGTCTGGTAGCCGACGATCCGCCCGTCGGCGAGGAACAGCACCGCGTCGGCGTGCGCCGCGGCGACCGGGTCGTGCGTCACCATCACCACCGTCCGCCCGTACACCCGGACGGCCTCCTGCAGCAGCCCGAGGACGTCGCGGGCGCTGCGGCTGTCGAGCGCGCCGGTCGGCTCGTCGCCGAACAGGATCCGCGGCTCGGTCACCAGCGCCCGCGCGATCGCGACCCGCTGCTGCTGCCCGCCCGACAGCTCCGCCGGGAGGTGCGCGAGCCGGTCGCCGAGGCCGACGCGGTCGAGGACGTCCCGGGCGCGGGCCTTGTCGACGCGGCGGCCCGCGAGCTTCAGCGGCAGCGTGACGTTCTGCATGACGGTCAGCGTCGGCAGCAGGTTGAACTGCTGGAACACGAACCCGATCCGCTCCCTGCGGAACCTCGTCAGCGCCGCCTCGCCGTCGCCGGACAGCTCGGCGCCGTCCACCACGACCCGGCCGGCGCTCGGCCGGTCGAGCCCCGCCGCGCACTGGAGCAGCGTGCTCTTCCCCGACCCGGACGGGCCCATCACCGCGGTGAACGACCCGGACGGCAGCGACAGCGACACGCCGTCGAGCGCGACCACCCGGTTGTCCTCCGCGCCGTACACCTTCCGGACGTCCTCCAGCCGGAGCGCCTCGCCGCCGGACGGGGCCGTCCCTCCCGGCCGCGCCTTGTGTCCGAACATCGCCTTCACCTCTCCGCCCGGCGCCCCTCCCGTGGAGCGCCTCCGGAAACGACGCTACGGAGAGCGAGGGCGGCGGAGGATGGGTCCAGCACGCCGATCGGGGTAGGCAAAACCCCACCTTCGGACGGCGCCACGGCTCCGGGCGGCGCGCTACCTCCGGCGCAGCGCGGCGTGCCCGGCGGCGGTGCCCCGGAGCGCGAGGACGGCGGTCAGGATCGCGCCGATCCCCGCCGACAGCGACCCCGCGAGCTCGGACGGGACCGCCAGCGCGAGGACGCCCGCGACGGCCAGCACGGCGCCCGCGCCGATCATCCACGGCCGGGCGGCCCGGTGCACGGTCAGCCACGCCTGGTCGTCGGCCATGCTCCGCTTGGTGCGGATGCCGGCGAACTGGTTGCGCGGGATCCGGCCGTCGGCCGTCAGCACGCCCACCACCACGAGCAGCGCCCCCGCCGCGATCAGCAAGACCCCCAGGTAGATGTTCATCGCCCCCCTTTCCCCGGTGTCCCGCGCCCCATCATGCGTCAGAACCGTTGATCTCGGCCAACGGGGCGGTGTAGCGGGACCGGCGGTCGGGGCGGGCGCGCCCGGCGGCGTGCCGCAGCGCCGGGACCGCCGCTTCGCCGAACCGGACGAGCCCGTCCGCGGCGGCCTGCCGGACCTGGGGACGCGGGTGGCCGAGCAGGCCGACCAGCCCGGGGATCGCGGGCGTCCAGCCGGCGTGGCTCAGCGTCCGGACCGCCGAGCGGACGACGTCGGGCTCGGGGTCGTCGAGCAGCCGCACGGTCTGCTCCAGGTACGCCTCGCGGCTCAGCACCCTGCGCGACACGCGGTGGGCGTGCAGCCTCACCTTCGTCTCGCGGTGGCCGATCAGCTCGGCGAGCAGGTCCTCCAGCCCTTCCGCGCGGCGATCGGCGAGCAGCGAGAGCGCGCGGCGCACCACTCTCGCGCCGCCGCCCCGCGCCTCCCGGAACAGCATCGCCGACGACGGCTCGCTCGCCGCCGGGGGCTCGTGCTCGCGCATCGCCGCCAGGGCGGCCGCGTCGCGGCGGGTGGCGCCGGGCGCCCGGAGGGGGCCGTCCACCAAGACGAGCCGGTCCGCGAGGTCGTCGCGTCCCTCCTCGATGAGGCGCCGCCGCGCCCGGTCGAGCGCCGCGGTGCGGGTCAGCCTCCGGCCGGCGACGAGGTCGAGCAGGCCCCGCGCGCCGTCCGCCAGGCGCTCGGCGATCTCCCCCGCGACGGCGTCGGCGGACGCCTGCCGGAGCACCCGCCCGGCGGCGGCGTCCCCGTCCTCCCAGCGCGACACGAGCGCGGGGACGAACCGGTCGAGGTCGGCTCCGTACAGGTGGGCGGCCAGCTGGACGAACCGGTCGCCGCCGCCCGGCACCTCGGGCGCCTCCAGCAGGACGTGCGCCAGCTCGTGGGTCGCCGTCAGCCCGTCGCGGCCGTCCAGGAACGCGCGGAGGACGGCGAACCGGCCCTCGGGTTCGGGCCGGTCGAGCAGCAGACGGGCCGCCTTCGCCCGCCGGTCGGCCGGGCCGGTGTCGAGCATGGCCAGCAGGCGGCGCCGCTGCGCCACGGACGGCGGCTGGTCGAGGTCGCCGGCGCGCGGCGTCCGCTCCTCGGGCTCCTCACGGCGCTCCGCGAGCGTCCACGGCGGTGCGCCGAGCGGCTGCACCGCCTCCATCCAGTCGAGCAGGAGCGGCCGCGCGGCGGCGGGGGCGTCCGGGAAGGCCCGGATCAGGGCGTCGAGCACCTCGCGGGACGGGCTCCGCAGCACGTCCCGGAGGCGCCGCAGTTCGTCCGGCTCGCGGGCCGCGTCCCTGACCGCCTCGCGCGCGGCGGTCGCGTGCTCCAGCGGGTCCTGCGCGAACGCCTCCCGCAGGACGGCCTCCTCGTCCGCCGCCCGATCGGGGACGTGCCGTGCGGCGGCGAGCGCGCGCTCGAGATCGTCGCGTGTCACGACCGCGCCGCACAGGTTCAGCAGGGTGATCGACGCCGTGCTCGGCGGCAGTGCCCGTACACGCTCGGCGACCTGGAACCTCTCCCCCGCGCCGAGCCGAGGCACCACCTGCTTCACCAGCTCGCGGAGCCGTCGCCCGGTCGCGCCGGACGGGGCGTCGCGGCGCTCCTCGCCGGTGACCAGTGCCTCGACGAGGAGCGCGGCGGACCGGGCGAAGACCTCCAGTTCCGTCGCCGTCCACGGCGGGACGCAGAGGTCCACGGCGAGGCGCAGCGCGCGCGGGTCCGATTCGGCGAGGTCGAGCCAGCGGGGCAGCAGCGGACGCAACGACGCGGGGACCGCCTTGCCGCGCGTCCGCGCGTCGAGGACGCGGCGGGCGGTCTCGATGTCCCAGCCGTGCTCCGCGAGCCCTCGGACGTCGGCGGCGGTGTCCGCCTCCTCCGAGAACCGGCCGGGGGCGAGTGCGGGCAGCGCGGCGCGGAGGAGCGCGCGGGCGCGGTCGTCGGCGGCCTGGTCCGCCGCCGCGAGGACGACGGCGGCCGACGCGTCGCCCAGCACGGCGCGGAGCGCCTCGATGAGGGCCTCGCGCAGGCCGGGATTGCCGTGGTGCCCCAGCCAGAACAGCGCCTTCGGGACGGCGGCGGGCGCGCCCGCCGACGCGAGGGCCGCCGCCGCGGTCTTCTTGACGCTCATCTCGGGATGGTCGAGGCACCCGGCGATCGCCGGAGCCGCCCAGGTCGCGCGGGCCTCGGCCAGGGCTCGCAGCGCCTGCCGGACGGTCGCCGGGTCGTCCGCCGAGGTGAGCGGGACCAGGCTCGCCGACAGCACCCGGGCGCCCTCCGCGTCCGTGGCGAAGAGCGCGGCGGCGCGGGCCCGGACGTGCACGTCGCGGTGCCGGAGCAGCGGATGGACCCGCGCCCTCGTCCGCCGGTACGGGGCGCCGCGCAGGACGGTGAGCAGGATCGCCCGCTCCGCCGGGACGAGCCCGGGCCGGTCGAGGAGGTCGAGGAGGGTGCTCGCGAGCACGGCGTTCCCGGCGGCGGGCGCGTCCTCGGCGTCCAGCAGGCAGCGCGGCCGGATCGCGCCCCGCCGGAAGAGCCGGCCGCCGAGGTCGCGGACGGCGTCCAGGACGCCGTCCGGCACGGCGGGCTCGGGCCCCGGGCCGCCGGGCGTCCACGCTCCGGCCAGCCCGGACACGACGCGCAGGAGCAGGTCGGCGACCGCGGGCAGGGTGGTGGCGTCGCCGTTGCGCGCGAGCCGGGCGAGCGCCTCGGCGGGGTCGCCGGGGTCCGGGGCCGCGCGCAGCACCGCCAGCTCGCGCGGATCGGGGCCGCCGAGGTCGTCGGCGACGCGGCGCGGCAGGTGGCGGGGGTCGAGGCGGTCGAGCAGGGTCCGGCGCCGCTCCGGGTCGCGGTCGAGGTGCCAGAGGAGCTCCAGCGCGCGGCGCCGGAACGGGACTAGATGCGGGACGACATCACTCCCGTCCGGATCGCTCCCGTCCGGATCACTTCCGTCCAGGCCGAGGCCGGTCCAGAGGGCGGCGGCCGTCCGGGGGCCGCCGACGGCTTCGAGGGCGTCGAGCGCCTCCCGGGGCGCGTCCGGCAGCAGCGCGAGGACGGTCTCCTCCGCCGCGGGGTCCCGCAGTTCGCGGAGCGCGCGCAGGAAGGGCCGCGGGTCGGCGGCGTCGCGCGCGAGGCGGGCGACCGCGCCGGCCACGCCGAGCCCGGGGGCGCCCTGCGCGTCGAGCGCGACGAGCAGGTCGAGGCGGCGGGCCCACGAGCCGCCGTCCGCCCCCTGCGGCTCCGGCCGGGCCAGTTCCCGCAGCGCCTCGTGCCGGCGGGAGAAGAGGACCACCGCGATCTCGGCCGCGGGCACGCCGTGGTCCGCGAGGGCGAGCCCGACGATCGCGGGGACGTGGTGCGCCGCGGGGAAGTGGCCGCGCCGGTGCAGGCCGCGCAGGCACGCGGCGGCGGGCGCGGCGAGCAGCGGCGGGTCCTGGGCGGCGAGGCCGAGCAGGTCGGCGAGGCCGTCGCGGTCCGCGAGGTCGCCGAGCAGCTCGAGCGCCCGGCGCCGCACCGCCGGCGCCCGGGACGGGTCGGCGGCGACGCCCCGGAGCAGGTCCCGGTGCCCGTGCCGGGCCGCGACCTCGATCGCGGCGCCGTCCCGCCCGCCGCCGAGGAGGCGGCGCACCCGCTCGTGCGGCAGCGGGTCGAGGGCCGCCCACGGCTCGGCCAGCTCGCGCAGCGCGGCGGGGACGTCGCGGGCGAGCCCCGCCATGACCTCCCGGACGGCGCGGGGCGGCAGCAGCGCCGCGTCCAGCGCCTCGCGCGCGAGCCGGACGGCCTCCGCGCGCGGCACGGCGTCGGGCCGTCCGGCGAGGGCGCGGACGAGCGCCCCGGGGTCGTCCGCGTCGGCCGCGTGGAGGGCCCGCACCGCCTGGTAGAGCGGTTCGCCCGCCGGTTCGTCGCGGACGTCCGTGCGGCCCGCGGCGATCTCGGCGCTCAGCCACGCGGTGCGGACCGCCTCCGGCAGGCCGGCGGACCGCCATTCCGGCCAGGTCCGGACGTGCCCGCGCAGGTGGAGGCGCGCCAGCGCGAGCGCCGCCTCGGGCGGCCCGGTCAACGCGGGCGCACCGTCCGGCGCGGGCGGTGCGGCGGGCGCGGTCCCGGAATCGAGCAGGCCCGCGGGACGGACGGGTTCCGGCGCCGATGTCATGGCGCGATCTTAGGAGCTTCGGCGGCCGCCGCCCGTCCGCCAGGATGGGGCCATGGAACCGGTACCGGAGGACTGGGACAGGGCGCTGGCGATCGTCGCGCACCCCGACGACCTGGAGTACGGCGGCTCGACCGCGGTCGCGAAATGGACGTCCCAGGGCAAGAGCGTGACGCAGGTGCTGGCGACCCGGGGCGAGGCCGGGATCGACGGCATGGACCCGGACGAGGTGCGCCGTGTCCGCACCCTGGAGCAGATCGAGGCGGCCCGCCGGGTCGGCGTCGAGAACGTCGAGTTCCTGGACCTGCAGGACGGCGTGCTGGAGTACGGGCTGCCGCTGCGGCGCCTCCTCGCGGCGGCGATCCGGCGGCACCGGCCCGAGGTGGTGCTGTCGGTGAACTTCCGGGAGACCTTCCCCGGCGGCGGCTTCAACATGGCCGACCACCGGGTGCTCGGCCTCGCGGTCGCCGACGCGATCAGGGACGCGGCGAACCGCTGGGTGTTCCGCGACCTCGGCCTGGAGCCGTGGCAGGGCGTCCGGTTCGCGTTGTTCGGCGGGTCGCCGCAGGCCGGGCACTACGTGGACGTCACCGGCCATCTGCAGGACGGCATCGACTCGCTGCTGGCGCACGAGGTGTACTTCGGCAACCTCGGCGCGGGCTTCGACGCCGCCGCGTTCCTCACCGGCATCGTCGAGCCGACCGGACGGGCCGTGGGCGTGGAGCACGCCATGCCCTTCGAGATGATCGGAGGGTGACGGCGCCGAACGCGGCCTGAGCGCGGCGACCGCGACCCGGCGCGCGGCTCAGTGCCGGGCGTTGGGCCGCTTGCCCTTGTTGTGCTTGCTGCGCTTGCGGGCCCGGCGCTTCCGCGTTCTCTTCGACATGTCCCGATTGACCACCCGGGGGGCGGCGGACGCAAGGAACCCGGCGCCCCCCGGACCGCAGAAACCCGCCGGCCGTGCGACCGAAAAGCGGCGCACGGCCCGGCGGGCGACGGCGGTCCCGGGACGGGGTCCCGCAACGGGGTCCCGGGTCAGCGGACCTCGGTGATCTCGGGGCCGCGCTCGAACGGGTTGAAGGTCTCCTCGCCGCCCTGCTCCTCGCCGTTCTCCCCGGCCTCGCTGAACTCCTTGGGGATCTGCAGCTCGAGCAGGTCGCGCGGCGGCATCGGCGCGTCGCCGCGGACGACGACCACGCCGCGCAGCACGTCCTCCAGGACCTGCCACTGCTCCTCGTCCTCGATCGCGGCGCCCTGCACCACGGCCTGGAGGAACCAGCGGGGGCCGTCGACGCCGAGGAAGCGGATGATCTGCGGCGCCCAGCCCTGGTCGACGAACTCCTGCGGGATCTGCTCGCGGACCTCCTGCGGCATCTCCGCGAGGACCTCCTCGGTCAGCGCGGCGGGGATCATCGCCAGCAGCTCGGGACCGAACGGCCCCTCGCCCTCCTGGGTCTGCCCCTGCGCCTCCTCCTCGATGTCCTTGGCGGTCTCGCGGCGCACGTCGTCCCAGATGCCGCTGCGCTTGGGCGCGGCGAACACCTGGAGCTGCATGGCGCTCTCCTCGTACTGGACGAGCACCGCGACCGGCCGGCCGTCGAGGGGGTTGCCCTCCTCGTCGACCTGGGTGGCCTCGAAGTTCACCTGGAAACCGAGCCCCGGCGCGATCGGCACCCGCATCGAGCCGAAGTCCAGGCGCTGCATCTCGGGGAAGGAGTCCTCGGAGTCCCAGGGCCCGCCCTCGGCCTTCGCGGCCTCGGCGGGAGCCTCCTCGGCGGCCTCGTCAACGGCCTCCGCCGGTTCCTCGGTCGCCTCGGGCCCCTTCTCGGGCTCCTCGGCCTGCCGGCGACGTCCAAAAGCCACGACTCACGCTCCTTCTCGACTGTGCTCGTTACCAGTGTCACCCATGCCCGGGAGCCTCCGGCCCGCCGTACCCGCCCGTGGAGCCGAATCCGCCGGTCCCGCGGGCCGATCCGGGAAGGTCGGCGACCTCGTGGAACACAGCCTGTTCCACCCGCTGCACGACCATCTGCGCGATGCGGTCGCCGCGCCGCAGCCGCACGGTGGCGCGGCGGTCGGTGTTCAGCAGGGTCACCTTGATCTCACCCCGATAGCCGGCGTCGACCGTACCGGGTGCGTTGACTATGGTGACCCCCAACCTAGCGCCCAAACCGGACCTGGGGTGAATGAAAGCGGCGTAGCCGTCGGGCAGCGCGATCGCCATGCCCGTGGGGACGACGGCGCGCTCTCCCGGCGGCAGCTCGACGTCCTCGGCGGCGACCAGATCGGCGCCCGCGTCGCCCGCGTGCGCGTACTGCGGCAGGGGCAGCCCGGGATCGAGCCGCTTGATCAGCACATCGACCTTGCCCAACGTCCACCTCGCGTTCGGGAGCGTTCCGGCGGTCCCGCCGAGAAGCCACACGACAATACCGGGGCCGAGGGCGGCGGGCCGCATGTGAAACGCCCTCGCGTCCTGTTTCGCGCGCGACCCTACCCCGTTTCCCCGCCGGCACCCGGCACCCGGCACCGATGGCGTACCGGCGGGGATGAGTGGGACACTGTGGATAGTCCGTATCGTCAGGAAGGTCCGTTCGTGTTCTGGTCGCTGGTGGTCGCCGCGCTGCTGCGGGTGCTCGCCGCGGCCGAGTGGGCCGGGACGGCGCCGGGGCAGCCGGTGCTGGTGGCGCTGGCGACGGTCACCGTGGCGGGACTGGTCGTCCTGGCCGTGGTGCGTGTGCGCGCGGCCGGGCCGGGCCACCGGGCGGCACTGGCGCGCGTGCGGACGACCTTGCGGGAACGGACGCTGCGGACCGCCTTCCTCCCGCAGCGCGATCCGGACGCGGCGGGACGCCCCCGCCCGCGGGCACCGGGAGCGGAGATCGCGGCCGCCTGAGCGCGGCCGGCACGCCCTCGATCCCCCTCCCACCGGAAGGTGCTCATGCCCGTGTTCGACGTTCCCGTTTCGCTCGCGTACACCCTGGTCAAGGGACTGGCCGACGGCATCGGCCCGGTCGCCGGCCCGTCGGCGGCCGCCGCCGCGATCCTCCTGTTCACGCTCCTGGTCCGGCTGGCGATGCTGCCGCTCGCCGTCTCGGCCGCCCGCGGCGAGCGGACCCGGGCGCGGCTGCTGCCCCAGGTCCAGGCCCTGCAGAAGAAGCACGGGAGGGACCCGCGGCGGCTCCAGCGGGAGACGGCCGCGCTGTACGAGGCGGAGGGCGCGACCCCGCTGTCGGGATGCCTGCCGATGTTCGCGCAGGTGCCGTTCTTCATGGTGATGTACCGGCTGTTCCGGTCGGCGACGGTGGCGGGGCACCAGAACGTCCTGCTCGCGCACACGTTGCTCGGCGCGCCGCTGGGGCAGAACTGGATCGGGCTGGTCGGCGGCGGTCTGTTCGCGCCGCCGTCGCTGGTGTTCCTCGGCCTGTTCGCGCTGCTCGCGGCGCTGGCGGTGTGGTCGTCGCGGCGGGCCGCGCGGACCGCTCCGGCCGGGGCGGCGGGCGCGCTGGCCCGGGTGGCACCGTTCGGGACGGTGGTCTTCGCCGCGTTCGTGCCTTTGGCCGCCGTGCTGTACCTGCTGGCGTCCGGCATGTGGACGGCGGTGGAGCGCGCCGTCCTGCACGGGCGGACGGCGGCGCCGGCGGCCTGAATCGCCGGGTTCGCCTTGACGGCTCCATTGGACGCCGGTTCGATAGAAACCGAACCCGATTCTGGACACGACGCCGAGGGCGGTGAGCGGGCGTGACGACCGCTGCGCGGGACGAGATCGACGGCAACCTGTCCACGCTGGAGTTCTGGGCCCTGCCCCAGGAGCGGCGGCTGGCCGCCTTCGCCCGGCTGCGCGAGCGGGATCATCCCGCGTTCTTCCGGGAGCTGAAGCTGCCGTTCGTCAAGTCGGGCGCCGGCTTCTACGCGCTGGCCCGGCACGCCGACGTGGTCGAGGCGAGCCGGACGCCGCAGATCTTCAGCAGCGAGCCGTGCTCCAACAGCATCGCGGACCTGCCGCGGTTCCTCGCCCGCTACTTCGGCTCGATGATCAACATGGACGACCCGCGGCACGCCAAGATCCGCCGGATCGTGTCGCGGGCGTTCACCCCCCGCGTCCTGGAGAAGACGGAGGACGACCTCCAGCGCAGCGCCACCCGGATCGTCGACGACCTGCTCGCCAAGGGCTCGACCGACTTCGTCACCGACGTCGCGGCGCGGCTCCCGCTGCAGGTCATCTGCGACATGATGGGGATCCCCGAGCACGTCCGCCCGATGGTGTACGACCGGACGAACCTCATCCTCGGCCTCGGCGACCCCGAGTACATGGGCGGCAAGAACTACGCCCGCGACGGCATCACCCGCATGGGCGCCCTCTACGGGCTGCTCAAGGTGCTGGCCGCCGGGTACGAGCTGAACCACCTGGCGATGAAGCTGGCCCGGCAGCGCCGCAGGAATCCCGGCGACGACCTGGTGTCGGCGCTGATCTCGGCGAACGTGGACGGCGAGTCGCTGACCGACCAGGAGATCGGCTCGTTCTTCATCCTGCTCGTCGTCGCCGGCAACGAGACGACCCGCAACGCGATGTCGCACGGGCTGAAGCTGCTGACCGACAACCCCGAGCAGCGCGCGCTGCTGCTGGAGGACTTCGACGCGCACATCCCGGGCGCGGTCGAGGAGATCGTCCGGATGGCGACGCCGGTCATCCAGTTCCGCCGGACGCTGACCCGCGACCACGAGATGAACGGCCACGAGTACAAGGCGGGCGACAAGGTCCTGCTCTTCTACAACTCCGCGAACCGCGACGAGACGGTCTTCGAGAACCCGGACGCGTTCGACATCACCCGCTCGCCGAACCCGCACGTCGGGTTCGGCGGCCCCGGGCCGCACTTCTGCCTCGGCGCCAACCTCGCCCGCCGCGAGATCACGGTGATGTACCGCGAGCTGTTCACCCGCGTCCCGCGGATCCGCGCGACCGGGGAGCCCGACCGGCTGTTCTCCAGCTTCATCAACGGGATCAAGCACCTGCCCTGCGCGATCTGACCCCGCCGGGACGCCGCCGCCTGGTCCGGCACGGTCCGGTCCCGCGCGCCGCGCGGGACCGGACGGCCCGACGGGTTCAGCCGGCGGGCGCCAGCGTCACGTCCACCGTCAGGTCGGCGGGCGCGCTCTCCAGCGTCAGCTCGGCGATCCGCCCCGCGGCGGCGAGGTCGGAACGGGAGACCCGGCCGGCCTCCGCGCCGCGCACCACGGCCCGCGACACGTCCGCGCGCATCGACGCCTTCGCCTCCGACTTGGCCTTGCGGACCTGCCGCAGCGCCTCACCGGTCGCGGCGAGCACCGCCGGGTCGCCGCCCGCGGGCAGCTCGCCCGGCAGCGGCCAGGACGCGGCGTGCACCGAGCCCTTCCGCCACCACGACCAGACCTCCTCGGTCACGAACGGCAGCACGGGCGCGAACAGCCGCAGCAGCACCGACAGCGCCGACCGCAGCGCCGCGCGCGCCGACCGCGCCTCCGGCCCCTCCCCGTACGCGCGGGCCTTGACCAGCTCCAGGTAGTCGTCGCAGAACTCCCAGAAGAACCGCTCCGTGCGCTCCAGGGCGCGCGTGTAGTCATAGCCCTCGAACGCCTCCGTCGCGTCCGCGACGACACCGGACAGCGACGCCAGCATCGCCCGGTCCAGCGGCTCGGTCACCGCCGCGTCCCGGTCCACCTCGCCGAGCCCCAGCACGAACTTCGACGCGTTGAGGATCTTGATGGCGAGCCGCCGGCCGACCTTGATCTGGCCGGTGTCGAACGCGGTGTCGGTGCCGGGCCGGCCGCTCGCCGCCCAGTACCGGACGGCGTCCGAGCCGTACTCGCGCAGCAGGTCGATCGGGGTGACGACGTTCCCCTTGGACTTCGACATCTTCTTGCGGTCCGGGTCGAGGATCCAGCCCGACAGCGCCGTGTCCGTCCACGGCAGCGACCCGTGCTCCAGATGCGACCGGACGACCGTCGAGAACAGCCACGTCCGGATGATGTCGTGCGCCTGCGGCCGCAGGTCATAGGGGAACACCCGGGAGAACAGGTCGGCGTCGCGCTCCCAGCCGCCCGCGATCTGCGGCGTCAGCGACGACGTCGCCCAGGTGTCCATGACGTCCGGGTCGCCGGTGAACCCGTTCGGCTTGCCGCGCTGGTCCTCGGTGAAGCCCGGCGGGACGTCCGAGGACGGGTCGACGGGCAGCGCGTCCTCCGGCGGGACGATCGGCGCGTCGTAGCGCGGCTCCCCGGCCGCGTCCAGCGGGTACCAGACCGGGATCGGCACGCCGAAGAACCGCTGCCGGGAGATCAGCCAGTCGCCGTTCAGGCCCTCCACCCAGTTCTCGTAGCGGGCCCGCATGTACGGCGGGTGCCAGTTCAGCTCCGCGCCGCGCGCGAGCAGCTCGGCGCGGGTCGCGGCGTCGCGCCCGCCGTTGCGGATGTACCACTGCCGGGTCGTGACGATCTCGAGCGGCTTGTTGCCCTTCTCGTAGAACTTCACCGGACGGCTGATCTTGCGCGGCTCGCCGTCCAGGTCACCGGACTCGCGGAGCATCTCGACGACGCGCTCCTTGGCGGAGAACACCGTCCTGCCGGCCAGCTCCGCGTACGGCCCCGCCGGGACGCCCGCCGGCGGCTCGGCCGACAGCCGGCCGTCCCAGCCGATCACCGCCCGGGTCGGCAGGTTCAGCTCGCGCCACCAGGTGACGTCCGTGACGTCGCCGAACGTGCAGATCATCGCGATGCCCGACCCCTTGTCGGGCTCGGCGAGCCGGTGCCCGAGGACCGGCACCTCGACGCCGAACAGCGGCGTGCGGACCGTCGTCCCGAACAGCTCCTGGTACCGCTCGTCGTCGGGGTGCGCGACCAGCGCCACGCACGCCGGCAGCAGCTCCGGGCGCGTCGTCTCGACGTAGACGGGCCGCTCGTCGCCGTGGAACCGGATCCGGTGGAACGCGCCCGGCTGCTCGCGGTCCTCCAGCTCGGCCTGCGCGACGGCCGTGCGGAACGTCACGTCCCACAGCGTCGGCGCCTCCGACACGTACGCCTCGCCGCGCGCCAGGTTCCGCAGGAACGCGCGCTGCGACGCCGTCCGGGACGCCTCGCCGATGGTGGAGTAGAGGTGGGTCCAGTCGACCGACAGGCCGACGCGGCGCCACATCTCCTCGAACGCCTTCTCGTCGACCTCGGTGAGCCGCTCGCACAGCTCGATGAAGTTCCGCCGCGACACCGGGACCTGGCGCTTCGGGTCGGGCTTGGCCGGCGGCTCGAACTCCGGGTCGTAGGGCAGCGACGGCTCGCACCGCACACCGAAGTAGTTCTGCACGCGACGCTCGGTGGGCAGCCCGTTATCGTCCCAGCCCATCGGGTAGAAGACGGCGCGACCGCGCATGCGGTGGAAGCGGGCGACGGTGTCGGTATGGGTGTAGGAGAAGACGTGGCCGACGTGGAGGGAGCCGCTCACGGTGGGCGGCGGGGTGTCGATCGAGTAGACCTCGCCGCGCGGCCGGGTGCGGTCGAAGCGGTAGACGCCGGCGTCCTCCCAGGCGCGTACCCACTTGTCCTCCAGGCCGTCCAGGGAGGGCTTGGGAGGGACGCTCGGCGTACGCGGCTGCTCTGTCATGGGGCAATGGTATTGACATCCGTCCCCTCCGCATGCCACTTGCCCGCGCCGACGCGGCGGCCTTTCCCGCCCGGAGCGGGGCGTTCCGGTAGCGTCGGAGGCGACAGGACGACTGGAGGACGATGATGGCGGACAAGGGCGACATCGGCTATCGCGTGATGGCCGGCGCCGCGGCCTTCGCGAGCGGCTGGGCCGCGAAGAAGGCGATCACGCTCGTGTGGAAGAAGAGCACCGGCAAGGAGCCGCCGACCAACCCCGAGTCGCCGGACGTCGCGCTGGCCGAGGCGATCGGCTGGGCGGTCGTGGTGGGCGTCGGCGTGGAGGTCGCGCGGCTGGTGGCCACCCGCGCCGCCGCCCACCAGTGGGCCAAGGGGACCGGCGAGCTCCCCTCCCACCTCAAGGTGGACGCCTGATCGCGAGCGCTTGATCAGGCGGGCCCGGTCGAGGGCCCGAACGCGTCGTGGCAGGTCCCGGTTCGTCCGGGACCGGCCACGACGCTTGCGGTCCTGATGCCTTCACCTGATGCCTTGGCCTGTGGCCGTTGGCCGGTCGTTGTCGGCCCGGTGATCGCGACCGGTTGCTTTCGTGCCCGATGTCGCCTTCGGCGCGGTGCTCTCGTGCCGCCTTCGGGCCGGGGGACGGGGATGGATACAGGGGGATGGGGCGGCCGCGGCCGCCGCCGGCGCGCGCCGTCCGGCTCCGCGAGGGGGACGCGGATCCGCCGCGGCCGGACGCCGCTCAGCCGAACGTGCCGCCCGGCGGCGGGGGCAGGGCCCCCGCGGATCCGCGCAGGTCCTGCCGGACCTTCGCGGCCAGCGCCTTCGTCGCGGCCCGGTTGAGCGCGGCGCCCGCGGCGGCGCCGGTCAGCAGCGGGCCCATCGTCGTCATGTGGCGGCCGAACGTGCGCATCATCCGCTTGCGCAGCGCCGCCTTCGCCGCCGAGCCGAGCGCGCTGGTGAACGTCCCGCCCTCCAGCGGATTGACGCCGCGCTGGCGCGCCCAGGAGGTGACGAACGCCGCCCCCCGCACGGTGCCGGTGCCCTGGACGCTGACCCCGTACACCTCGTGCAGCTCGGCGATCAGCTTCACCTCGATCGCCGCGACCACGAGGGTCTCGGCGGCGATCTGGGCGGGGGCGGTCAGCAGCAGCGGCGGAGCGGCGAACTCCACCGCGGCGAGCGCACCGCCCGCCGCGCCCACGGCGGTGGTGGCGTTGCCCGCCACCTTCACCAGGTTGTCGGCGAGATCCTCGCCGGACAGCCCGTGGTGGTGGCGGCTCAGCGTCTCCAGATCACGGATCGGGATGTGCGGGGCCGCCTCCAGCAGCAGGTCGGCCAGCCAGCGGCCGCGCCCGATGCCCGCCGCGCCGGCCCGGCGGGCGCCCTGCCCGAGCAGCCGGACCAGCCGGCCGAGCAGCCGCCGCCGGGTCTCCCGGTCCATCTCCTCGTCGCCGGCGAGCCTGCCGATCAGCTCGCCGAGCTCCGTGGAGCCGTCGCCGCGCGCCGGCTCCACGTCGTCGTGCCGTCGTTCCAGTTCTCCCGTCATGCCGCTCCCGCTGGTGCCTCTCCGAAGGGCCGACCCCCCGGACGTGTCAGGCGGCGCACTCGGTGCAGATCGGCTGGCCGTTCTTCTCGGTGGCCAGCTGGCTGCGGTGGTGCACGAGGAAGCAGCGCGTGCAGGTGAACTCGTCGGCCTGCCGGGGGACGACCCGGAAGGTCAGTTCCTCGTTGGACAGGTCGGCGCCGGGCAGCTCGGCGACCTCACCGGCGTCCAGGTCCTCGTCGATGATGCTGGCGGCCTTGTCGGCGCGCCGGGCCTGGAGCTCCTGGAGGCTGTCCTCGCTCAGGTCGTCGTCTGTCTTGCGTGGGCTGTCGTAGTCGGTCGCCATCTTCTATCTCCATCCCCCTCAGTGCTTTATGCGCCCCGTCGCGCGGAACTAACGCTCGGGGGACCGTTCTTGTGCCCGATCCGGGCGGGAAATTCTGTCACGGTTGGTGAGCTGTGACACACAAGGCGCGACCGTTCCCACGGGTGACACCGATCACCCGCTTCCCACCCCCAGGTTGTGTCGTCCGTCACACGCCCCGGCCGGCGTTCCGGCATGCTCCCGAAGGGCCGGTGCGCCTGCCGGGGTTCCCGCGGCGGCGGGGATCATATCGGTCCCGGGAGCGTTGCGCGCGCCGACCGGCCCGCGGCGCGCGGGACGGCCCGAACCGGCTGGTGGACCGCTGAACCAGACGCTTCGGTGAAACGTCTGAACTAACGCGATATCGTGCCCGCCTGAGGTCGGGGGCCGGGCTCGCCGGCGCCGTGCGGGGCCGGCAGGGGGACCCGGGCCTCGCGACGAGGTCCGGACGCACAATGTCGCGGGACATCACTGCGGGTCACTGGAGGATCAGATGCCGGATGCCGCTCCGCTGGAGCCGGGCGATCCCAGGGCACTGGGTCAGTTCGAGGTCGTCGGCCGGCTCGGCGCCGGGGGGCAGGGCGCGGTCTTCCTCGGCCGCGCGCCGGGCGGCGAGTACGTGGCCGTCAAGCTGCTGCACGCCCAGATGGCGAACGACCCCGCCGCGCGCGCCCGCTTCACGCGGGAGGTGGCGGCGGCGCAGAAGGTCGAGCCCTTCTGCACCGCGCGGGTGCTGGAGGCCGACGTGCACGGCGACCAGCCGTACGTCGTCAGCGAGTTCATCGACGGCCCGTCGCTGCACGACGTGGTCGCGCACAACGGGCCGCTCGGCGCCGCCGAGCTGGAGCGGCTGGCGATCGGCACCGTGACGGCCCTCGCGGCCATCCACGAGGCCGGGATCGTGCACCGCGACTTCAAGCCCAACAACGTCATGCTGGCCTCCGACGGCCCGCGCGTCGTGGACTTCGGCATCGCCCGGACGGTCAACTCGCAGGAGAGCGCCGTCACCGCGACCGGCATGGTCGTCGGGACGCCCGGCTACCTGGCGCCCGAGCAGCTGACCGGCGCGCCGCTGACGCCCGCGGTGGACATCTTCGCCTGGGGCGCGACCATGGTGTTCGCGGCCACCGGGCAGTCGCCGTTCGAGGCCGACACGCTGCCGGTCATCATCAACCGCATCCTCAACGAGGACCCGGACCTGTCGGCGCTGCCGCCCGGCCCGGTGCGGGACCTGGTCGCGCGCTGCCTGTCCAAGGACGCGGGGCTGCGCCCGCCGGCGCCGCAGCTGCTGCTGAACCTGCTCGGCGCGGTCGGCGCCGCGCCGTCGAACCCCGGCGCCGACCCGGAGGACCTGCTCAACCAGGGCACCCGGATCGCCGCGCAGATGCCCGCGCCGCCGCGCGTGCCGCCGGCGCCGCGCCCGCAGCCGCCGCAGCAGTCGATCACCCCGCCGCCGATGCCGCTGCACCAGGGCGGGATGCAGGGCGCCGGGATGCAGGGCGCGGGCATGCAGGGCGCGGGCGTGCAGGGCGGCATGGGAGGGCCGGCGACGCCGCCCCCGCAGCCGATCACGCCGCCGCCCATGCCGATGTACCAGGGCGGCATGCAGCCCCCGCCGCCGAACATGCCGATGGGGCAGCGTCCTCCCGTGCAGGGGCCGATGCAGCCGCCGATGGCCTACGGGCCGCCGCCCGCGAAGTCGAGCTCGCCGGGCCCGGCCATCGCGATCGGCTGCGGCGTGCTGGCGCTGATCGCGCTCATCGGCGTCGTGGTGTTCGTGATCATCGCCGCCAACAACAGCGACGACGCCGACCCGACGCCGACGTCGTCGATCTACACGCCGCCGACCGAGAGCTCGCCGACGGGCTCGTCCCAGGGCGGGCTGGTCGGCGTGTGGAACGGCGACGGCTACCAGCCGGGCGCCCCGGCCGGCCACCAGAACTTCAAGGCGGAGTTCGCGCTGGTCTACACGCACGGCACCGCGAAGTACGACTACGGCAGCGTCCAGCCGACCTGCTACACGAACCTCGCGCTGCTGTCGGGCGACGAGACCAGCAGCTACGTCGAGTACCAGGAGACGCCGATGGCGGGGCAGAAGACGGAGAACTGCGCGCCCGGCTACGTCCGGTTCGTCAACCCCGGCGGCAGCACCATGCGCTGGGAGTGGCGGCAGACCCGCGACGCGGTGAGCCCCTCGGCGTCCGGGACGGTGAGCGACTGACCGCTCCGCCGGCCGGACCGGCCGGACCCGGACACACGACGACATCCGCGCCTCCCCCCGAAGGATCCAGATGCCCGACATCCGCCCGCTGCGCCCGGGCGATCCGGAAAGGCTGGGCGGCTACCGGTTGACGGGGCTGCTCGGGGAGGGCGGGCAGGGCGCGGTCTACCTGGCCGAGGACGAGCCGGGCCACCGGGTCGCGGTGAAGCTGCTGCACGCGCGCTTCAGCGCCGACCCGAAGGCCCGGTCGCGGTTCGCCGCCGAGGTGGCGGTGGCGCAGCGGGTCTCGGCGTTCTGCACGGCCCGCATCCTGGACTCCGACGTCGAGGGCGACCGGCCCTACATCGTCAGCGAGTACATCGACGGCCCGTCGCTGTCGGCGGCGCTGGCGGAGGGCGGCCCGCAGCGCGGCGCGGACCTGGACCGGCTGGCGATCGGCACGATGACCGCGCTGGTGGCCATCCACCAGGCCGGGGTCGTACACCGCGACTTCAAGCCGGCGAACGTGCTGCTCGCCGCGGACGGGCCCCGGGTGATCGACTTCGGCATCGCCCGGGCGCTCGACGCGACGGGCACGCTGTCGAGCACCGCCGTCGGGACGCCCGCCTACATGGCGCCGGAGCAGATCTCGGGGGCGCCGGTCGGACCGGCGGCCGACGTGTTCGCCTGGGGCGCGACGATGGCGGTCGCCGCGACCGGCCGTCCCGCGTTCGGGCAGGACTCCATCCCGGCGGTCATGCACCGGATCCTGAACATGGCGCCTGACCTCGGCATGATGCCCGAGCCGCTGCGCGGCGTCGTGGCGGACTGCCTCAGCAAGGACCCGGCGCTGCGGCCCGCGTCGCAGCAGGTCCTGGCGACGCTGCTGACGCTCGCGGGGAACCCGCCGAAGCCCGGCGGCGGTGGCGGCGAGGCGATGCTCAGCCAGGGCGCGGAGACGGCCGCCGCCGATTCGGCGCGGCTGCAGGACACGCGGTCGCCGTCGAACCCGCTGCAGTCGCTCGCGCCGCAGTCGCTGTCGTCCTACCCGCAGCTCGCGCAGCACCCGCAGTCCCCGCTCGCGCAGACGCCTCCCCCGCCGGCCTCACCGTTCGCGCAGACGCCTCCCCCGTCCAGCCCGTTCGCGCAGACGCCTCCCTCGCCGGCCTCCCCGTTCGCGCAGACGCCACCTCCGCAGACTCCGTACGCGCAGACGCCGCCGGGGCCGCAGCCGCCCTCCCCGCCGTGGGCGGGGCCGTCCGGCTACGCGGGGCAGCCGACGTGGCCCTCGGGCGGCGGCCAGGGCGCCCCGTCCGGGACGGACCGGACCGGGCCGCCCGGCACGCGGCGGCGCAGGCGGATCGGCGTGCTCGCCGGGGCCGGGGGCGCCGCGGCCGTCGCGGTCGCCGTCGCCACCACGCTGATCATCGTCCTGTCGAACGGCGGCGACCACCCCTCCCCCAGGCCCACCGGGCGGGTCGGCGGGACGCTGCGGATCGCCGCCGCGAGCCTCGGCTCGACGAGCGGCGAGATCGACCCCTCGCACGCCTACACCGGCACCGAGCGGTTCCTCGCCAAGCTGCTGTTCACCGGCCTCACCGAGGTCGAACCGGACGGCACCGCCCGCAACCGCCTCGCCACTTCGATCAAGTCCGACGGGACGTGCTCGAACTGGACGATCGGGATCAGGGAGGGGACGACCTTCAGCGACGGCTCGCCGGTCGACGCGGCGGCGTTCCAGCGCGGCTGGACGCGCGCGGCGCGGACCTCGACCGGCGGCGGGCCGGTCCTGATGGCCGACATCGCCGGGTACGCCGACGCCTCGACCGGCCAGGCGGGCACGCTGTCGGGGGTGTCGGCGTCCGGCAGCGTGATCGACGTGCACCTGACCTCGCCGAGCTGCGACTTCCCGAAGCGGCTGGGCGACCCCGCGTTCGCGCCGCTGCCGCAGTCCGCCGGGTCGTGGGACAACGCGTCCTACAACCAGAACCCGGTCGGCAACGGGCCGTTCAAGCTGCAGGGTTCCAGCAAGGGCAGGAGCTACACGCTGGTCCGCAACGACCGGTGGGCGTTCGGCAAGACCAAGCTCGACACCGTCCAGGTCAACGCGCTCGACGACACGACGCAGGGCCGCGCGACGTTCGCGTCGGGCGGGACGGACTGGGCACCGCTGACCGGCGCCACCGGCGCCGCCGCCGCTTCGGCGACCTCGCCGTCCGGCGGGACGGTGGTGACGAGGACGCTGGCGTACACCCGGATGCTCGTCCCGGTGACGGCGCGCGGGCCGATGAAGTCGCGGGACGCGCGGCTCGCGGTGTCGTACGCGCTGGACCGCAGCGCGCTCGCCGGGCTCTACGGCACCGGGTACGCGCCCGCCCACGGGATCGTCCCGGCCGCGCTGCCCGGTTTCGGGAAGGCGGGCGTGTGCCCGTCGTGCGACGCGCCGGACACGGTGAAGGCGAAGGAGCTCGCCTCGAAGGCCGGGCTCGGGTCCGGCACGAGGATCACCCTCTACCTGCAGCAGACGAGCACCTCCACCACGGCGGCGGAGGCCGTCCAGGCGCGGTTGCGGCAGGTGCTCGGCTGGTCCGTGGAGCTGAAGACGACGCCGCTGTCCGACTGGAGCAAGTTCCGGCAGGCGGTCACCGCCGATGACGCGTCGGGGCTGGCGCTGTTCGCGTGGGGGCCGGACTATCCGTCGCCGTACACGAGCCTGTGGTCGCTGCTGGGCGGCACGCTGGTCGGCAGGAGCGACGGCTACAACCTGTCGGGCTGGAAGAACTCCTCGTTCGACGGCCTGATCTCCAACGCGGTCCGCACCCCCTCCGACGACCAGCGCACGAGGCTCTACCAGCAGGCCGAGAAGACCGCGCTGGACGACATGGCCCTCATCCCGCTCGTCTACACCGGGACGGGCGCGCTGGCGAGCGACCGGTTCGTGAACCTGCGGCTGGACTACGACGGCGACCCGACGGTGGCGACCGCCGCGCTGAAGTAGCGGACCGGGATCTCACCCGGGCTGGAGCCGGACGGTGACGATCAGCCCGCCGCCGGGGCGCGGCACCGCGTAGACGGCGCCGCGGTGCGCCAGCACCACCGAGCGGACGATCGACAGCCCGAGGCCCGCGCCCTTGGCGGACTCGACCCGGTCGGCGTTGAGCCGCCGGAACGGCTCGAACAGCCGCTCGACCTCGTAGGCGGGCACCACCGGGCCGGTGTTCTCGACCTGGACGGTGGCGTAGCCGTCGAGCATGCCGGTGCGGATCCACAGCTCGCCGCCCTCGGCGTCGTTGTGCTTGATCGCGTTCTCGACGAGGTTGGACACCAGGTGCTCCAGCAGCACCGGGTCGCCGAGCGCCGTCCCGGACGTCAGCTCCCGGTGCACGGCCACGTCGTTGTCGTGCTCGCGGCGCGCGGAGTGCTCCAGCACCGTCGCGGCGACCTCGGCGAGGTCGACGGGGGTCCGGGCGGTCAGCTCGCGCTCGCTGCGGGCGAGCAGCAGCAGGCCCTCGATGAGCCGCTCGTGCCGGGCGTTGGTGGCGAGCAGCGTCCTGCCGACGGTGCGCAGGTCGTCGGACGCCTCCGGGTCGCCGAGCGCCACCTCCAGCAGCGTCCGGTTGATCGCGAGGGGGGTGCGCAGCTCGTGCGAGGCGTTCGCGACGAACCGGCGCTGGGAGTCGAACGCCTGGCCGAGCCGCTCCAGCATCGCGTCGAAGGTGTCGGCCAGCTCCTTGATCTCGTCGTCGGGGCCCTCCAGCGCGATCCGCTCGTGCAGGGTGCTCTCCGACAGCCGGCGGGCCGTCGTGGTGACCCGCTGCAGCGGGCTGAGCGCCCGGTCGGCGACGAACCAGCCGAGCACGAGGGTGATCACCCCGACCCCGGCGAGCGCCATCAGCGACCGGCCGACCAGCTGCTTCATCGTCTGCTCGACGAACTGGTGCTGCAGCTCGGCCGCCTCGGCGTCGGTGATGCCGAGGCCGATGACCTTGACGTTGCCGAGGATGTTGGCCATCAGCACCGACATCACGAACAGCAGCAGCGCCCCGGCCATGAAGAACAGCAGCCCGTACAGCAGGGTCAGCCGCAGCCGGACGCTCATCCGGCCGGGCAGCTTCTTCAGCTCGCCGAACGACGCGCCGCCCTCGCCGCGCCACACGTTCCGGCCGCCCGGCTCGGGGCCGGGGACCTGCTGCGGCCCGGGCCGCCGCCAGCGGCCGGGGCGCGCGGACCGGTCGTCCGTCCCCGGCTGCGCCGGCTGCTGGCGGGCCTGCGGCCCGCCCGGCTCGTTCGCTTCGTTCGGGCCGTTCGGGCCGTTCGGGCCGTTCGGCTCGCTCTGCGGTGCGGATTCGGAAGTCAAAGGCGGTATCCCACTCCGGGCACGGTCTCGATGACCGGGGGGTCGCCGAGCTTCTTGCGCAGCGTCATCATCGTCACGCGGACGACGTTGGTGAACGGGTCGATGTGCTCGTCCCAGGCCTTCTCCAGCAGCTGCTCGGAGCTGACGACGGCGCCGTCCGCGCTGAGCAGCACCTCCAGCACCGCGAACTCCTTGCGGGTCAGCTCCACCGGGCGCCCGTCCCGGGTCACCTCGCGGCGGGCCGGGTCGAGCGCGACCCCGGCGCGCTCCAGCACCGGCGGCAGCGGCGCCGCGGCGCGGCGGCCGAGCGCCCGCACCCGGGCGATCAGCTCGGCGAAGGCGAACGGCTTGGCCAGGTAGTCGTCGGCGCCGATGGACAGCCCCTCGACCCGGTCGTCCAGCTCCCCCGCGGCGGTCAGCATGATGATCCGCGCGGGGTAGCGCTGCGCCACCAGCTGCTTGCACACGTCGTCGCCGTGCACCCGCGGCAGGTCGCGGTCGAGGACGATCACGTCGTACTCGTTCACCCCGGCGCGGTCCAGCGCGCCGGCGCCGTCGTAGGCCACGTCCACGGCCAGCGCCTCGCGGCGCAGCCCGGTCGCGATCGCGTCGGCGAGCACCCGCTCGTCCTCGACGACTAGAACACGCACTCTGCGTCCCCTTCCGGTCGGGGCGCGGTCGCCCCGTGGTCCAGATATGCCACGGAAGTCGTAAGACGCCCGTAAACACCTGTTCAAGACGGCGTTCGCCTCGGCGCGTTAACTGGCGGCGTAAGGATCCGCGAAAATTGCACCGGCGAACAGGTTTACCTTCAGCCTACGGCTGGGTAGGCATGGGCACGATCCGGGAGGAGGCCCATGGGCGAGTTGTCCCGCACGATTCAGCAGCGGCTCGACGACGCGTACGCGTCGCTGCGCAGCGCCCACGCGGAAGGCGACACCTACCTGGCGGACATCCGTCAGGAGGAGATCAACGAACTGCGCCGGATCGCAGCGAACAACGACATCGGCGTCGAACCACCCCGCTGCGACTGAGACGCCCCACCGCAGGGAGCCCGGGACGCCCACGTCCCGGGCTCTTCTCGTCCCTCCGGGCCTCTGCTCGCCTCTCCCGGCCCCGCTAGTCCGTGAGGGGGTCGAGGGGCGCCAGCAGGTCGTGCAGGGCCTCGAACGTGCCCGGCCCGGCCGCCATGGTGAGCTCGGGCCCCGCCGGGGCGCCGTGGAGGCCCTCGACGCGCCCGCCCGCCTCCTGCACGATCAGCGCGCCGGCGCCGATGTCCCACGCCTGGACGCCGCGCTCGTAGTAGGCGTCGAGCCGCCCGGCCGCCAGCGAGCACAGGTCCACGCAGCAGGAGCCGCCGCGCCGGATGTCCCGGACGGCCGGGAGCACCCCGGTGAGCACCCGCGCCTGCGCGGCGCGCCGCACGGCGTCGTAGCCGAACCCGGTCGCCACCAGGGCCTGGCCCAGCGGCACCCGCTCGGTCACCCGCAGTTCGCGGGCGCCGGACGCGGTGCGCAGCAGCGCCCCGCCGCCCCGGAACGCCGTGTACGACTCGCCGCGCCGCGGCATCTCGACCGCGCCCGCGACCGCGACGCCGTCGACCTCGGCGGCGATGCTGACCGCCCAGTCCGGCAGGTCGTAGAGGTAGTTGACGGTCCCGTCGATCGGGTCGACCACCCAGCGGACGCCGCTGCCGCCGCCGCGCTCGCCGCCCTCCTCGCCGAGGAAGGCGTCGTCCGGGCGGGCGGCCCGGATCCGCTCGATGATCAGCGCCTCGGCGGCGCGGTCCATCTGGGTGACGACGTCGGTCGGGGACGACTTGGTCTGCACGACGTCCGGACCGCCGGCCGGCCGCTTGTCGACCAGCATCCGGCCCACCTCGCGGGCGGTCGCGGCGGCCAGGTCGAGCAGTTCCTCCGGCAGGCTCACTGGCCCTCCTCCTCTTCCATCAGCAGGCGCGGCAGCGCGGCGAAGCGCGGGTCGCGGCCCGGCGTCGCGGCCCGGACGAACGCGATGCCCAGCTCGGCGGCGCGTCCGGCCGCCTCCACGTCGAGGTCGTACTTGACCTCCATGTGGTCGGAGACGAACCCGATCGGCACGGCCGCCGCCGCGCGCACGCCCTCGCCGGCGAGCTTCTCCAGGTGGTCGGTGATCTGCGGCTCCAGCCACGGCTGGGACGGGGGGCCGCTGCGGCTCTGGTAGACCAGGTCCCAGGGGGTCCCGGGGGCGGCGCGGCCGGCGACGGTCCGGGCGGCCTCCTCCAGCTCGGCGACGTACAGCTCGCGGTTCGGCTGCGACAGCGGGACGCTGTGCGCGGTGAACAGCAGCCGCGCCCCGTCGGGGAGCCGGCCGAGCGCGTCCCTGGCGGCGTCCACGAACGGATCGAGGAAGCCGGGGCGGTCGCAGTAGACGGGCAGCTTGTCGATCTCGGGCGCGCCGGGGACCTCTTCGCGGGCGCGCGCGATGTCCTGCAGGTACTGGTCGTTCGTGGAGTAGCCGCTGTAGGCGGACGTGACGAACGCCGCCGCGTGCCGGACACCGTCGTCCCGCATCCGCCGGACGGTGTCGGCGAGGTACGGGGTCCAGTTCCGGTTGCCCCAGTACACGGGCAGGTCGACGCCGTGGGCGGCGAAGTCCGCCTCGATGGCGGCCTTCAGCTCCCGGCACAGCCGGTTGATCGGGCTGACCCCGCCGAACAGGTGGTAGTGCTCCCCCACCTTCTCGAGCCGCTCGCGCGGGATGCCGCGGCCGCGGGTGACGTTCTCCAGGAACGGGATCACGTCCTCGGGCCCCTCCGGCCCCCCGAAGGACAGCAGAAGCAACGCGTCGTGGGACGTCATGGCTCCATCCAACCAGCCCGCTCCCGGTGCCCCGTCTCCGGTGGAGCACCGGGCGCCCGGGCGCGGCGGGCCGGTCAGCTGTAGCGGGCCGCGTACGCCCTGGCGAGGTTCAGGACCTTCTGGACGTACCAGTCGGCGTGGTTGTAGTGCCAGATCGCCCGGTAGAGCTGCTGGCCGCCGCGGCCCGCGCCGTTCGCGCACAGGTACTTCGCCGCGCCCGGGATCGCGTCGTAGGGGTTCATGATGTCGGCCTTGCCGTCCCCGTCGCCGTCCACCCCGTAGCTCTTCCACGTGGCCGGCATGAACTGCATCGGGCCGAGCGCGCCGGCGCTGGAGCGGCCGGCGTTGCGGCCGTGGTCGCTCTCGACCTGCCCGATCGCGGCGAGCACCGTCCAGGACAGGCCGGGGCAGCTCGTGGCGGCCTGCTTGTACAGGTCCAGGTAGCTGTTCGCCTTCCCGCCCGTGCCGGACGACTGGTACTTGGCGTCGTGCAGGTTCACCACGTTCGCGCCGCGGCCGAGGATCTTGCGGACCGCCGTGACGACCTTCGCGGGGCTGACCCCGGGCGCGTTGACGAGCACCGCGACGTTCGGGACGAGGCCCATCTGCGTCCCGGACTTCTTGCTGACCAGCATGTTGATCCCGGGCAGGCCGAGGTCTCCCGAGCCGCCCATGGTCAGCTTCGGGATCGTCCGGCCGACCACCGGGTACTCGTAGCCCTTGGTCAGCTGCAGCTGCTTGGCGGCGTCCGGCGACACGACGAACCGGTCGGCCGCGAGCGCCGCCCACAGGTCGGTCCTCTTCGCGGTGCCGGGCGGCGTCCAGGAGCGGAACGAGGACGGGTCGACCGCGAACGCGTTCACCTGCCGGCCCTGGAGCTGGACGGCCCCGCCGGCGACCGCCACGACGTCGCGGACCCTCTTCAGCTTCGCGATCTTCGCGATCTTGGCGGCGGAGATGGACCCGGCCTCGGCGGCGAGCACGTCCGGCGGCACGACCCGGCGCAGCGGCGCGACCTGCCCCTCGTCGACGACCTTCACGGGGTCGCCCTGGCCCGCGCTCGGCGGGGCGTCGCCGTGCGACCCGCCGGGCGAGGCGGCGTGCCCGCCGGAGCCGTCCGTGGTCAGCGCCGCGTAGACGCCGGCGGACGTGCTGGCGACGGCGAGCGCGGCGATGGTCGCGATGAGCAGCGGCAGGACGCGCCGCGGGCGGCCCCCGCCCGCCGCGCCCGCCGGGGCGCCGGGCGACGACCGGCCCTTGCGCCGCTTCTTCTGCGGCCTCTGCCGGGGCGGGCGCGCGGCGGTCGCCGGAGCGTCCGGCGCCCCGTCCTCGGCCGCGCGCGGTGCTGATGGAGGAGCCACAACATTTCCCAACGAGTGTCGCTACGGGTGAGTTACACGTCTTGGCACTTCTTTCCCCCAGGTAACGTGATCATGGGGCTGAAGTCGATCGATGGGGCCGGGGGCGCCCCTCCTCCCGGTGGGGAGGGGAGTCGCGGATGTCCGGTCCGTACCGGGAGCTGCTGTCGGTTCCCGGCGCCCGGCCGTTCGTCGCCGCCGGGTTCGTCGGCCGCATGTCGATGTCCATGGTGGGGATCGGCATCGTCCTTCTCGTGTCCGCGGTTACCGGATCGTACGGTATCGCCGGTTCTGTGACCGCGACCCTCTCGGTCGCCTACGCCGTCGGTGCCCCGCTCAGCGCCCGGTACGCGGACCGGTACGGGCAGCGCCGCGTCCTGGTCCCGCTGGTGGCGGCCAACACCGCGAGCTTCGCCGTGCTGATCGTGTTCGCGCTGGCCGGGCTGCCGGTGTGGACGCTGTTCCCCGCCGCCGCGGCGGCGGGGTTGACGCAGGTGTCGCTCGGCGCGTGGGTGCGGGCCCGGTGGTCGCACGTGCTGCGCGACTCCCCCACCCGGCTGCACACCGCGTTCTCGTTCGAGTCGGTGGTGGACGAGGGCATCTTCGTCACCGGGCCGCTGGTCGTCACGGCGCTGGCCACCGGCGTGCACCCGGCGGCGGGCCTCGGCGCGGCGGCCGCCTGCACGCTGGCGGGCTGCCTGGTGCTCGCCGCGCAGCGCGGCACCGAACCCCCGCCGCGCCCGCGCGCCCCCGGGATGCGCGGCGGGGTGTTCCGCAATCCCGGCGTCGTCGTGATCACGCCGGTGTTCCTGGCGCTCGGCATGGTGTTCGGCGCGATCGACGTCAGCGGCGTGGCGTTCGCCCAGGAGGAGGGGCACAAGGCGCTCGCCGGCGTGCTGCTCGGCTGCTACGCGCTCGGCAGCGGCACCGCGGCGCTCTGGTACGGGGCGCGGCACTGGCGGCGCCCGCTCGCCCGCCGCTTCCTCGCCGGGCTCGGCCTGCTGACGGCCGGGCTGGTGCCGCCCGTCCTGGTCGGGAACCTGTGGCCGATGATGGCCGTGGTGTTCTTCTCCGGGCTGGCGATCTCACCGACGATCATCCCCGGCTACGGGCTGGTCGAGCGGCTCGTCCCGCCGCACCAGCTGACCGAGGGGCTGGCGCTGGTCTCCACGTCGGTCGGGGTGGGGGTGGCGGCCGGGTCGTCGCTGTCCGGACGGGTCGTGGACGCGCATGGCGGGCACGCGGCGTTCCTCGTCCCGCTGGGGTCGGCGGTGGCGGCCGCGCTGATCGGCCTGGCGGGGTCCCGGACCCTCAGTAAACGTGAACTTTCCTCACGATCGATTGCCGAGTAGAGTCGCCGCATGTCACCCGTGACCCACCAGAAGTGGCAGAACTGGGCGGGAAACCAGCAGGCCACCCCGCACCGCGTCGCGACCCCCGGCACCACCGCCGAGGTGGCCGCGGCCGTCCGGTCCGCCGCGTCCGACGGCCTCACCGTCCGGATGACCGGCACCGGCCACTCCTTCACCGGCGCCGCCGTCGCCGAGGGCGTGCTGCTGCGCCCGCAGGCGCTCACCGCGGTCCGCTCCGTCGACACCGCGACCGGCCTGGTCACCGTCGAGGCCGGGATGCCGCTGCACGCGTTCAACCGCGTCCTCGCCGAGCACGGCCTGGCCCTGGCCAACATGGGCGACATCCAGGAGCAGACCGTCGCGGGCGCGCTCCAGACCGCCACGCACGGCACCGGGCGCGACGCCGCCGGCCTCGCCTCCCAGGTCGCCGCCCTCGAACTCGTCCTCGCCGACGGCTCCACCGTCACCTGCTCGCCCGACGAGCGGCCCGAGCTGTTCGACGCCGCCCGCGCCGGCCTCGGCGCCCTCGGCGTCGTCACCGCCATCACCTGGAAGACCGTCCCGGCCTTCCTCCTGCGCGCGCAGGAGGAGCCGATGAAGTGGGACGAGGTCCTCGCCCGCGTCGACGAGTTCGACGACGCCAACGAGCACTTCGAGTTCTACTGGTTCCCGCACACCGAGGGCTGCCTCACCAAGCGCAACAACCGCGTCGAGGGCCCGGCCGAACCGCTGCCGAGGTTCAAGTACTGGATGGACGACGAGTTCCTGTCCAACAAGGTCTTCGGCGCCGTCAACCGGCTGACGCACCTGGCCCCCGCCGCCACGCCCTTCGTCAACGGCATCTCCGCCAAGGCGCTCGGCGCCCGCACCTACAGCGACGCCTCGTACAAGGTGTTCACCAGCCCCCGCACGGTCCGCTTCAAGGAGCAGGAGTACGCGATCCCGCGCGAGGAGCTCGTCCCCGCGCTGCGCGAACTGCGCTCCTTGTTCGCCCGCAAGGACTGGCGCATCAGCTTCCCGATCGAGGTGCGGCTGCTCCCGCAGGAGGACGCCTGGCTGTCGATGGCCCACGGCCGCCGCAGCGCGTTCATCGCCGTCCACGTCTACTACAAGGACCGGCACCAGGAGTACTTCCGCGGCGTCGAGGACCTCCTCACCGCCCTCGACGGCCGCCCGCACTGGGGCAAGCTCCACACCCGCGACGCCACCTACCTGGAGAAGGTCTACCCCCGGTTCACCGACTTCCAGCGGCTGCGCGACGAGCTCGACCCCGACCGCCGCTTCGCCAACCCCTACACCCGCCAGGTCTTCGGGGACTAGGCGTCACGGGCCCTGCGTGATGCGGGGGTCGGCGCCGTTCTGGTCGTTCTGCTGGCCGTCGCCGCCCGCGCCGCCCTCGGAGGTCTTCGTCGGCGACGGGGTCTGCGGGCTCTGCGGCGTGCTGGGGGCCGAGGACGTGGGCGCCGTCGGCTCGGTCGGCCGCTGCGAGGTGGGCGGCGCCGTGGTGGGCGCCCCGGTCGTCGGGACGCCGCCCGACGGCCCCTCGCTCGGCGCGGAGCCGGACGGCGTCGCGTGCGTCGACGGGGCGGGCGACGTCGGGGACTCGTCCGTGCCGCCGCCACCGCCGCCGCCTCCGGTCAGCGCCTTGGAGAGCGTCGTGCCGCCGCTCTTGCCGTTGCCGATCGGCGCTCCGGTGGCCGCCTCGTAGATGGTGATGCCGCCGATGACGATCGCGAAGATCGCGGCGGACGACACCACGAGCTTCACCCAGTGCTGCTTGACCCAGCCGGCGGTGGCGTCGAGGGCCGACCGGCGGACCACCTCGCGGACGGCCTCCGGGCCCGCCGCCGCGGCGAGCGCGTCGGCGACGGTCTCCGCCGGGGTGCGGTCCAGGCGCGTCGCGTTCGGGTCCCCGCCGCCGAGGTCGCCGGGGAGGTGCAGGTCGAGACGGGTCGCGTTCGGGTCGCCCGCCGGCCACGCCACGGTGCGCGTCGGGTCGGCGCTGCGCGCCTCCGCCGCCGCCTGCTCCGCCGCGCCCTGCCGGTGCACCGCCGCCTGGAGGTGCGTCAGGTCCTTGATCTGGTTGCGGCCCTGGTCGAGGTAGTGCTTCACGACCGCGGAGCCCGCCGTCGACATCACGCTCATCAGCCCCGCGCCGATGATCGTCCCGTAGACCCCCAGGTAGGACGCTCCGACGGCGGCGGCCAGCGTGGCCACCCCACTGGCGATCAGCTGCGTCGTGCTGACATCCGGCAGCGTGCGCCGCATCGACCCTTTCACCCCTGTTCGTTCGCCCGAAACCCCCGAAAACCAAACTATTCGGAAGATCGGAGTGTTCCTGCCACAGACGTGACGCTCCTAACCTCGAACGGGTGGAGCGCACGGCCGCGCTCAGGCAGAGTGTGGAAAAGGATCCACAAGAATCCGGCAGGGCGCCCCCGGCCGCCCCGCGACACCGGCAAGCTAGGTCAGGTGCCCTCTTCGGCCTCGTGAAGGGGGCTTCGAGAGCGGCGATGTTCGGACATGCCGGGTACGGTGCTGGCAGCAGGTGTGTCCGGAAGAGAGACTCGGGAACCCGGGGGAAGGGCACGCATGCGCCCTCGGCGGGCAACGGGCGACCGGCCGGTGAGACCGCGGCCGGACGGTCCGGCGCCCTCCGTGCCGTCAGGAAGGGCAGGAAGGACACGCATGCAGGAGCTGCGCCTCGTCGCGGTCAGCGAGGACGGTACGTACCTCGTCCTGGCCACCGCGGGCCGAGGCACCCGGTTCACCCTGCCCGTCGACGACCGGCTCCGCGCAGCGGTCCGTGGGCACTTCTCCCGCCTCGGCCAGTTCGAGATCGAAGTGGAGAGTCCCTTGCGTCCCAAGGAGATCCAGGCCCGCATCCGGTCCGGCGAGACGGCGGAGGAGATCGCCGAGTCGGCGGGGATCCCGGTCGAACGCGTCCGCTGGTTCGAGGGCCCGGTCCTGCAGGAACGCGAGTACATGGCGCAGCAGGCGCAGCGCGTCGCGGTGCGCCGGCCCGGCGAGACCACGCTCGGCCCGCCGCTCGGCGAGACCGTCGAGGAGCGGCTCGGCCGCGGCGGCGTCGACCTCGAGGAGGTCGAGTGGGACTCCTGGAAGTGCGAGGACTCCACCTGGCGGGTCCGGCTGTCGTTCTTCGACAACGGCCGCCCGCACGCCGCCGAGTGGTCCTTCGACCCGCGCCGCCGGCACGTCTCCCCGCTCGACGAGATCGCCGCCCGCCTCACCGCCGTCGAGTGGGACGAGGAGACGCTGTCGGACACCGTCACCCCGCTCGTCCCGCGTCGTCCCGCGATGAAGGTCGTGCAGAACGACCGGCTCCCGGGCGACCGGGACGCCGGCGCGCGCGGCCTGCCCGCCGAGCCGGAGCAGCCCGCCGCGCCCGGCCCGCTGCGCCCCGCCGAGCCGCCGCAGTACATCGTCGAGCGCGGCCGCATGGTCGACCCGCGCCCCGCCTTCCGGGACGCGCCCGGCGAGGGCGCGCCGCTGCGCGAGGCGTCCCGCCCGCTCTCCGCCGACGGCCCCCGCGAGGCCCCGCGGCTGCGCGAGGCCCCCGAGCCCGCCCGTCCCGCCGAGGACGTCCGGGCACGCGACGACCGCTCCGCCCGCGAGGAGGAGCCGCGCGTCCCGCAGGCGCGCCGGGAGCCGCCGGCCGCCGAGGCGCCCGCCGACGACGCGGAGTCCCGCGCGGAGAGCGCCGCCGAGGCGGCCGGGCCTTCGGAGCGCGAGGAGTCGCGTCCCGAGACGGCGAGCGACGCCCCCGAGACCCTTGAGGAGGCGCGTCCCGCCGAGGCCGAGGCGTCCGCCGGGGACGACCGCACGGCTCAGGACGCGGAGCCCGCCGAGGAGACCGGGACGTCTCAGAGCGCGGCCGAGGACCCGCGGCCCGTGGCGACCGAGGAAGCCCGGGACGACGACGAGCGGCAGAGCGCCGACGCCGGCGGCCCCGCCGAGACCGCGAAGGCCGGCGAGGACGAGCGGCCGGACGGCGACGCCCCGCAGGACGAGGACGCGCAGGCGTCGCGCGAGGAGCCCACCGAGGACAAGGCCGCCGACGAGGAGCCCGCCCCGCAGCAGGCGGAGGCGGCGCAGGCGCACGACGAGGCCGAGGACGCCCCGGCACCGGCGGCGGCGCGGGAGAGCGAGGAGCCCGCCGAGAGCGACGGCGGCGAGGCCGCGCGGGACCGGCGCCCGGCACCGGAGCGCCCGGCGCCCGCGCCCGACGAGAAGGCCGCCCGGCCGGACCCGGCTCCGCCGCAGCCCGCCCAGCAGCC
Organism: Actinomadura sp. RB99; assembly: GCF_014706005.1. Classification (NCBI taxonomy): domain Bacteria; kingdom Bacillati; phylum Actinomycetota; class Actinomycetes; order Streptosporangiales; family Thermomonosporaceae; genus Actinomadura; species Actinomadura sp. RB99. Next base: position 57,498 of record NZ_JABMCA010000028.1, on the reverse strand, counting down.
GGCACAGCAGCAGCCCGCACCGCAGCATCCGGCGCGCCGGGAGCCGTCCCGGCCGCCCGCGAAGAAGAAGCCGGCCCGGCCCACCATGCCCGCCGCCGCTCAGGACAAGCCGGTCACCGGTTCCCCGGCGGCCGCGGCGGCGGAGTCCGCGGCGCAGCGGCCCGCGCGGCCCCGCCGCAAGGCCAAGGGGAAGCGCGCGTCCGTGCCGTCCTGGGACGAGATCATGTTCGGCGCCCGCCGCCCCGAGTGACGCGGGCCGCGGCCGTCCGGGCCGCGGTCAGGCCGAGGCCGCGTCCTGGGGCCCGGCGTCCCGCTTCCGCACGTCCAGGGGCGCGGCGTCCCGCTTCGCGGCCGGTCCCGGTGCGGGGCGCTCGATGAACGGCGCGAGCCATTCGGGCGTGATGGCGGCGGCGAAGGCGACGGCGTCCGACTCGGACATGTCCGTCGCCGAGTAGCCGCCGTCACCGGCACCGGTCGCGACGAACAGGGTGGCGAGGCCGAGCCGGCGCTGGAACAGCGTCCGGCGGACGCGCCAGCCGATCACCGCGCCGTGGTCGACGACGACCTGCCGGCGGCGCAGGGAACCCGAGCGGACGGTGAGGCGGGTGCCGTCGGAGGCGTGCCCCAGCTGGCGGTAGCGGTCCAGGCCCAGCGGAACGGCGAGGACGGCGAGGGCCGCGCAGGCGTAGGCGACCCACGGCTGGCCGGCCAGCACCGCGATGGCGGCGACGCCCGCGAGGGGCGCGACCGCGCGCGCGACGCGCCGGCCGCGCGCCGCGCGAGGGTGCGCGATCAGCGGGCCCGGGACGGGTCCCAGGACGCGGGCCGCGAGGTCCTCGGCGGCCGGGCGCGGCGCCGTGGGCAGCAGCCGCCCCCGGTGCGCGGCGTCCCCGAGCCCGGTGATGAGGGCGCCGAGCCGGACGACCCCGGCGCGCCGTTCGAGCGGGTTGTCGGTCAGCTCGACGCCCCGCAGCCGCCGCCGTTCGAGGGACACCGCCCGCCGGGTGAGCACGCCGCGCTCCACCTGGATCGAGCCGTCCCGCTCGTGCACGGTGAAGTCCCAGTTGAACAGCGCGAAGACGATCACCGACATGACCGGCATGGCGAGGAGCATCAGCACGAGGAGCGCGACGGCGAGGGCGGGCGCCACCCCGGCGACGTCGTGCCCGACGGTCTCGACGCGCTGCCGGGTGATGAGCCCGAGATCGTCCCCGAGGTTGTAGAGGGTGCCGAGCACGCTGCCCGCCAGCGCGAACGGGGTGAGCAGGTAGGCGCCGCTGAGCGGGGCGTACAGGTACCAGCGCGGCGTCACCCGGGCGAGGAGGCGGCGCGGCGGGCGCCGGTCGGCGGTCGGGCGGGCCAGCAGCACCCGCCGCAGCCGGTCCGCCTCCTGGCGGGACACGGCGTTGAGGGTGCCCTCGCCGCCCTCCGCGCCCGCGTCGATGTGCACGACGGCGAGGCCGAGCAGCCGCTGCGGGAGCGACGAGGTGACGTCGACGCCGCGGATCCGGTCGCGGGGGATGCTCTTGACCGACCGTCCGAGGAGGACGCGCCGCAGCTCGATGCGGTCGGCGTACAGGACGTAGGTGAAGGTCACCCAGCCGGCGACGTGGAACGCCAGCCCGAACCCGAGCCCGGCGAGGGTGAAGTAGAACGCGGTGGACATGCCGCCGACGAGCAGTCCGGTGGCGCCCGCGGCGAGCAGCGCGATCAGCTCGCGGACGGCCCCCACCACGAACGTCAGCGGGTGCAGCCGGCGGCGGCGCGGCGCGGCCGCGACGGCGGCGGGCGGGGGACCCGCCGCGGCGGGCTCTCCGGCCTCGGGTCGGACGCTCACGTCGCGTCGTCGCGGAGGTCGTGCGCGCGGTGCGCGAGCTGCTCGGCGAGGCGGGTCGCGACGTCCGCGGGCAGGCCCGCCACCTCCGACGAGCCGGTGTGCGAGGCGGTGTTGACCTTGATGGTGGCGAGGCCGAGCAGCCGCTCGATCCAGCCCTGCTCGGTGTCGACGGTCTGGATCCGGCTGACCGGCACCAGCAGCCACTCGCGGCTGAACCAGCCGGTACGGGTGTAGACGACGTCGGCGCTGACCTCCCAGCGGTGCACCCGGTACCGCCACACGGGCGCCGCGGTGACCATGAGGAACCCGGCCGTCCCGACGATGTAGGGCAGCCACCCGACGCGCCCGGACAGCCAGCCGGGCATCCCGCTCCACCCGGCGTCGCCGAGCCAGGCCGCGACGCCGAGCGCCAGCCCGAACGCGAGCCCCCAGAGCAGGAGGTATTCGATCGCCCAGTGCGCGATGGCGCGCGGCGACACCCGGTGTGCGGGCGGCCGCAGCCGCGGCGGGTGCGGGCCCCCGCCGTCCTTGTGGTGACTGCGCCGCACCGACGTCACACCGCGAGTCTAGAACGTCCCGGGAAAACGGCGCGCTACCAGCGTTTTGTCAGTGGCGGCTGCGAGGGTGGCGAACGTGCCCGAGACGCCGCCGCGGGCGGCGGAAAATGTGGATGCGCAGGGACCCGGGGCACGCATAGGTTGACGGGTCCTCACCCGTCGGGCGGGATGTCCGGCAGACCGAGTCCCAGGAGACCACATGTCCTACGCGATCCAGGCCGAGGGCCTGGTGAAGCGGTTCGGTGAGACCAGGGCGCTGGCCGGCGTCTCGCTCACCGCGGAGCCCGGCACCGTACTGGGCGTCCTCGGCCCGAACGGCGCCGGGAAGACGACCGCGACGCGGATCCTCGCCACGCTGATCGAGCCGACCGAGGGCAGCGCCCGCGTCGGCGGGTACGACGTGGTGAAGGACGCGCACAAGGTGCGGCAGCTGATCGGCCTGACCGGGCAGTACGCCGGCGTCGACGAGATGCTCACCGGCACCGAGAACCTCATCCTCATCGGACGGCTGCTCGGCATCTCCCGGCGGGCGTCCCGGGCGCGCGCGGCGGAGCTGCTGGAGCGCTTCCAGCTCACCGAGGCGGCCGAACGCGCCGCCAAGACCTACTCCGGCGGGATGCGCCGCCGCCTCGACCTCGCGGCGAGCCTCGTCGGGCGGCCGCAGTTCCTGTTCCTGGACGAGCCCACCACGGGCCTCGACCCGCGCAGCCGCGGCGGCCTCTGGGACATCGTCCGCGGCCTGACCGACGACGGCGTCACCGTGCTGCTGACCACGCAGTACCTGGAGGAGGCCGACCAGCTCGCCGACGACATCGTGGTGATCGACCGCGGCCAGGTCATCGCACAGGGCACGTCCGACCGGCTGAAGGAGCAGGTCGGCGGGCAGGTACTGGAGCTGCGCCCGATCCGGGAGGCCGACGGCGAGGCCGCCGCGCGGATCGTCGCCGACCTCACCGGCGCCGAGCCGGAGACCCGGGGCGGGCTGGTGTCCGCGCCGATCACCGACCCGGCGCTGATGCCCGCCGTCGTCCGGCGGCTCGACGACGCCGGCGTCGCGGTCGGCGAGCTGTCGCTGCGCAAGTCCAGCCTGGACGAGGTGTTCTTCGCCCTCACCGGCCACCACACCGACGACATCGACGCGGAGGCCGGCGCGCTCGAGCAGGCCGCCGACCGGGAAGGGGCCACGGCATGACCGCCACGGCGTTCGCACCGCAGGACCTGGCCAAGCGCGTGTCGCCGGGCATCGCCGCCCGCAACACGCTGACGCTGGCCTGGCGCAACCTCGTCCAGATCAAGCACAACCCGATGGAACTGCTGGACCTGTCCATCCAGCCCATCATGTTCGTGCTGCTGTTCGCGTACGTGTTCGGCCCGGCGATGGCCGGCAGCGTGCAGGCCTACCTGCCGATCGTCATCCCGGGGATCATCGCGCAGAACGCGCTGTTCGCCGGGATGAGCACCGGGTTCGGGCTGAACACCGACATCACCAAGGGCGTGTTCGACCGGTTCCGCAGCCTGCCGATCTCCCGGTCCGCGCCGCTCGCCGGGCGGATCATCGCCGACACCGTCAAGCAGGCGTGGTCGATGCTGATCCTGCTGGGCGTCGGGTTCGCCATCGGGTTCCGGGTGCACACCGGCGTCCTCTCGGTGCTGCTCGCGTTCCTGCTGCTGCTCACGTTCGCGCTGCTGTTCTCGTGGACGTCGGTGTACATCGCCATGAAGGTCAACGAACCGGAGAAGGTGCAGATCTTCGGCTTCGTGGTGATCTTCCCGCTGAGCTTCCTGAGCACCGCGTTCATCCCGACGACCAAGGGCATCCCCGGCTGGCTGGCGTTCTGCATGGACAACAGCCCGGTGACCCAGCTGGTCACGTCCATGCGGGGCCTGCTGGTCGGCGGCCCCGTCCTGGAGCACGCGTGGATCGCGCTGGCCTGGGGCGTCGGCATCTCCCTGGTCTTCGCCCCGCTGTCGCTGCGGGCTTTCAAGAAGCGGGCTTGATTTTCCCAGGGGGGCGACCCCCTGGAACCCCCGTCACGGTTGAGGGGCTGTTTCCCGCTCCGCTAGCGCTCCGCGCGAAACAGCCCCTCAACCGGCGGGCAGGCCCGCTGCGCTCGCTGCACTCGCTCCGCGTGCCTGCCCGTGGCGGGGGCCGGGGTCTGGCCTTCCGTAAGGGTGTTCAGCCGGCCAGATCGGCTTTATCCCCGGGGGTCTTGGAGGGGGTCGGTCCGGGGCGTTTGAGGGCGGTTGCGGCCAGGGCGGCGGCGGTGAGGCTGGTGAGCGCGGCGGCCAGGTAGACGTGGTCGAGGCCCGCGGCGGTGTCGGGCCGGGCGTTCTGGAACAGGACGCCCAGGGCGGCGACGCCGAGGGTCTGGCCCAGTTGCCGGAACGTGGTCATCGCCCCGGCGGCCGTCCCTCGCCGGTCCGGCGGCGCGGCCGTCAGGACCGCGGCGCCCATCGCGGGGATCATCAGGCCGACGCCCGCGCCGGTCACGATCAGCCCGAGCGTGATCGAGGACGCGCCGGAGCCGGCGTCCAGGTGCGCCTGCAGCGCGCAGCCGAGGCCGCTGAGCAGCACAACCGCGCGATCGTGGTGTCCACGTTGACGTCCTCCCCGCCTGAAGGTTTGGGGGATTCCAACCCGGTCCCGCTATACAGAGAGGAGAGTGGGTTGAGGTTCGCGGTTCACGGGCCGGGCCGATGCCCCGCCTCCCCGCGCAGCCACCGTGCGCCCAACGGCGGTGTCTCTGATGTTGCATGCGGCGTTGACATCGGCATTGGCGCACCACCCGCAGGCGACGCACCGAAACACCGCTTGGCTCTTGCGGTTGTCCGGTGCGCGGTGCCCGCAGGCATTGCAGGTCTGCGACGTGTACGCCGGGTCGACCCGGACCAGGCGTCCCGGGGCCTTGTGCTCCAGCCGGCTGACGAGTAGGCCCCACCCGTTGGCGAGGATGCCCCGGTTGAGCCCAGCCTTGGCACGGACGCCGACGCCGGGGGCGTCGACGGTGCCGCGCGCCGACCGAGTCAACCCGGCGATGTTCAGGTTCTCGACGGCGATGATGTCGAAGCGGGACGCCAGGTCGGTACTGGTCTTCTCGCCCCAGTCCTTGCGGCGGTCGCTCTCACGGGCTTTGAGGCGGGCAATGGCGGCTCTGAGGCGGGCGCGGCGGTTCGAGCCCTCACGGGCGCGGGCAAAGCGGCGCAGCAGCCGGTCCAACCGCTTGGCCTCGGCGGTGGTCAGGCCGGGAACGGTAAGGGTCTCGCCAGTGGACAGCGCGGCGCTGATCGCCACGCCCCGGTCGACGCCGACCGCCTCACGGTTGCCGGGCGCGGGCACCGGCTCGGGCACGTGCGCGAACGCAACGTGCCACCGGCCGGCGCGGTCACGGGTCACCCGGAACGACTTCACCCCGGCGGGAACGGGACGGGACAGTCGGAACCTCACCCACCCGACCTTCGGGACCCGCACCTCACCGATGCGGCGCGACAGCCGCCGCACGCCCCATGCACGGCCGCGAGCCCCGACGATCCGGAACCCCTCATGCAGCCCCGCCTTGCGCCATGTGGGGCGCCGGTGTGTGCCGCCGAAGAAGTTCGCCATCGCTTGGGCGAAGTCCTTGAGCGCTTGCTGCTGCACCGTCTGCGACCCGGCCGCCAGCCACGGGTTGGCGGCGCGAGCCTCAGTCAACTGGCGGGCTTGAGCGACATAGCCTGGCGCGGGGCCTCGGCGAAACGTCCACCACGCATGCTGCTCCACGGCCAGGTTCCACACGAACCGGGCGTGCCTGCAGTGCTCCAGCAGCCCCGCCTCCTGGGCAGGGGTCGGGCACAGCCGGTACCGGGACATGCGCCGCAACATACCGACCGCCACTGACAAACCCAGAAGCGCACCGTGCCGGGCGCTCGCGGCGCGCGACGACACCTCGTTCGTCCACCTGCTGTCGGGCGGCACGGAGATCTCGTGCAACACGCAGACGCGGTCGGCGGACGAGCGCGACGCCCTGCTGCTGGAGAAGCTGCCCCGCACCCGCCGCGTCATCGGCGTCTCCGCGCACCTGCTGCTGCGGAGCTACGCGCACCTGGCTCGGGCCGGCGGTGCTGTCGGAGGACCAGGCCGCCCGGCTCCGGCCGCCCGCGCCCGACGACGCGGCGCAGCCCGTCGAGGTGGGCGACGCCGACCGGGCGCTGCTCGCCGCCCTCGCCGTCGACGGCCGGGCGGGCCACGCCGAGCTGGCCAGGGCGACGGGCTGGTCGGAGTCCACGGTGAGGCGCCGCGCCGAGGCCCTGCGCGGCGCGGGCGTTCTGCAGTACCAGGTCGACATCGAACCGGCCCGGCTCAGCTTCCACGCAGAGGCGCGGCTGTGGACGTCGGTGCGGCCGTCGGCGCTGCAGGACGTCGCGTCCGCGATGGCCGCTCATCCGGAGGTGTCGTTCGTCGCGCTCACCACCGGCCCGACGAACCTGGTCGCGGTCGTGAACTGCCGCGACACCGAGGACCTCGCGCGCTACCTCACCGAGCGGGTCGCCCCGCTCGACGGCATCGCCACGATGGAGACCGCGCCGGTGATCCGCACCGTGAAGCGCGCCGGCCCGCCGCTGCGCCTCTGATCAGCCGGCGGCGCCGCCGGCACCGGGCGGCCGCGTCATGGTCGGCCGGGCGGTGCGTCCAGGCCGAACTCGGAGAGGACGTCCTCCAGCGCGCGGGCGAGACCGCGCTCGTAGGCCGCCGCGAAGGCGTCCGCTCCGAGGTCCGCGCGGACGGCGGCCTCGATGGCCAGCACGTCCGGCTGCGACAGGTCGCGCGTGCCGCGCAGGGCGTCGCCGGTGCCGAGCAGCACGGCGGCCCGCTCGGGATCGCCCAGCAGGCGGCACCGCTCGGCCAGGCCCGCCAGCACGTACGCCAGGATCGGGTGGTCCTGGGCGTGCGCGGCGCCGCGCAGCGCCTCGTGCAGGCGGGCGGACGCGTCGTCCATCGCCCCCATCGCCATGTCGAGCTGCCCGCGCGAGCACAGCACCATCGCCCGGAACTGCTGCGGGCCGGGGAGGCCCTCGGTGAGCTCCTCGGCGAGGGCCAGCCTGCGCCGGGCCTCCGCCTCCTCGCCGGAGCGGCGGGCGAACTCGCCGAGCTGGTAGTGGAGCGCCGCGACCTCCTCGGGACGGCGGAGCGGGACGCCGTCCAGCAGCGCCGCCTCCAGCGCGGCATGCAGCAGTTCCTCCGCCCGGCCGCGCTCGCCGATCAGGTCCAGCTCGTTGGCCAGCTTCATGTGCACGTGGACGAGCGCGACGGTGCCGCCGCCCAGCTCGGCGTTCAGCCGCAGCGCCTCCTCGTGCAGCGCGACGGCCGTGCGGTGGTCGCCGCGCCGGCCGACGACCTCCGCCCGGGCGCTGAGCGCGAACGACAGCCCCCAGCGGTCGCCGGCCTCGCGGAACGCGGCGAGCGAGCGGCCGAAGTCGTCGTCCAGCCGCTCGATCCAGCCGAAGTTGAGGGCGATCTGCCCGCGGATGTAGTGGGCCAGCCCCCGCACCCACGGGTCGGGATCGAGCAGGAGCGGCTCGACGGCGCCCGGCTCCGGGTGGTTCCAGCCCGACTCGTACAGCTCCAGGGTCGTCAGCATGAGCCGCAGCCCGGGGTGCAGGGCGGCGGGATCCGCGCCGGCGCACAGGTCGCGGGCCCGGGCGAGCCAGTCGATCACGAGCACGTGGTCGCCGACGACCTGGTTGTCCAGCGAGGTCATCGCGCCCATGGCGAGAGCGCGGGCGGTGACGGTGTCGGCGGGCACGTCCGGCAGCTCCAGGATCCGCACCAGGTGGTCGGCGCCGTCGCGCAGCCGGCCGTTGAGGAACCAGTACCAGCCGAGGGCGGCGCAGAACCGGACGGCGGTGGCCGCGTCCCCGGTGGAGATCGTCCAGCGCAGCGCGGCCGAGATGTTGTCGTGCTCGGCGGTGAGGCGGCGCAGCCATTCGAGCTGCTCGGCCCCGTACAGGTGCGGCTCCGCCTCCTCGGCCAGCCGGACGAGGTGGTCGGCGTGCGCGCGCCGGACGGCCTGCTCCTCGCCCGCCTCGGCCAGCCGCTCCATCCCGTAGGCGCGGATCGTCTCCAGCATCCGGTAGCGGGGCTCGCCGTCCGCGCCCGCGACGGTGACCAGGGACTTGTCGACCAGCGCGGCCAGGGTGTCCAGGACGGCGGCGCGGTCGAGGCCCGGCCCGGCGCACACCTGCTCGGCGGCCTCCAGCGTGGCGCCGCCGGGGAAGGCGGCCAGCCGGCGGCACAGCGCGCGTTCGGGCTCGTCCAGCAGGTCCCAGCTCCACTCGACGACGGCCCGCAGCGTCCGGTGCCGGGGCAGGGCGGTGCGGCTGCCCGCGCTGAGCAGCCGGAACCGGTCGTCGAGCCGCGTCGCGACCTGCGCGGGCGTCAGCGCCCGCATGCGGGCGGCGGCGAGTTCGATCGCCAGCGGGACGCCGTCGAGGGCCCGGCAGATCCGCACGACGGGGGCGACGTTGGCGCCGGTGACGGCGAAGCCGGGCGCGACGGCGGCGGCGCGGTCGGCGAACAGCCGGACGGCGGGCCGGGCGAGCGCGTCCGCCGGGGAGGCGGACGGCGGCGGCGCCTCCAGCGGCCCGACGGGCCAGAGCGTCTCGCCGGTGATGCCGAGCGGTTCCCGGCTGGTCGCCATGATCCGGACGCCGGGGCAGCCGGCCAGGACCCGGTCGGCGAGCCGGGCGGCGGCGTCGAGGAGGTGCTCGCAGTTGTCGAGGACCAGCAGCATGCGCCGGCCCGCCAGGGCGGTGACGACACGGTCCAGGGGGTCGGGCGGCGCGGCGCGCCGGGCGGGCATCGGCTGCGGCGCCTCGCGCAGCCCGAGCGCGGCGAGGACGGCGGCGGGCACCTCCCCCGGGTCGATGACCGGTGCCAGCTCGACGAGCCAGGCGCCGTCCGGCGCGGGCGGCACGGCGCCGTCCGGCGCGGGCGGCACCGGGCAGCCGGGGGCGCCGTATCTGCGGGCGGCCTCGACCGACAGCCGGGTCTTGCCCGCGCCGCCGGGGCCGGTGAGGGTGACGAGGCGGGCGCGGGCCAGCAGCGCGCCGACCCGTTCGAGGTCGGCGTCGCGTCCGATGAAGCTGGTCAGCGGTGCGCTCAGGTTGCCCTTCGGGGGACGCGGCGCGGGCGGCGGGGCGTGGGCGGCGGCCGGGCGGGCGGCCAGCGCCGGGTCGCGGCGCAGCACCGCCAAGTGGACGGCGGCCAGCTCGGGCGACGGGTCGACGCCGAGCCCGTCGGCGAGGGCGCGCTTGGCGTCCTCGTACCGGGTGAGCGCCTCGGCCTGGTGGCCCGCGCCGTAGAGGGCGCGCATCAGCAGGGCCGTGACGGGTTCGCGGAGCGGGTCGTCGGCGGCGAGGGCGCGCAGTTCGGGGATCACCTCGGCGTGCCGGCCGAGCGCGAGGTCGGCGTCGATGCGCTCCTCCTGCGCGGCGCGGCGCAGCGCGTCCAGCCGCGCGGCGGGCGCGCCGGCGAACCGCAGCCCGGCCGCGTCGGCGAGGGCGGGCCCGCGCCACAGCGCGAGCGCCTCGCGCAGCCCCGCCGACCGGGCGGCGGGATCGGAGGCGCGCCGCGCGGCGGCGACCCGCGCCTCGAAGTGGTGGGCGTCGACGCACGCGCGCGGCACGGCGAGCCGGTAGCCGCCCGGACGCGACTCGACCGCCTCCCGGCCGATGGCGGCGCGCAGCCGCGAGACCAGGGACTGCAGCGCGTTCGGCGCGCCGCGCGGCACGCCGTCCTCCCAGAGCGCGTCGATGATCCGCTCGGCGAGCAGGAGCGCACCGGGGTCCAGGGCGAGCAGGGTCAGCAGCGCCCGCAGCCGCGCGCCCCCGACCTCGACGGGGCCGCCGTCGGCACGCACCTCCAGGGGCCCCAGGATCCCGATCCGCACACCGGCGATTCTCCCCCACCGCCGGACACGCCGGCGCCCCGGCGGTCACGGGGACCGCCGGGGCGCCGGGTGCCGGGCGTCAGGCGCGGGTCAGGCCGCGGGCTCGCTCGACTTGGCCTTCGGCTTGACGTCGTCCAGGGCCGCGAGCTCGAAGTCGGCGCGCGGCTGCTCGACGCTGGCGAGCGAGACGGTCTCGCGCTTGAGGAACAGCGCGAGCGTCCAGTCGGCGATGACCCGGATCTTGCGGTTGAAGGTCGGGACCATCGCGCCGTGGTAGCTGCGGTGGAAGAACCAGGCGGGCCAGCCCTTGAGCTTGAAGCCCATCGGGTTCGCCACGCCCTTGTGCAGGCCGAGCCCGGCGACGGCGCCGAGGTTGCCGTGCACGTACGGCTTGAGGGCCTTGCCGCGCAGCGACCGGACGATGTTGTCGGCCAGCACCTTCGACTGCCGGACGGCGTGCTGGGCGTTCGGCGGGCAGAACATCCCGTCCTGGGTGAGGTCGGGGATGGCGGCGTTGTCGCCGGCGGTGAACGCGCGCACCAGGCCCTCGATGGTGAGGTACTCGGTGCCCTTGACGCGGCCCCGCTCGTCCAGCGGCAGGTCGCCGTGCTTGACCACCGGGGACGGCTTGACGCCCGCGTTCCACACCAGCGTGCCGGCCTGGAAGCTGCTGCCGTCCGACAGCTCGATCTGGCCGTCCACGGCGGACTGCAGGAAGGTCTTCATCTTCACGTCGATGCCGCGGCCGCGCAGCTGCTCGGCGGTCCACTTGCCCATGTCGGGGCCGACCTCGGGCAGGATGCGGTCGGCGGCCTCGACGAGCATGAACCGCAGGTCCTGCGGGGTGACCTTGCGCATGTACTTGGTGGCGTCGCGGGTCATGTCCTCCAGCTCGGCGATCGCCTCGACGCCGGCGAACCCGCCGCCGACGAACACGAAGGTCAGCGCCTTGCGGCGGAGGTCGACGTCGTCGGTGGACTCGGCGATCTCCAGCTGCTCCAGCACGTGGTTGCGCAGGTGGATCGCCTCGCCGACGGTCTTGAGGCTGATGCCGTTCTCGGCCAGGCCCGGGATGGGCAGCAGCCGCGGCACCGCGCCGGCCGCCATGACCAGGTAGTCGTAGGAGATACGCTCCGGCGGTCCGGCCAGCGGCTGGACGATCGCCCACCCCTCGTCGTGGTTGAGCTCGGTGACCCGCGCCTTGCGGACGGTGCAGCGGGGCAGCACCCGGCGGAGCGGGACGACGACGTGCCGCGGCGAGATGTTCCCGGCGGCGGCCTCGGGGAGGAACGGCTGGTACGTCATGTACGAGTTCGGGTCAACCACGGTGACCTTGACCTCGCCCCGCTTGAGCTCCTTGCGGAGCTTCTTCTGCAGGCGCAGGGCGGTGTACATGCCCACATAGCCGCCACCCACGATGAGGATGTGGGGAGCGCCAGGGGTCTCCTCGGCGGTCCTGGCCATTGCGGCCTCCTATGTCACGGTCGGCTTGTGAAGACATTCACAAACTAGCTGATGGAACGTGCCCGACACCAACCGAGAACCAGGAAAGAACACGAAAACTTCCTGAACCGGCAAAGTAGAGCGTTACCAAGCGTGTGAAACTCGCCACTCCTTCCCAAATTTTCGCCCGGAACGGGGCAAAGCAGGCATGACGCAACTCACACCGGCGTTCACGAGGGCCGCCGCGGCCGCGGGGGGCGGAAAGGCCCGTTCCACACCCGTGGAAGCCCTAAGGTTGGGCCGGACGGGAAAGGGGGCGCCACCGGCGCGGAGCGCGCCAGGCCGGGAGGACGGCGATCCGGCGGCGCGCAGCGTACGATCTCGGCCGGGAGCGTAACGACATGAAGAGCAGAGAACGGCGTCCGATCCTGGCCGCGGCGGGCGCCCTCGCGCTCACCACGGCGCTGGGCGGCTGCGGGCTGATCGGCCAGCCCCAGAACAAGAGCGCCGAGCTGTCGGAGTGGTTCACGGTGACCAGCCCGGTCTTCCGCGATGGGCGCGACTTGCCCACGCGGTACGGCTGCGCGAAGTACCCTGGCGGCGAGGGAAAGACCCCGCCGCTGCACTGGTCGGCGCCGGCCGGCACCAGGTCGTTCGCGATCGTGATGGACGACCCGGACGGCTCGGAGGGCGCCTACGTGCACTGGGTGATCGCGGGGATCGACGGCACGACCAACGAGCTCGTCGAGGGCGCCGAGATCCAGGGCGCCGTCGAGGGGCTCACCACAGGCAAGAAGGCGGGATACGCGCCCCCGTGCCCGCCCAAGGGAGAGCGGCATCGGTACCGGTTCACCATCTACGCTCTGGACAGTCCGGCACCGTTCCGCCAAGGCGCCAAGCTCCGGGACTCGCTCGGCGCCATCGCCGAGCACACGGTGGGCCGCGGCCGGATCACCGGGAACTTCGGCGGCAAGCAGGCGCGTTGACCGTGGAGCCTCCGGGCCCCGGGGTCGGCGCGGACCCCTTCGGGGGGCTGGAGCCAACAGGGGTGTGCGGGTGGCCCGGACGGGCCGGCCGATACGCGTCGGGTGAGGGTAAATGTGCGCGAAGGGTGTGACAACGGTCATAGCGGTCGGACAGAATCGGACTAGCTCCGAGGACGACCGACCGCCGGCGACGAACGGGCCCGACCCGCGGACCGCGCCGACGACTCTCGCCGGGCCAAGGCATTGGGTGGTGGCATGACTTCTTACATCGTGGTCTTCGGCCTCATTGTGGTCGTGGTCCTGGTGGTCGTCCTCGTGGCGCTCGGGCTGCGGGCCAGCAGGGCGGGCCGCGACGACGACGACTGGATGGACGACGAGCCGCAGCAGCAGCCCCGCGGCCGCCGCGCCGCGCCGCCGCCGCCCGACGACATGGGCGCGCAGGACGACGGCTACGGCCCCGGGTACGACCAGGGCTACGGCAACGCCGCCCCCGACCCCGGCTTCGACCGGCGCGTCGCCGGCGGCCCGCTCGCCGCCCCGCCCGCCGCCGCCGCTCCCCCGTCCCCGCCGCCGCCCGCTCCCGGCGGCCAGTCGTCCGACGAGATGGAGGACGACGACTACTGGGCCACCATCACCTTCGACAAGCCGAAGTTCCCCTGGCAGCACGGCCAGGAGGCGGGCGAGCCGGACCCGTCGGCCGACCCGCTGAACGCCCAGCAGGCGCAGGCGCAGGCGCAGGCGACCCAGCACATCGCGCCGCCCGAGCCGCAGCCCGCCGTCGAGCAGCCCGGCCTCACCCAGCCGGTCTCCCTGGGCGCGGACGGGACGATCCTCAACGGGCTCGGCGGCCCGTCCGGCACCGGACCGCAGCAGGCCCCCGGCGGCTTCCAGAACGCGCCGTACGCCGCCGACCCCGGCTCCACCTCGCACGACCCGATCCCGACCGACCTCGGCGCGCTCGGCGGCCCGTCCGGCCCCGGCTCGCAGGCGCCCTACGGCGCGCCCGACCAGCAGGTGTACGGCGGGCAGGAGCCGCAGCCGGCGTACGGGGCGGCCGACCAGTACGACCCGTCCTACGGCGGCGGCGACCAGTTCGGCGGGCACGCCGACCAGCCGCACTACGGCACGCAGGACCAGTCCGGCTACGGCGACCAGCCCTCCTACGGCGACCAGCCGCAGTACGGCGTCCCCGAGCAGCCGCAGTACGGGTCCTCGCACGAGCCGTCCTACGGCGACTTCGGCGGCGACCCGCTCGGCTCCCGTCCGGCGACCGGCCCGTCCGGCGGCCGCTCCGACGCCTTCGACCTGCCCTTGGGCTCGTCGGCGCCGTCGCAGCCGCCCGCGCCGCACCAGGCGCCGCCGCCGTCCGACCCGCTGGGCCTACCGCTCGGCCGGCCCGAGGAGCCCGCGCGCGGGTTCGGCGAGACGACCGGCGGGCTGCCCGGCCCGGCCGAGCCGATCCCGCCCGCTCCCCCGGCCCCGGCCGCTCCGGCGGCGCACGGCGGACTCGGCGGGGCGCCGTCCGGCGGATCGGGCTCCGACACCGACAACCACAAGCTGCCCACCGTGGACGAGCTGCTCCAGCGCATCCAGACCGACCGGCAGCGCTCCTCGGGCGGCCCGTCCGGGGACTCCGGCGGCTCGTACGGCTCGCTGAACGACCCGCTGAGCGACCCGCTCGGCACCGGCTCGTTCGGCACCGGCTCGGGCACCGGCACCGGCACCGGCTCGGGCACGGGTGCGGGCGGCGGCTCGGGCACGGGGCCCTGGCCCCCGCCCTCGTCCGGCGGCGCGTCCGGCTCCGGCGGGTACGACAGCGGGTTCGGCCCGTCGAGCACCGGCCCCGGGGCGGGCTACGGCCAGGGCTCGCACACCGACGGGTACCCGACCGCCCCGGCCTACGGCGAGTCGCCCCGCTACGACGACCCGCTGGGCGGCGGGTCCCGGGAGCCGTACGGCTCCGGCGGGCAGGGCGGCGGCACGGGCGCCTACGGCGACTTCAGCGGCAGCAGCTACAACAGCGGCGACCCGCTGGCCGCGCCGCACGACCCGGGCGCCACCCAGGCGTACGGCTCGGGCTACCCCGGTCCGTCGCAGCAGGGCGGCTACCAGCAGGGCGGGCAGCCGAACGACGCCGACCCGTACGGGTCGCGGCAGCAGCCCGACGACTGGGAGAACTACCGCCGCTGACGCGCCGTCGCGCGAGCACCGCAGCGAGGACCGCCGGATCTCCGGCGGTCCTCGCTCTTTTCTCCGGGGACGCCGCGTCCTTCTCCGGGAACGCCGCGTCCGGACGGGTCTCCGGCGCGCTGCGGGCCGTGCGTCCCGGGGCGGATACCGGAGAACCTGATTGGATACGTTGAGTGACTTCAAAGCCACTCAACGCATCCACAGTGCGCAGGGACGTCCTCGCGTCCTTCGTCGTGTTCCTGGTCGCGATCCCGCTGTCGCTGGGCATCGCGGTCGCCTCGGGCGCGCCGGTCGCCGCCGGGCTCGTCGCCGCCGTCGCCGGCGGTGTCGTCGCCGGGCTCGCGGGCGGGTCGCCGCTGCAGGTCAGCGGCCCCGCCGCCGGGCTGACCGTGCTCGTCGCCGACCTCATCGCAAGCTACGGCTGGCGGGCCACCTGCACGATCACCCTGCTCGCCGGGGTGCTGCAGGTGGCGCTCGGCCTGAGCCGGGTGGCGCGCGTCGTGCTGGCGGTGTCGCCCGCCGTGGTGCACGGCATGCTCGCCGGCGTCGGCGCGGTGATCGTGCTGGCCCAGGTGCACGTCGTGCTGGGCGGCGGCCCGCAGGAGTCCGCCGTGGCCAACCTGCGGGAGCTGCCGGGGCAGCTGCTGCACCCGGCGCCGTACTCGACGCTCGTCGGCGCGCTGACGGTCCTGGTGCTGCTGGGCTGGTCCCGGCTGCCGCGCGGGGGCCGGCTGCACCTGGTCCCCGGTCCGCTGCCCGCCATCGCCGCCGCCACCGCCGCCGTGTGGGCGTTCGGCTGGCCGGTCGACCGGGTGGACCTGCCGGGGTCCATGCTGCACGGCTGGGGCCTCCCGGAGCTGCCGCACGGGTCACCGCACGGCGTCGCGGGCGCCGTCGTGTCGCTCGCGGTCGTGGCGGCCGTCGCGTCGCTGCTGTGCAGCGTGGCGGTCGACCGCGTCCGGCCCGCCGGGGTCCCGCCCACCGACCTCGACCGGGAGCTGGCCGCGCAGGGCGCGGCGAACGCGGTGTCCGGGCTGTTCGGCGGCCTCCCGGTCGCGGGCGTGATCGTCCGCAGCACCGCCAACCTGGAGGCGGGCGCCCGGACCCGGCTGTCCGCCGTCCTGCACGGGGTGTGGGTGCTGGTGCTCGCGGTGTCCTGCGGGCCCGTGATCGAGCGCGTCCCGCTGTCGGCGCTGTCGGCGCTGCTCGTGGTCCTCGGCGTCCGCCTGGTGGACCCGGCGCGGATCCGCGACCTGCGCGACCACCGGGAGGCGCCCGCCTACGCCGCCACGTTCGCCGGCGTGGTCGTCCTCGGCCTCGGCGAGGGCGTGCTGCTGGGCATCGCCGTCACGGCGGTGCTGGCGCTGCGGCGGCTGACCCGGCTCACCGTCCGGACCGAGCGGCTGCTCCCCGCGCCGGGCGACGGAATCGTTCCGCCCCGCTGGCACGTTGTCGTGGAGGGGACACTGACGTTCCTCGGAGTTCCGAAGGTGACGCGCGCGCTGCGGTCCGTACCGGCGGGTGCGGGCGTCGACCTCGACCTGAACGTCGACTTCATGGACCATGCCGCCTTCGACGCCGTCCACCAGTGGCGGCTGGCGCACGAACGCCAAGGGGGCAGGGTCGACATCGACGAGGTTCACGAGGGTTGGTATGAAAGAGGGGTGACAGGTGATATGTCTTCGTCGCGTAAGTCGTCCCCCCCGGCGCGCTGGTGGGCTCCATGGGCGAACCGGCAGCGACGCTCCGGAAGCGCCACCGAGCCTTCGTCCCCGACGTCCGTCCTGCTCGACGGCGTCCGCGAGTACCACGACAGCACCGCCGGGCTGGTCCGGCCGATCATGGCCGAGCTGGCGATGGAGCAGAAGCCGGAGCTCCTCTTCATCACGTGCGTGGACTCGCGCGTCGTGCCCAACATCATCACCGCCAGCGGGCCCGGCGACCTGTTCATCAACCGGAACGTCGGCAACTTCGTCCCGCCGCACGACTCGGCCGTCCCGGACGACTCGGTGATGGCGACGGTGGAGTACGCGACCAACGTGCTGGACATCCGCACGATCGCGGTCTGCGGGCACTCCAACTGCGGCGCGATGGCCGCGGTGATGGCGGGCGGCGCCGAGGTCGCGCACCTGGAGGGGCTGACCCGCTGGCTCGAGTTCGGCAAGCCGACGCTGGAGCGCTTCCGCGCCGAGGCGGACCACGGCGACGACCCGCTGGCCCGGCTCAGCCAGGTCAACGTGATGCAGCAGCTCGACAACCTGCTCACCTACCCGTGGCTCCGGGAGCGCGCCGAGGCCGGCGAGCTGGAGCTCGTGGGGCTCTACTTCGACCTGAAGTCCGCGACGGTCAAGGTCCTCGATCGCGGCGCGGGGAAGTTCGCCACGATCCCCAACCACGTCCCGGAGTCGGCGTACCGGGACACCGGCCGGTCCTGACGCCGAGGGGTCTCCGGGGCACCGCGCCCCGGAGACCCCTCGCCCTTTTACCGTCTGACCAGCTCGTCCCGCCGTCTTACCGTCCGACCAGCTCGCCGCGCATCCGGCCGTCGTCCTCCGGCCGGTCGGCCCCGATCACGGGGCCGGTGTTCCGCGGGGAGCCGCGGTGGTACAGGGCGCCCTCCTGCCGGGGGTCGCGGACGTACACTCCGGTCACCCGCCGCGCGGTGCGCGCGCCGAGGCCCGCCGGAGGCGTGAAAAGCGTGTCGCTGCGGCTGGCCCGCGCGAACACCGCGAGGTAGACCAGGGACCCCAGCGCCCCGGCGAGCACGAGGGCCACGAACACGATGATGATGAACATCAGCGCTCCTCTCCCCGGGGCGGCCACCGCGCCCCGAGCCTCCGCCGACCCGGCGATCAGCTCTACCCATGACGTTAGGCGCGCTCTTTCAGGTCGTTTGTGTCGTGTGACCCGAAGCCGCCGAGATTCACGCCACTCGGCTCCGGTGCGAGGTTCACTGCACCTCTCAACCCGGTAAGTCCGGGACATGGCCCCTGGACGGCCCGCAGGTGCAATGTAGGATGTCCTACGTCCCATGCAAGGAGGTTCCGGTTCCGTGAGCACCGGTTTCGATCCCGACATCGCCGAGTGGCTGCGGCGCCGCGCCGAGGACCCGACCGCCGCCGACACGTCCGTCGAGGGCGCGCGGCGCCACTCGCTGGCCGTGAACGAGCGGTCGCTCGCGCTGCTGCCCGACCCGCCCGCCCCGTTCGCCGAGCACGCCACCGTCCTGGAGACCGCCTCCGGGCCGGTGCCCGCGCTGGTCGTCGAGCCGGGCCCCCGGCCCGCCGAGGCCGCCGTCGCGTTCTTCCACGGCGGCGGCTGGATCGCCGGCGACCTGCGCACGCACCGGCAGCACATGCGGCGCCTCGCGGTCGGGACCGGCGCCGCGGTGATCGGCGTGGACTACCGCCTCGCGCCCGAGCACCCGTTCCCGGCCGCGTTCGACGACTGCCTCGCCGCGACGCTGCACCTCGCCGCGGCCCGGACCGGGCCGCTCGCCGTGGCGGGCGACAGCGCGGGCGGGCAGCTCGCCGCGTCCGTCGCGCTCGCCTGCCGCGACCGGGGCGTCGAGCTGGCCGGGCAGCTGCTGGTCGTCCCGGTCACCGACGCGACCGGCGGGTACGCCGACCCCGACGTGAACGCCCTCTATCCGTCCCGGGCCGAACGCGCCGACGGCCACGGGCTGACGCTGGCCGGGATGCGGTGGTTCACCGAGCTGTACCGCCCGCCGGGCCGCGGCGACGACTGGCGGGTGTCGCCGCTGCGCGCCGCCGACCTCGCGGGCGCCGCGCCCGCCGCGATCCACACGGCCGGCTTCGATCCGCTGCGGGACGAGGGCGGCGCCTACGCGGCCGCGCTGGCCGCCGCCGGCGTCCCGGTCGTCCACCGCGAATGGCCGACCCTGAACCACGGCTTCTTCGGCCTGGGCGGCGTGTCCGCCACCGCCGACCGGGCCGCGCGCCAGGCCGCCGCCGACCTGAGCGCCCTCCTCACGCCCGCTCGTCGCGTCGCGGGGTGAGGGCGGCGGCGAAGCGGGCGGTGATCCAGCGGGGGTCGGTGATCGCGGTGCCGGCCACCACGCAGGTGGCGCCCGCCTCGATCGCGGCCGCCGCCGACGCGGGCGCGTGGTAGCGGCCCTCCGCGACGATCAGCGCGCCGGGGAGCTCGTCGCGCAGCGCCCGGACCAGGTCCAGGTCGGGGCCGTCCGGCGGCGGGCCGGGGACGGTGTAGCCGGCGAGGGTCGTGGCCACCATGTCGGCGCCCGCCTCGGCGGCGGCGACGCCCTCGTCCAGGGTCGCCACGTCCGCCATGAACAGCGCGCCCTCCCCCTGGACCGCCTTGATCGTCTCGGTGAGCGGGCGGCCGTCCGGGCGCGGCCGGAACGTGGCGTCGGCCGCGACGACGTGCGCGCCCGCCCGCACGACGGCGCGGGCGGCCTCGACGGTCGGCGTGATGAACACGCCGCCGGTGCCGTCCTTGGTCAGGCCGATGACGGGGACGTCCACGGCGGCGGCGATGGCGGCGACGTCGGGCGTCCCGCCGACCCCGCCGCAGCGGATCGCGGCGGCGCCGCCTCCGGCCGCCGCCTCCGCCATCCGGACGAGCGCGCCGGTGTCGCGCAGCGGATGCCCGTCCGGGGCCTGGCAGGACACGATGAGCCGCCCGGCGACGGCGGCGGCGAAGGTCTCGGCGTTCAACGGGCGCTCCTGTTCACGGGGGTGCCGGTGGGCATGTTCAGGCGGGCGGGGATCCGGCGAGCAGGGTTCCGGCCAGCAGGGCGGCCCCGACCAGCGGCGCGTCCGTGCCGAGCCGGGCGGGGACGATCGGGGTCGCGCGCAGCGGGGGGAGCGCCTCGTCCCGGAACGCGGCGGCGACGGCGTCCAGGTAGGGCGCGCCGATCTGCGCCACGCCGCCGCCGATCACGACGGCGTCGGGGTCCAGGACGGCGAGGAGCCCGGCGAGCGCGCGGCCGAGCAGGGCCCCGGCGCGGGGCGCGTCGCCGGTCGCCGCGATGGCGGGGCCGGACGCCGCCGCCTCCAGGTGGTCGCGGCGCCCGCAGCCGCACGGCACCGGCCCCCGTTCGGGGACGAGCAGGTGCGCCAGCTCCCCGGCGGTGCCGTGCGCCCCGTGGTCGAGGTCTCCGCCGGTGGTCAGCGCGCCGCCGACGCCGGTCCCGACCGAGACGTGCAGGACGCGGTGGTGCCCGGCCCCGGCCCCCGCCCGAGCCTCGCCGTAGGCCATGGCCCGGACGTCGTTGACCACGGTGACCGGCAGGCCGGTGAGGGCGGTGAGGGTCTCGCGGACGGGCGTCCCGGCCCATCCGGGCAGGACGTCCGTCGCGGAGACGACGCGTCCGGTGTCGGGGTCGATCACGCCGGGCGCGCCGACCCCGAGCCCGCGCACGTCGCTCCCGGCGAGGCCGAGGCCGTCCAGCAGCTCGGCGGCCGCCGCGAGCACGGCGTCCCCTCCCCCGGCCGGTGTCGGGACGCGCCCGCGCCGCAGGACCGTTCCGCTCCGGTCCACCAGCGCCGCGGCGATCTTCGTGCCGCCGATGTCGAGCGCGGCGAGCGTCCCGCCGCTCACAGCAGCCCGGCGGCGGCCAGCGTGCGGCGGACGTGCCCGGTCTCGGCCGCGTCCAGCTGGATCTGCGGCGGCGCGGTGACCGGGCAGTCGATGACGCCGCGCAGGTGCAGGGCGGCCTTGAACGAGCCGAGCGCCGACGAGCCGCGCCCCATCCGGGCGGCGGCGCCCGCGTTGACGATGTCGAACAGCCGCAGCAGCCGCTCCTGCTCGGCCCGCGCCTCGTCCCAGCGGCCCTCCCGGCACAGCCGGTACAGCCGGACGTAGCCGTCCGGGTCGACGTTGCCGAGGCCCGGGACGACGCCGTGCGCGCCCATCGCGAGCGCCGAGTCGACGGTCAGCTCGGACCCGGTCAGCACGCTGAACCCGCCGGTCCCCGCGTCGCGGAGCGCGACGAGCAGGCCGCGCAGCCCGCCCTCGTCGCCGCTGGAGTCCTTCACGCCGGCGAGGACGCCCTCGTCCGCGAGCCGCAGCAGCATCGCCGCGTCCAGCTTGGAGTGCACCGAGACCGGCAGGTCGTAGGCGTAGACGGGGACCGGGACGGCGGCGGCGACGCGGCGCAGGTGCGTCTCGATCTCCGCCGGGTGGGTGCGGGTGTAGAACGGCGCGGTCGCGACGACGCCGTCGCAGCCGAGCTCGGCGGCGGCGCGGGCGTGCTCGATGACCCGCAGCGTGGTCATGTCGATCGCGCCGGCGAGCACCGGGACCTGCCCGGCGACGTGCTTGACCACCGTCTCCAGCACCGTGCGGCGGTGCGCGTCGGGCAGGAACGCGACCTCGCTGGTGGAGCCGAGCACGAACAGCCCGTCCACGCCGGCGCCGACGAGGTGGTCGACGAGCCGTTCGAGGGACGCGGCGTCGACGTCCAGGCCGGGGGTCAGCGGCGTGCAGACCGGGGGGACGACGCCGGTGAGCGGCGGGGCGGCGGGTCCGGCGGGAGCGGCGGTCACGGGATCTCCTGGGAAACGGGGGAAAGGGCGAGGTCGGACGGGTCGGTGACGGGATGCAGGCAGCGGTACGCGTGCCCGGCGTCGCCGGCCGCGGCGAACGCGGGCATCGCCTCGGCGCACTCCTCGGTGGCGCGCCAGCAGCGGGTCCGGAACGGGCAGCCGCTCGGCGGGTGGACGGCGGACGGGACGGGCCCGTCCAGCCGGATCGGCTCCATCGGGTCGAGGAGGCTCGGGGTGGCCGACAGCAGCGCCCGCGTGTACGGGTGCCGGGTGTCGCCGCGGGCCACGGCGGCGGCCGGGGCGTCCTCGACGATGCGGCCGAGGTACATGGTGACGACCCGGTCGGACATGCGCCGGACGGTCTGGATGTCGTGCGAGACGAACACCATCGACAGGCCGATGCGGTCCTTGAGGTCGAGCATGAGGTTGAGGATCTGCGCGCGGACGGACACGTCGAGCGCGGACGTCGGCTCGTCGGCGACGAGCAGCGACGGCTCCAGCGCGAGCGCGCGGGCGATCGCGACGCGCTGCCGCTGCCCGCCCGACAGCTGCCCGGGGAGGGCGGCGGCGAGCTGCGGCGGCAGCCCGACCAGCGACATCAGCTCGCGGACGCGGGCGTCGCGTTCGGCGGGCGTGCCGCGCCGGTGCACGTCGAGCGGGTCGCGGAGGATCGCCCGGACGGGCAGCCGCCGGTTCAGCGCGGTCGCCGGGTCCTGGAAGACCATCCCGACGGCCGCGCCGAGCCGCGCGGACCGGTCGCGGGACCGCAGCGCGCCGAGGTCGTCGCCCTCGAACAGCACCGTGCCCTCGGAGGGCCGGGCCAGGCCGACGAGCACCTTCGCGAGCGTGGACTTGCCGCAGCCGGACTCGCCGACGATCCCGACGGTCTCGCCGCGTCCGATGGCGAGGTCGGCGCCGGTGAGCGCGTGCACGGCGGCGCGGCGCAGCGGGTTGCCGCCGCGCACCGGCAGCCGGACGTGCACGCCGCGCAGTTCCATGACGGGTGTGGTCATCGCTGTTCTCCCGCCTTGGCGGTGGCGGGCGCGCCGGCCGCCGCGCCGATCGGATGGTGGCAGGCGAACGCGTGCCGGTGCGGCTCGCCGGACGCCTCGGGACGGGTCGTCGCGCACAGTCCGGTGGCGGCGGCGCACCGGTCGGCGAACCGGCAGCCCGCCGGGAAGTGCGCGGGCGACGGGACGACGCCGGGGATCTGCACGGGCCGCGCGTCCGCCGCCTCCAGCGACACGACGGCGCCGAGCAGGCCGCGCGCGTAGTGGTGCCGGGACGAGGCGACGACGTCGGAGGTGACGCCGGCCTCGGCGACCTGCCCGCCGTACATCACCACGACGCGGTCGGTGACGTCGGCGACGAGCGCGAGGTCGTGCGAGACGAGGATCAGCGCGAACCCGAGCTCGGCGCGCAGCCGCAGCAGCAGCCGCATGACGGCGGCCTGGACGGTGACGTCGAGCGCGGTGGTCGGCTCGTCGGCGACGACGAGCCTCGGGTCGCGGGACAGCGCCATCGCGATCAGCACCCGCTGCCGCTGCCCGCCGGACAGCTCGTGCGGGTAGGAGCGCAGCGTCCGGTCCGGGTCGAGGCCGACGAGGTCGAGCAGCTCGGCGGGGGTGCGGGTGCCGCCGCGCCGGGTGAGCTGGCGGAGCTGGGCGCGGATCGTCATCGCCGGGTTCAGCGAGGACAGCGCGTCCTGGTAGACCATCGCCATGTCGTGGCCGAGCAGCGCGCGGCGCTCCCGGGCGGGCAGGGCGCGCAGGTCGCGGCCGTCGAACAGCAGCCGGCCGCCGATCCGGGCCCCGCGCGGCTCCAGCCCCATGATCGCCAGGCTGGTGAGGCTCTTGCCGCAGCCGCTCTCGCCGACCAGGCCGACGACCTCGCCCGGCCGCACGTCGAGGGACACCCGGTCGACCACGTCCACGTCGCCGTAGCGGTCGGGGAACCCGATGGCGAGGTCCTCGACGCGCAGCAGCGGTTCGCCGTCCGGGAGGGGGCGGGCGCGGTCGGCGAGGCGGCGTCCGGCCTCGCGCAGGTCGCCTTCCAGCCGCGCGGCGGGCGGCGCCGGGGCCGCGGCCGTCCGGGCGACGGTTCCGGCCGCGGCCCCGGCGCCGGGCTCAGCGTCGGTGCGGGTGTCGGCGGCGGTGTCGGGGCGGGCGGCGGGCGCGGCCCACGCGTCCGACACACCCTCGGACAGGACGTTCAGCACCAGCACCGTGACCAGGATGAACAGGCCGGGGAAGAACGTCGCCCACCAGCCGCCGGCCAGCACCAGCGTCTTGCCGTAGGCGATGACGCTGCCCCATGACGGGTCCGGGTCCTGGACGCCGGCGCCGACGAACGACAGGCTCGCCTCGAACACGATCGCATTGGCGACGACGATCGTGACGAACACCAGGATGGGCGCGGCGCAGTTGATCAGGACGTGCCGCCACAGGATGTGGCCGCGGCGGGCGCCGATGACGCGTTCGGCGGCCACGTAGTCCTCGCCGTACTGCGACAGCACGTTGCCGCGCACGACCCGCGCGACCTGCGGGACGTACAGGAACGCGATGGTGCCGATCAGCACCGGCAGGCTCTTGCCGAACACGGTGACCAGGACGGCCGCGAGCGCGACCGCCGGGAACGCCATGACGACGTCGAGGCAGCGCATCACGGCCTCGTCCACGGCGCGGTGCGCGGTGGCGGCGACCGAGCCGAGCACGGCGCCCGCGACCAGCGCGAGGAACGCGGCGCCGAGGCCGATGGCCAGCGACCAGCGCGCCCCGTACAGCACGCGGGCGAACACGTCGCGGCCGACGCGGTCGGTGCCGAACCAGTGGCCGCCGGACGGCGCCTGCCCCGCGACGCCCGTGGTCAGCGGGTCGTGCCGGGCGATCAGCGGCGCGGCGAGCGCCGCGATGACGATCACCAACAGCACGCCGAGCGCGATCCGGGAGGCGGGCCGCAGCCGCCGCCATCCCCGTAGCAGGACGGTCATCGCGTCGCTCCCTTCAGCCGGGGGTTCGCGAACAGGTAGAGCACGTCCACGAGCAGGTTGACGACCAGGAACGTCAGCGCGATGCACAGCACGACGCCCTGCACGAGGGCGGGGTCGCCGGCGGTGACGCCCTGCATGATGAGGGTGCCGAGGCCGGGCAGCCCGAAGATCGCCTCGACCACGACGGCGCCGCTGAGCAGGTAGCCGATCTGCAGTCCGAGCACGGTCAGCGGGGTGATCAGCGCGTTGCGCAGCACGTTGCGGCCGACCACGACGGTGCGCGGCAGCCCGCCGCCGATCGCGGTGCGCACGTAGTCGCGGTCGAGCTCCTCGACCATCGCGGTGCGCACCACCCGGGCCAGCAGCGACCCGACCGGGAACCCGACGGCGATCGCGGGCAGCGCGAGGCTGCGCAGCCAGCCGCCCACCGAGTCGCCGGGGTTGACGTACCCGCCGGTCGGGAACCAGCCGAGCCGCAGCGCGAACCACTGGATCAGCAGGATGCCGAGCCAGAACGACGGCATCGCGACGCCGGCCATGGACAGCACCCGGATGGCCTGGTCGGGCCAGCGGTCCCGGAACAGCGCCGCGGTGACGCCGAGGACCACCGCGAACACCACGCCGACCAGCACCGCCAGCAGCGTCAGCTGGAGCGTGAGCGGGAACGCGGTCCCGATCGCGTCGGTGACGGGCCGGCTCGGCGGCGCGGTCAGCCCGAGGTCGCCGTGCAGCAGGTCGCCGAGGAACCGGACGTAGCGGACCGGCAGCGGGTCGGTGAGCCCGTGCGCGGCCGCGTACGCGTGCCGCGCCTCGGGCGTGGCGCCCTCGCCGAGCGCGTTGAAGGCGGGGTCGTTCGGGGAGAAGCGCAGCACGACGAAGACGAACAGCGTGATCCCGAGCACCATCGGCACGAGGGTCAGCAGCCGTCCGAGCGCCATGCGCAGGATCGTTGCCATCCGGGTGGCGTCCCTTCTTCGGGTCCGGGACGGTCAGGCGCGGCCGACGTTCAGGAACGACAGCCCGGTGGTCGCCATCGGCCGGAAGCCCGGCAGCGCCTTGCCCTTCCACCCGGTCTCGAGCTTGCGGTGGAAGATCGGGTACAGCGCGGCCTGCTCGGCGACGACGTCGATGGCCTGGCTCCACAGCGTCTTGCGCGCCGCCGGGTCGGCCTCGCGGGCGGCCCGGTCGAGCAGGTCGACGACCTTCTTGGCCTCGGGGGTTCCGGCGTTGTAGCTGCGGTGCTCGGGCCAGGTGCCGACGTAGAACCAGCGCATCAGCAGGTCGGCGTCGTTGCCGAACACCGACGGGTCGCCGGGCGCGGCCATGACCTGGTACTTGCCGGTGTCGACGCGGTTGGCGTACTGGCCGCCGGACTGGCCGACGTTGAGCGTGGTGGCGACGCCGACGGCGTCCCAGCTCTGCTTGATCAGCGGCGCGCAGTCCTTGACGAAGTCGGTGTCGGTGGTGATCAGCTCGACCTTCAGCCCGCTGACCCCGGCCTCCCGCAGCAGCTGCTTCGCCTTGTCCGGGTCGTAGCCGTAGACGGTGGCGGCCTTGACGTAGTCGGGGTGCCCGGCGGGCAGGAAGCTGGTCGCGGCGGCGGCGTTGCCGAGCAGCGCCGTCTTGATCAGCTTGTCGGTGTCGAGCGCGTAGTGCAGCGCCTGCCGCACCCGCACGTCGTCGAACGGCTCGACCTTGCAGTTGAACATCAGGAACAGCAGGCCGAAGCTCTGCACCGCCTCGACGCTCGCGGCCTTGCGCAGCTCGTCCGCGTTCAGGTACGGGACGGCCTCGATCGCCTGGACGCGTCCGGACTGCAGCGCGGTGACGCGGGCGGACGGGTCGGACAGCAGCAGCCAGGTCATCTTGGCGACCTTCGCGGGCCGGGGCCCGTTGTAGGCGTCGAATTTGGCGAACGACAGCCCCGCGGTGGCGCTCGCGGCGGTGAGCCTGAACGGCCCGGAGCCGACCGGCAGCGCGTCGAACTTCTTCTGGTCCGCCTGGACGATCTTCTTCGGCACGATCCGGACCACGGCGAGCCGCTCGGAGAACAGCGCGAACGCGTACTTGAGCCTGAACTCGACGGTGGTGTCGTCGACCTTCCTCACCTTGTCGAGGAACGGCAGGAACTGCACGAACAGCGACGCGTTCTTCGGGTCGAGCACCCGCTCGAAGCTGAACACGACGTCGTCGGCGGTGACCTTCGAGCCATCGTGGAAGGTGGCGCCGTCGCGGATCGCGACCCGGTAGGTGGTGTCGTCCACCTTCTCCGGAGCCGCCTTGGCCAGCGCGTTGTAGGGCTGCCGGGTCACCGGGTCGAGGTCGACCAGCGACTCCAGCACGTGGGAGTTGGCGGCCACGGCGACGGCGCTGGACGACGTCATCGGGTCGAAGCCGCCGGAGAGGGCGTAGGCGAGCGCGGCCTGGATCGTGTCCTTGGAGCCGCCGGATCCGCCGGAGCCGGTGGAGGACGGGCCGCCGCACGCGGACACGCCGGCGGTGATCGCGGCGGCCGCGCCGAGGAGCCCGGTGTAGCGCAGGAAGTCGCGGCGGTGCAGGCCGCGGCCCGGCTGGAGATCGGTCACGTCGTCTCCTGGAAGGAAGGGGTGGGGCGGTCGCAGGGTAGGCGGCCGCAGGTGGGAGGGGAGGTAGGACATCCAACGTCGTTCGTCGGTGTACCGTAGGCTCCGGCACCGGCCAGGTCAAGTGGCGGGTCCCGGAACCAACCGACGCGATGGGGAGCGTGAGCCGATGACCGCAGCTCGGACGCGGGGACGTGCGACGCGCGGCCGCAGCAGCCGCACCGAGGAGGTGCAGCAGGCGATCAAGCAGCTGATCCTGGAGCGCGGGCTGGCCTCGGGCGACCCGATGCCCACCGAGTTCGAGCTGGTCGAGGAGCTGGACGTCAGCCGCAACTCGCTGCGCGAGGCGCTCAAGGCGCTGCAGGCCGTCGGGATCGTGGAGATCCGGCACGGCTTCGGGATGTACGTCGGCAGCATGTCGCTCGGCGCGCTGGTCGACGAGCTGACCTTCCACGCCCGCATGTCCAAGCGGCAGGGCCGCGACGACCTCGCGCACCTGGTGGACGTCCGCGAGGTCCTCGAACGCGGCCTCGTCGAGCAGGTCATCGACCGCGGCCTGGCGTCCGACACCGCCGAGCTGGACGAGATCATGCGCCGGATGGACGCCGAGGCCGCGGCCGGCCAGGTGACCCCGGAGACCGACCGGCTCTTCCACGAGCTGCTGTACCGGCCGCTCGCCAACCCGATCGTGAACCAGCTGCTCGGCGCGTTCTGGGACGTCTACCGGACGCTCCAGCACGACCTCGCGCCCGTCCAGCAGGAGGCGGCCGACGTGGCGCAGCGGCACCGCGACATCTACGAGGCGCTCGTCTCCGGCGACCGCGCGGCGGCGGCCACCGCCATGGCGGCGCACTTCCGCGGCATCCGCGAGCGCCTGGACACGGCACGCGACGACTCCGCCTCCTGACGCGGAGCCGCTCGACGCCGGGGCTTCCGACGCCGGAGCCCGCATATGGGCGCTCGGGAGTCGGGGCTTGACGGCCCCGGCGTCCGCGCCTACGTTCCTTCGCGACAGGACATCCTACGTCCCATGTCCAACGAAGGTGAGGCCATGCCCCGCTTCCACCCCGCCGCCGTCGCCGCGATGACCGCCCTCGCCGCGACCGCACTCCCCGCCGCCGCTCACGCCGACACCGGCCAGTCCGCGGTCGTCACGACCGACTGCACGTCCGGCCGCATCCAGGAGACCGTCGTCAACCGGACGTCCTCCGCGACCACGTTCACGCTGACCTGGCCCGGCGCCGGCACCTGGACCGCGGACGTCGCCGCCGGCGACAGCTCGCACTTCTTCTTCACCAAGCCGTCCGGCACCGCCTACACGTTCCGCACCACCACGCCGCAGGGCCTCGACCAGACCGACACCGGCACCCTCGACTGCTCCAACGCGCTCAGCGCGCGCGCCACCATGGACTGCGGGGACCCGCACCGCCTGCGCCTCATCCTCGACAACCGCTCTCCCGCCGCCCGGACCTTCACGGTCACCTGGCCGGGCCGTACCGGCTCCCCATGGTCGGTCGACGTTCCGGCGTCGTCCGGCGACAACGGCCTCTACTGGACGGTCCCGGACGGCACGCCCTACACGTTCCAGGTCTCGTCGGGCGGCTGGAGCCGCACCGTCTCCGGCACGTCCGGCTGCGGGCTCGGCTCCGGCAAGCCGGGGATGAACGCCCAGACCGTCCTGACCACGTCCACGGTCATCTCCGGGCTCGGCAAGGCGGCGAAGTCCGTGCGCATCCCCGCCCTCGCCGTGGCGAACGACGGCACGGTGGTCGCCGCCATGGACGCCCGCGTCGACGGCAGCTCGGACCTCGGCGGGGGGACGAACAACATCCAGGTGGCGATGGTCCGCAGCACCGACGGCGGCGCGACCTTCTCCACCCCGGCGATCATCGCGCACGCGCCCACCACGTCCGAGGGCTACGGCGACCCGAGCCTGCTCGTCGACCGCACCACCGGAAAGATCTTCTGCTTCTTCACCTACTCCCCCAAGCCCGGCGTCGGCTACTCCGGCTCCACCGCCGGCGACACCTCCGCGACCGCCACGACCAACACCCACATCCGCTACGTCACCTCGACCGACGGCGGCGCGACCTGGAGCGCGGCGACCGACCTCAACCCGCAGGTCCGCAAGACCACCTACGCCGGGATGTTCGCCTCGTCCGGGCACGGGATCCAGCTCGCCTCCGGACGGCTCGTCCAGCCGATCGTCTACCACGACGCGTCGGGCGACCACGCGTCGAACATCTACTCCGACGACCACGGCGCGACCTGGCACAACGGCACCACCGCCGGGACCGGCGTCAACGAAAGCAAGATCATCCAGCGGTCGACGGGCCGCGTCGCGCAGAACATGCGCTCCAACGCGGGCGGCAACCGGTGGTACGCGACCGCCGCCGACGTCACCGCCGCCTACGGCACCGCCTGGAACAGCGGCCTGATCGACCCCGGCTGCAACGGCGACGAGATCTCCTACGCGCTCCCCTCGTCCGGCGCCCCGCCCCTGACCGGCACCGCCCTGCACAGCAACAACGCCGCGACCGGCCGCACCGACCTCACCGTCCGGCTGAGCGGGGACGACGGCTCCGGCTGGCCGCAGGAGGCGCTCCTCAAGCCGGGCGCCGCGGGCTACTCCACGATGGCCGTCCTGGCCGACGGCTCGGTCGGCGACCTCTACGAGATCGGCGACACCGGCGGCATCGTCTTCACCCGCTTCACCCTGCCCTGGCTGGCCCCCTGACCACGCCGTTCGACCTCCGCCGGAACCGCCGTTGACCAGGACTTTCGGCAACACCCGCGCGGTTTCGGCGGAGGCGCGCCGGGGAGCCCGGCATTTATGAACAAAACCACCATTTCGACTGCCACCGGCGCCGTCCTGCTGACCGCCGGCGCCCTGCTCCCGGTCACCGCCGCGAACGCGACCACGGCCCCGAGCCCGGGCGGATCGCCACCGACGAGCCCGACCGGGGCCCCGACAGGCGGCCCGGGGACCGAGACGCCGACAGGCAGCCCGGGGACCGAGAGCCCCGCGAGCCCCGGCACGGAAAGCCCGACGAGTCCGACCGGAAGCCCCACTAGCCCAACCGGAAGCCCCACAAGCCCGACCGGGAGTCCCACGAGCCCCGGCACCGGCACCCCGGGCGGCGGCGCCGCGCAGCCGAAGGCCACCACCGTGACGGTCACCGAGAAGGACAACTCGCTGAAGCTGTCCAAGAGCACCTTCACGGCGGGTCCCTACGTCTTCACCGTGAAGAACGAGGGCAGCAGGGAGCACGCCCTGGCCATCTCCGGCCCGGGCCTCACCACGCCGAAGCAGACCCCGGGCATCTCGCCCGGCACCCAGGCCAAGCTGCACGTCTCGCTGCAGCCCGGGACGTACCAGCTATGGTCGCCGAGCGACAACGACCGCGCCATGGGCCTGCAGACCAAGATCACCGTCTCGGGCACCGGCGGCGTCGTCCCGCCCGCGAGCCCCACCCCGACCGGCAGCCCGACCGAAAGCCCCACGGGCAGCCCGACGGAGAGCCCCACGGGCAGTCCCACTGAGAGCCCGACCGAGAGCCCGACCGAGAGCCCGACGGGCAGCCCGACCGAGAGCCCGACGGAGAGCCCGACCGGCGCTCCGACGGGCAGCCCGACCGGTCCCGGCACTCCCGGCGGCTGAGCCCGCCCGGCGTTCTCGGGGCGTGCCGCCCTCGTCCGACGACGCATGGGGGCGGCACGCCGCGGCCCGACGCCCGTCCGTCCGCGCGGGCGCCTTCAGCCTTCCGGGTAGAAGAGGAAGAGGGTGCAGCCCGTGGTCGTCTGCGGGACGTGCGAGGAGCCTGCCGGGGCGTGGATGAACGAGCCGGCGGGATAGTCCCGGTCGCCGTCGTTGAACACGCCCGACACCACGAAGACCTCTTCGGGACCCGGTTCGTGGACGTCCACACCCTCCCAGCCCGTGTCCGGGTCCATCTCCAGCACGAACGCCTTCGCGCCGCCGTCCCCGCTCCACAGCGGCCGCAACCGGATCCCCGGGAACACCTCGCGGACCGGGGCGTCCTGAACGGACGACCACACATAGCCGACCGTGCTCTGCTCTGTCGTCATGGCCCCAGCCTGGCGAACGCGCCCCGCCCCGCCGAGTGTCTGGAAAGAC
Source organism: Actinomadura sp. RB99 (assembly GCF_014706005.1). Lineage (NCBI taxonomy): Bacteria > Bacillati > Actinomycetota > Actinomycetes > Streptosporangiales > Thermomonosporaceae > Actinomadura > Actinomadura sp. RB99. The sequence goes on along the minus strand of NZ_JABMCA010000028.1, from coordinate 26,321 downwards.
ATCGTGCGGTACTTTCGCGCCATGCACCGTGTGACCGCGCTCGTCCGCCCGCCGCAGTCGGCCTTCGAGCTCGGCTGCGCGGCCCAGGTGTTCGGGGTCGAGCGGGCGGGCCTCCCGGCCAGGTACGAGTTCGGCGTGTGCACCGAACACCCCGGCCCCGTCGCGACGCTCGCCGGGTACGACATGGTCGTCACCGACGGCCTGGACGCCCTCGACCGGGCGGGGACGGTGATCGTCCCGGGCTGGCTGCCCACTTCGGAGCCGCCCTCCCCCGCCGTCGTCGAAGCCCTGCGCCGCGCGCACGCCCGCGGCGCCCGCGTCGTCAGCATCTGCTCGGGCGCCTTCGCGCTGGCGCACGCCGGCCTCCTGGACGGCCGCCGGGCCACCACCCACTGGGCGCAGGCCGCCGAGTTCGCCGAGCGCTTCCCGGACGTCGAACTCGACCCGGACGTCCTCTACGTGGACCACGGCGACGTCGCCACCAGCGCCGGCGCGGGCGCGGGCTTCGACCTGTGCATGCACCTGCTCCGCGCCGACCAGGGCGCCCGGTACGCCGCCCACGTCGCGCGGACCATGGTCATGCCGCCCCATCGGGAGGGCGGCCAGCTGCAGTACTCGGCGCCGCCCCATCCCGCCCACATCGACGGCACGCTCGCACCGCTGCTGGAGTGGGTCACCGCGCGTCTCGGCGAACCCGTGTCGATCGAGGACATGGCCGCGCACGCGGGCGTCTCCGCCCGTACCCTCACCCGCCGGTTCGCCGACCAGCTCGGCACCAGCCCGGGCCGGTGGCTGCTCGCCCAGCGGATCGCCGCGGCCCAGGACCTGCTGGAGTCGTCCGACCTCCCGCTGGACGCCATCGCGCGCCGCGTCGGCCTCTCGTCGGCCACCAACCTCCGCCGCCGCTTCATCAACGCCCTCGCCACGACCCCGGGCGCCTACCGCCGCTCCTTCCGCGACCCCACGGCGCCGCCGGGCTGATCGACCCGGCAGGCGCGCCGGTCGCTTTGCCTTCCGGAGGTCTTCGCTTCACCTCGCCCGGGCGATGAGTCGATCATGCAAGGACGGCACCGTCCCCATGGGGCACCGCGACCCGGCCGGCCCCTGGTGCTCGTCAGCGCGGCGCTCCTCGCGAACGCGCAGACGCGGACCTGGGTGTCGCTCACCTTCGACGACGGCCTCCAGGACCAGTACGACAACGTCCGCGCCCTGCTGGACCGCCACGGGATGAAGGCGACCTTCTTCGTCAGCACCGGCCTTCTTGGCCGGCCCGGCCGCATGACCCGGAGCGAGGTCATGGACCTCGCCGCCTCCGGCCACGAGATCGGCGGCCACACGCTCGACCACCTCGATCTCACGGACCTGCCCGGCGGCGAGCGGCACCGGCAGGTCTGCGACGACCGCACCGCCCTCCGGCGTATGGGCCTGCCCGCCCGCGCCTTCGCCTACCCCTTCGGCGCCGTGGACGACGACGCCGCGCAGACCGTCCGCGACTGCGGCTACCGCAGCGCCCACGGAACCGGGACCGCGACGGTCACCGAGGTGGCAGAAAGAAAAGGCGGACGAGTCGGCCTGTAAGCCGGGTTCTGTGCCCGCCCCGGAGGGCGGGTGACGGCCATCCATCTCGGACCGCCGTTGCCGGCGGCCTCCAGCGGTCTACCCGCAGGCTCGGGCGGGCCGCCCTCAGGCACCTGCGCGGGGCCGAAGCCCCTTCTTGACCTTGCTCCGGGTGGGGTTTACCGAGCCGCCCACGTCACCGTGGGCGCTGGTGAGCTCTTACCTCACCGTTTCACCCTTACCACCGGCGGACCGGTGGCGGTCTGTTTTCTGTGGCACTGTCCCGCGGGTCACCCCGGGTCGGCGTTACCGACCACCCTGCCCTGTGGAGCCCGGACTTTCCTCGACGGGGATCGCTCCCCGACGCGGCCGTCCGGCCGGCTCGTCCGCCGTACACAGAACTGTAGCGGGTCGGTCAGTGTTCCAGGTGATGCGCGTCGTTGAAGGACCGCAGGCTCGCCGGGCCGTCGGCGTACCAGTCGATCGCGGTCAGGGACGCGACGTCCAGGTGCATCCGGTACAGCGACTTCATCGGGGCGCCGAGGGCGTCCTTGACCAGCAGTTTGATCGGCGTGACGTGCGAGACGACCAGGACCGTCTGCTGCCGGTTGCGGACCTTCAGCTTGTCCAGGGCGGTGCGGACGCGGCGGGAGACCTGCGCGAAGCTCTCGCCGCCGGGCGGCGCGGCCTCCGGGTCGGCGAGCCACGCCTTCATCTCGGCGGGCCAGCCCTTGCCGGCCTCGGCGAACGTGAGGCCCTCCCAGTCGCCGAAGGCGGTCTCGCGGAAGCCGTCCTCGACCCGGACGTCCAGGCCGGTGACGGCGGCGACCTCGGCGGCGGTGTCGCGGCACCGCGACAGGGGCGAGGTGACGATCGCGTCGAGCCCGCGATCCTTGAGGGCGAGGGCGGCGGCGCGGGCCTGGGTCAGGCCGAGGGTGGTCAGCGGGACGTCGTTCGTCCCGGCGAAGCGCTTCTCGGCGGACAGGGGCGTCTCGCCGTGGCGGAGCAGGATCGTCCGCGTGGGGGTGGACGAGACCGGCGGCGGCCCCGGCGCCTCCTCCCGCGGGGGCTCCTCGATCGTGCGGGACCACCGCTCGCCGCGAGCCGCCGCGTCCATCGCCTCGTTCGCGAGCCGGTCGGCGTGCGCGTTGCGGTTGCGCGGGATCCACCCGTAGGAGACGGAGCCGAGGCCCTCGGCGACCTCCCGGGCGCGCAGCGCGAGGGGGATCATGTCCGGATGCTTGATCTTCCAGCGGCCGGACATCTGCTCCACGACGAGCTTGGAGTCCATCCGCACCTCGACCCGCGCGGACGGGTCGATGCCCGCCGCGGCCGTCAGCCCGGCGATCAGCCCCCGGTACTCCGCGACGTTGTTGGTGGCCATGCCGATCGACTCGGCGACCTCCGCCAGCACCTCGCCGGTCAGCGCGTCGCGGACGAGGGCGCCGTACCCGGCCGGGCCCGGGTTGCCCCGGGACCCGCCGTCCGCCTCGACGATCAGCTTCACAGGCCCGACTCGGGGGTGCGGACGAGGATGCGCCGGCACTCCTCGCAGCGGACGACCTCGTCCTCGGCGGCGGCCCGGATCCGGTTCAGGTCGACGGTGTTGAGCGCCAGGTGGCAGCCCTGGCAGGCGCCGCGGAACAGCTTCGCCGCGCCGACGCCGCCGAACTGGCCGCGCAGCTTCTCGTAGAGGCCGAGCAGGTCGTCGGGGACGTCCTTGGCGACGGCGGTGCGGGCGGCGCCGGTCGTGCCGCTCTCCTCGTCGATCTCCTTCAGCGCGGCGTCGCGGCGCGAGACGACCGCGGCGAGCTCCTCCTGCGCCGCCGTCTGGTCGGCGCGCAGCGCGGCGACGCGGCCGTCGGCCTCCTCGATCCGCTCCATGATCTCCAGCACGACCTCCTCCAGGTCGGACTGGCGGCGGTGCAGCGACTCGATCTCGGCCTGCAGGCCGCTGAGGTCCCTGGCGGAGGTGACCTGCCCGGAGTCGAGCCGCTTCTGGTCCCGCTCGGCGCGGCTGCGGACCTGGTCGACGTCCTGCTCGGCCTTCTTCTGCTCCCGCGCCAGGTCGCCGGCGTCGGTCTCGGCCGCGACGATCGCGTCGCGCAGCTCGGTGAGCCGGCCCTCCAGCCGTTCGATCTCGGCCAGCTCGGGCAGCGTCCGGCGGCGGTGCGCGAGGCGGTCCAGCGAGCTGTCCAGGTCCTGCAGGTCGATCAGGCGAAGCTGGGCTTGCGGTGCGGCTTTCACTGTTCTCCTTCTTCGTGAAGGCTCCACGCGTCGGTGACGAGCGTGGACACCCGGGTCTCCAACTTGCCCGCTTCGGGTGCGGCGGCGGCCAGGCGCCGCGCGGCGTCGGCCAGCCAGGGGTGCTCGGTCGCCCAGTGCGCCGCGTCGACCAGCGCCGGGCCGCCGTGCTCGGCGAACTCCGACGCGGGATGGTGCCGCAGGTCGGCGGTGAGGTAGACGTCGACGCCCGCCGCGCGGACGGTGTCGAGGAGGGAGTCGCCGGCGCCGCCGCAGACCGCGACGGTGCGGACGGCGCGGTCCGGATCGCCCGCGGCCCGCAGCCCCCACGCCGTGGACGGCAGCCCGGCCGCGGCCCGCCGGGTGAACTCCCGCAGGGTGACCGGCTCGTCCAGCTCCCCGATCCGGCCGAGGCCGCGGCGCGGGTCGTCGGCGGCCGGGACGATCGGGCGCAGCTCCCCGGTGAGCCCGACGGCCCGCGCCAGCGCGTCCGAGACCCCCGGATCGGCGACGTCGGCGTTGGTGTGCGCGGTGTGCAGCGCGACCCCGTTGACGATCATCCGGTGGATCAGCCGGCCCTTCGGCGTCGTCGCGGCCACCGAGTGCACCCCGCGCAGCAGCAGCGGATGGTGCGCGACCACCAGGTCGGCGCCCCACTCCAGCGCCTCGTCGACCACCGCGGCGACCGGGTCGACCGCCAGCAGCACCCGCCCGACCTCCTGGTCGGGGTCGCCGCAGACCAGGCCCACGGCGTCCCAGGACTCCGCCCACGACGGCGGGTAGAGCTCGTCGAGAGCCGCGATGACATGGGATAGGCGCACGTCCCGCAGGCTACCGCGCCGAGCCGCTCCCAACGAGCCACCGAGCGTCACCGGAGGGCTCCGCGGTCTGAAACGATGGGCCGGGGAACGTCCGCAGAAGGGAGAGCGCCATGTCGGCTTCCGGGTTCGCCTCGGCACCGGAGCCCGCGTCCGGATTCGCCCTGGCGTCGGAGCCCCGCCCCGGGTACGTCCCGGGGCCGGACCCCGCCGCCGACCGTCCGCACATGCCCGGTTACGGGATCAGGGGGCCCGCCGAGGGGAGCGGCCTGCTCCCGTGGTCGTGGGCCGTCGAGCGGCTGCGCGCCGCCCGCAACTTCTGGCTGTGCACCGTCCGCCCGGACGGCCGCCCGCACGCGATGCCGGTGTGGGGCGCCTGGTCCGGGGAGGCGCTGATGTTCAGCAGCAGCGTCCCGTCCCGCAAGATGGTCAACCTGCGGGCGAACCCGCAGGTCGTGGTGGCCACGGAGGAGGCCGAGAACCCGGTCGTCCTGGAGGGCCGCGCGGAGGTCGTCACCGAGCCGCGGGACCTGCAGCGCTTCATCGACCTGGTCAACTCCAAGTACGCGACCCGCTATCGTGTCGATTTCCTGGACCCGGAGGTGAACGCGACCGTCGCGGTGCGGCCACAGAAGGCGTTCGGGCTGCGTCAGGGAGATTTCACCGGTTCTCCCACCCGCTGGACGTTCGGAGGCTGAACGCCCGCCGGGATCAATCTGGAGGCTCGTCGCGTTGGAGTCTGTGTGAAGTCACCGTTTCGCCGCCGCAAGCGCGTCAAGGGGCGCCCGATGGGCAACCGCCCCGAGCAGGCCGATCACGAGCCCGTGGACTGGCCCACGGAGGGCACCGGCCGGTCGACGCTGATGGGCGCCATCCGCGGCGACGGCGAGACCGGCGCCGGCTTCGGCGGCGGCATGTTCGAGGACCTCGCCTCGGCGTTCGAGGGCTCCAAGAAGGTCAAGCAGGAGGAGCAGCAGCGGCAGAAGGTGCTGCGCCAGGACGACCACGAGCAGACCGGCGACGGCTCCGCCCGCGACGACCTGGACTCCGGCAAGATCCGGATCCGCCGCAACGGCCCGATCACCCCGCCGCCCGCCACCGAGTGACATGTCCGGTTTGGGTCGAACATAGGTTCGAATTCCGGGTTATCGTGGACCCGTGAGCACCTACGTCCCGCCCGGCTGGCCCTCGCAGGTGCACCCACCGGGCACCGACCGCTTCGAGGACACGGCGATGAGCTGGCTGCTGGAGCTCGTCCCGCCCGAGTACCGGCGCTACGGCGTGCTGCGCCGGTACCCGATCGCGCTCGCCCGGATGGCCCGGCACCACGTCAACGCGTCCGTCGAGGCCGCCCGCGAGGGGTTCCGCTCCGCCCGCGTCGACCTCGCGGCCCTCGTCCCGCCGCACGGCGTCGAGGCCGTCCTCGAGGCGTACCGCCGCGAGGGCGCCCGCCTCGTCTCGCTCCTCCAGGCCATCGAGCTGGTCGAGACCGCCCTGCGCGCCCAGGCCGAGCCCGACGACCCCGCCCACCGCCGCCCCTTCACCCCCAAACTCTGACCCGCCACACCCTCCTCCCAGGGCCCTTGGCGGAGTGGCCACAACTCTCTGCGCCCAAATCCACCATTCCCGCAGATCAACCACAAAGCACACTCGCGCGCAAATCGAAAAGCGCGGAGTGCCAATGACCGTCTATGCGCCGTCCTTACGCGCCACTACACTCTCCTGACAACTCTCGTTCCCCCCAACCACGAGACGAGTCAATGCCCCCACCTCCCGAACTGCAGGAACTGCACGCCGAGCTGTCCCGAGCCCGGATGACCACCGTGAAGGCCAACGGCCTCGTCACAGCGGAGATCGACGGAAACGGCCGGCTCCTGGACTTGAGCATCGACACCACCCGCCTGGACGCGTCGCGGCTCCGGCTCATCGAGGCGGGCGTCGTGGAGGCCGTCAACGAGGCCGAAGACCGCTCCGCCGCCCTGGCAGAACGCCTGTACAGCCGCATGCGCGGCGACGAGTAGCCGATCCCTTGGGAGCCAGCGACCTTGAGACCTCCTGCGGACGGCGGTGCGCGAGCCCATGCCGATCAGCGCCTCGCCGAACTCGACGCGGCGGAACGGCGAATGGCCGAGATCGAGCGGGCAGCGGCCGACTACGCGAATCAACTGTCCCACCTGGACGCCGAGCAGCGGTATGTACGGATTGCACAGAAGATCCGCCCCGGGCTCGGCACGCTCGAGGTGGACGGCGACGGCCGTCTTCTCCACCTTTCGCTCGACCGCGATGCCCTGGCGACGTCCGACCGGAATTCCCTGGGCCGCAGGATCCTCGAGGCCCTCATGGCCGCGCGTGCCGAGGCGAGCGCCCAGTACAAGCAGGAAGCGGCCCGCATCGCCCGCCGCAACCGCGTCTGACCCGAAAGAGGTGCACACCATGAGCGCGCCCAGACCACGCCCCAGACCCGGCCGCGGTAGCGGGGGCGGGGGTTCGAACACCGGTTCCGGCGGCGCGCTCCCCGGCCTCGATCAGCCGCAGGAAGGCCCCACCGTTCCGGGCATATTGATCGATGTCGCCAGTTCGGTGATGCTGGGCACGGAGGTCTTGAAGGCCTACAAAGAACTGCAGAGGATGAAACCCGACCCCGCAGCCGTGCGGAAGGCCGCGGAGAAGTGGTACCGGGCTTCGGCGCACTACCACGACTCGATCGATCCGATGAAGATCTCGTACATTCAGCTCGGCGGATACTGGAGCGGCCGGGCCTTCGAGGCCTATCAGCAGTACATGGACGGGGTCGCGATATCCACCGCGGACAATAACGCGAAGATCCTTCAGGCCATCGGAGACGCCTTGGTCGACCTGCACAACCAGGTCGTCGACCAGTACAACGAGGGCATGAAGGAGTACATGGAGACCCTCGAGAAGGCCATCGAATACCACAAGGAACTGGAGACGCAGAAGGGCGACGTGGACAGCGCCGCATGGGCCGCGCTCCACGGGATACTCAGCATCTGGATCGGCAACGTCACCTCCAGGAAGAAGAACCTGGCGTACATCTGCAACAAAGAGGCCGGGGCGATGCAGGCACTGCACGGCCAGATCCTCCAACTCCAGGCTCCGGCGAGGATTCCCTCGATCGCCTCTGACAAGGGCAAGTGGACCTATGGCTGACAGGTGCCGTGAATCCCAGCGACGCCCTGGCACCGTGAAGCGCGCACACGGGGTCGTCCTCGCTCTGATCGCCGGTGGATCCCTTGCGACCGGCTGCTCGGGCGGCGCTGCCAAAGACACCGAATTCATCAAGACCGGGGCGGTCGCTCCCGACGCGTGCACGCTGATCAACGCATCCCTGGCCCAGGAACTGGTGGGAGATCACACCGTGACGCCGGCGCAGAGGACGGCCGCTTCCAGTGGCTGCAGCTGGCAGGCGCCATTGTCCACGGAACTTTCGAAGACGAGTGGGCTCCTCAACGTTTCCGTCGTGACGGAGACGTTGCGGCGTTCCGGATCCGAGAAGTACGGCAGCGCCAAGTCGACCTACCACGGTCTGCAGGACGACGAAGACTGCTCCATGCTGTCCACTTCGGCCGACGAAGCCTGCTGGCAGAAGGGCAGGGAATCCCTGAGCGTGCTCGCTCGTCAGGGATATACGGTTCTCAAGGCCGACTACACCGCCACGGACTCTCCAGCCCTCAAGGAACAGAACATGGAGAACACGGCGAAGTCCCTCCTGAACGAGATGATCTCGCATGTCCATTCATGACGCGAGCATCCGTGCGACCACCAGGACATTTGCGGGCGAGGGCTTCCGGTAGCGGCCATGGCGGTCACGGAAGCGCTGGCCCCTCTTCCATTTCGACCAGCGAGGAGGATCGATGGGCGGATACAGCGTCAAGGGGAAGAAGTACCTGATCGAGGCCGGAGACAAGATCAACGACGCCGTGAACATGTGGGTCGACGCGTCGGTCAGCGTCGATGGGGCCTGGCTTGCCCCCGGGGCGTTGAGCAAGTTCGGTCAGGCGGCCGAGAGGAGCTACTCCCAGATGCAGGAGGAGGCGCTGCGGAGGTTGCAGGCTTCGGCTGATTCGCTGATCGAGACTCGGGAGACGATGTACCAGGTCGCCGGGGTCTACTCGGCCGCCGAGGCCGAGGCGGCGGAGAAGGCGCGGGAGGCGGGGTTGCGGCATCGGCCGGAGTTGGACGGGCCGCGGTACGGGTGACCGGGGTGGTCAGAGGTGGGGCTCTTCGGCGGGGGCGGGGAGGGCCGTCAGGAGGCGGGGCGGGCGCGGGAGGTCGGGCGTCAGGCGGGTGGTGAGGGCCCCGCGGATCTCCGGGAGGGCCGTGGTGGGGGCCAGCGCGACGACGCAGGCGCCGATCTTGCGGCCGCCGAGGGCGCCTGCGTCGAGGGCGGTGCGGAGGGCGCGATCGGGAAGCGGGTCGCCGGGGGTGTGGGCGCCGGTGAGGAGCGGGCCGAGGGCGGACGGGCCGGACGTGTGGAGGGCGGCGGCGGCTCGGGCGGCGGCGCCGGGCGGCGTGGGGAGGGTGGACGAGTGCCGGGCGCCGAGGTCGACGATCAGGACGCGCAAATCCGCGGCGGCCAGGTCGAACGGGACGTGTTCGAGGGTGCCGGGCGTGGTCAGCAGGGCGTGGGCGGCGCGGGCGTGCAGGGCCGTCCGGTAGGCGGGGTGGTCGGCGAAGGGGTGCGGTCCGGCGGGCGGGCCGTGCAGGGCCCGGAGGGCGAGGAAGGTGGCGGCGGCGGTCTCGGCGCCGGTGAGGAGTCCGGTCTCGGCGGGGATCTCGCGGTTGATGACCAGGCGGGTGCCGGGGGCGGGGTCGGCGTGGGAGTTCAGGACGGCGGCGGACTCGCGGGCCCAGTGCGGGACGGGCCCGTAGAGGGACGCGACGCCGTCGGTGTGGTGGTTCACCGAGTAGAGGGACGGGGCGGCGGACGGGCCCGCGGCGACGATGGTGCCCCACGGGAGGGCGATCGTCAGGCCGTCCAGGAGCGGCAGGCCGATGGGGGCGCGGTGCATCGCCGCGGGCGGGGAGCCGTGGACGCGTTCGTAGACGTACGCGGTCATGCGGATTTCCGGGGACGTGGCGACGCCGATCAAATCTCGTCCTTCCGCGGGTGGCGCCACGCGGGGCGGTGCCAGGGCGCGGCGTCCCCGGTGAGGGTCCGCCACCAGGTGTACGGGGTGAGGACGGGCCGCAGCAGCGCCGTGCGGTGCAGGTCGCGGGGCGAGAGCGGGGTGCCGGCGAAGACGAGGTAGGGCACGGCGCAGTAGGCGATGACGGCGATGGGGCCCCATTGCGGGTCGGACGCGAGCGCCGCGAGGACGAGCGCCATGGTGAGGATGGAGGGCACCACGGCCTGCGCGAGGGTGACGCCGAGCCCGTACAGCCATGCCGCCCGTCCCTTGCAGGCGGGGGCGCGCGGGGTGAGGTGGCAGGGGACGACGACGTGCTCGACGTCGGCGTCGTAGCGGCGGAGGCGCGCCATGGTGCTCGTGTAGTCGCCCGTGTAGGCGTCGTCCAGGAGTTCGGTGTGGACGACCGCCGCGAATCCCGCGTCGCGGGTGTGGCGGAGCATGTCGAGCGCGCGGACGACGGGGAGGTCGGCGGGGACCAGGCCGAGGACGTCCAGGCCGGTGGCGCGGGCGTGGGCGACGGCGGCGTGCCGGACGTTGGCGGAGATGACGGCGCCGTCGGCGCTGATCACGTCGTATCCGGTGGGTTCGCGCCGGTCCTCCCAGCTCAGCGGGGCGGTCCGGCGGGGCTGCGGGAGCCTGCGGATCCGCGCCAGGCGGCGGCGGAGCCGCACCGCGTCCGCGATGAGGCCCGCCGCCACCAGCGCGGGTACCGCGATCACGCCAGCTTCTCCAGGCGGTCGGCGGCCTCGGCGGCGCCGCCGGCGGCGGCGAAGGAGTCCCGGACGGCCTCGGCGGCGGCGCGGTGCGCGTCGCCGGTGAGGACGGTGGTCAGCGCGTCGCGGAGCTCCTCGGCCCGGACCCGGCCGAAGCGGACCTGGACGCCGGCGCCGGCGGCCTCGACCTGCCGTGCGATGACCGGCTGGTCGTCCCGGATCGGCGCGACGACCAGCGGCAGGCCCTGCGCGAGGCTCTCGCAGACGGTGTTGTGCCCGCCGTGGCAGACGACCGCGGACATCCGCTGCAGCAGCCGGAGCTGCGGGACGTGCGGGCGGACGAGGACGTTCGGCGGCGGGTCGCCGACGGTCCCGGGCGGGGCGACGAAGACGGCCTGGACGTCCAGGTCGCGGACGGCGTCGGCGGCGACCCGGTAGAACCGCTCCCCGGCGGGCCCGTTGAGGGTGCCGAGGGTCAGCAGGACGGCGGGGCGGCCGTCCAGCCACTCCCACGGGAACGCGGCGCCCGCCGGGCGGTCGAGGGCGGGGCCGACGAACGCGAAGTGGTCGGGGAAGACCGAGGTGTCCCCGACGAGCGCGCCGGTGGAGAAGATCAGCACGAGGTGGTCGGAGAACCGCAGGTCGAGCAGGTCCTCGATGCCGTGGTCGAGCTGGAAGTCGCCGATCTGGTCGCGGACCCAGCCCTCGACGAGCGGCATCCCGGCGAGCGGCCGGGTGAACTCGGCGGAGGTGGTCGCGGAGGTGGCCCACGGGATCGCGCGGTGCCGGGCGGCGACGGGCGCGGCGAGGACGATCTGGTCGCTGACCACGACGTCGGGGCGGAACCGGTCGAGGGCGGTCTCGACGCCGGGCATCATCGCGTGGCCGAGCGGGACGATGAACTCCTCCCACAGGAACCGCAGGGCGGCGGGGCCGCGCAGGCGCAGCCACTCCTCGCGGGCGGCGGCGAGCCGCGCGGCGAACGCGTCGTCCTCGGCGGAGAAGATCCGCGCGCCGGCGCGCAGCAGCGGTTCGAGGGTGGCGCGGTGGCCGGTCCAGGCGACGGTGTGGCCGCGGCGGGCGAGTTCGGCGCCGACCGCGACGGTCGGGTTGACGTGCCCGGCGAGCGGCGGGACGGCGAACAGGAACCGGCGCTTCGGCGTCTCGGCGCGCGGGATGCCGGGGGCGCCGAGCAGGGACGGCACCTGCATGCGGCGGCCCTTCACCGGGCACCTCCGGCGGCGGTGGCGGGGACGCGGGTGCCGGCGTGGCGGGCCAGCCAGGGCAACATGACCTCCAGGAGTTCGGCGGTCCCGTCGCGCAGCACGGTGTGGGCGTGGCCGGCCATGACGTGCAGGGTGCAGCCGGGGACGGAGCGCAGCAGCAGCCGCCCGGCCTCGGCGACGTCGGAGTGCTGCCCGTACACGGCGAGCACGGGGCAGCGGACGGCGGCCAGCTCGGCGGGGCGGACGGGCTCGGTGCGGGCCAGGTCGTCGAGCAGGGTGGTGCGGTTGACGAGGGCGTCGGCGGCGGCGACCTGCCGGCCGGTCTTGCGCCATCCGGCGGCGAGGAGCTGGTCGGCGAGCCGGTCGTACTCCAGGCCGAGCGCGGACGCGGTGAGGGTGTTGAGCAGGCCCTCGGCCCAGCCGTCGTGCTCGGCGGGGCCGTACGCCTCGATGAGCACGAGCCCGGCGATCCGGTCGGGGCGGTCGAGCGCGGCCTTGAGCGCGATGACGCCGCCGAAGCTGTTGGCGACGAGGTGGACGCGGTCGTGGCCGAGCGCGTCGAGGATCCCGAACAGGTCCGCGACGGCGTCGTCCGCGCCGTGGCCGTCCGGGGTCAGTTCGGACCGGCCGTGCCCGCGCAGGTCGTAGAGGACGGAGTGGGCGCCGGCCTCGGCGACGGGCCCGGCGATCGTGTAGTAGAAGCTCGACAGGTTGTCCAGGACGAGCCCGTGCAGGAACACGACGACGGGCGCGCCGGGCGCGGGCGGGCCGATGGTCTGCACGTGGAAGCGGACGCCGCGGACGGTGACGTCAGGCATGGGCGGCCTCCGTGGCGGCGATGTGGTCCACCAGGTCGCCGACCGTCAGGTCCATGATCTCATCGATGTCCATGCCGGCGATGAACGCGGCGAGGTCGACGTCGTCGCCGTAGTGGTCGCGCAGCTTGTCGGCGAGGGCGACGAACTCGATGCTCTCCAGCCCGAGGTCCTCGTTGAACGAGGTGTCGCGGCCGATCTCCACGTCGAGGAGGAAGTCCTCCCCCACGACCTCGGCCAGCATCCGGACGACCTGCGTCAGGGCGTCGTCGCTCATGTTCGGCTCTCCTCCATGTCGGTTCCGCCCGCCGTGACCGTCCAGGCCACGACGTGTCCGTCCAGCTCGCGCGTCCCGACCTCGGTGACCGCGCCGCCGCCGGTGACCAGCAGGTGCTCGGCGTCGGAGGCGGTGACGGCGGGTTCGGGGTGGCCGGCGGGAAGGGCCTGCAGGACGGCCTGCTTGGCGGCGCGGACGCGGGCGTCCCCGCCGCCGGACGCCAGGCCGACGCCCGCGGGCTCGCCGGCGGGCCGGGCCAGCGCGACGCCGAGGTCGGCGTCGCAGGCGATGGCCACGGCCAGGTCCTGGTCGAAGGGTCCGGTGACGGCCGCGTGCCGCCCGGTGCCGTCGCGGACGGTCAGCTCGGCGGGGAACAGGGGGCCGTGGCCGTTGCGCCACAGCCAGTCCCGGACGGCGTCCTTCGCGGCGATGCGGCCGAGCAGCCACGGGCCCTGCGCGAACCCGGGGAGCCGCTCGTACTCGGCGCGCTCCACGGCGCACAGGTACTGGCGCATCACGAGGTCGCGGGACGCGGTGCCGTCCCAGCGCTTGCGGGCGAGGCACCAGCCGCCGTCCTGCGGTTCCCCCATGCCGGACACCTCGGGGGTGAACTTCATCCGCCACAGGGCTTCGTCGGTGTAGAAGCGGTGCGTGGTCCATCCGTCGATGCGCGCCCATAGGGCTCCGTCTTCGCGGACCATCTCGACGGAGCAGCGCAGGGTGGTGTCCGTGAGCGACTCGGCCCACACGGTGGTCTCGAGGCGTTCTCCTGCGGCCGGCGGCGGGCCGTACAGGGAGACGCGTTCGATCCCCACGGGGAAGACGGTCTGGTCCTTCTCCCCGTAGACCTGGATCCAGTGGCCGCACAGCTGCCCGGCGCTGTCGATGAGCGCGCCCGGCGTGGGCAGGGACGTCAGGACGCCGCGCACGCCGTCCTCCGCGAGCGCGGTCACCTCGGTGACGCCGCGGAACAGCGGGCCGTGGAACATCCAGCGTTCCTCGTAGAGCCGCTCGGCGGAGACGACGGGCGGGCCCTCCCCGGTCAGCGGGGTGCGGTCCGGCGGGGGCGGCGCGCTGTGGCGTTCGGCGAGCAGGACCGTCCCGTCGGTGTGGCCGGGGATGACGACCTTGACCCGGCGCGGGCCGGTGCCCGCGGCGCCGCCTCCGTCGACGAGGTGGGCGCGGATGGCGGCGCTGGTCGGCGGGGCCGCCACGACCCACCGGACGGCGCGGACGGACTCGAACCCGACCACGACCGTGTCGGGGAGCAGTTCCCGCGCGGTCGCCGCCATCACCTCCAGCAGCGTGGCCAGCGGCACGATCGGGAACCGGTCCGACATGTCGGGCCAGTCGGGGGGCTGCGGGAAGACGCAGTGGTCCGCGAGGTACGGCATCGCCTCCAGCGAGAACACCCGGGAGATCACCAGCTCGTCCGCCGGGGCGGCCGGCGCCTCGTCGGTGGACGCGGGCGCCGCCCCGCCGCCGAGCGCCTCCAGGACGGTCTGCGCGCCGGTCGCCGCGTCGTTGAGCAGCGCCTCCAGCTCGGCGAGCACCGGGTCGTCGGCCGGCAGCGACGGCACCGCCGCGCCGCCCGGCCGGATCGGCGGCACCGCCCCATCCAGCCTGACCAGCGGCGTCCCGAGGTCCAGCCGCATGCCCGCCGACGCCGGCGGCGCCGGGGACGCCCCGTACCCCTCCGCCCACAGCGCCGCGACGACCCGCCGCAGCTGCGCCATGCCGTCGCGCTTCGGGACGCTCACCGCCATCGCCAGGTGCTCGCGGGCGCCGAGCCGGTCGCCGACGAACCCCGTCAGGCTCCCCGGCCCGACCTGCACGAACGCCCGCACGTGCGCCGTCCCGTACAGCTCCTCGATCAGCTCGCTGAACCGCACCGGCTCCAGCAGGTGCCGCGCGACCAGGTCCCGCACCGCGTCCGCGTCGGACGGGAACGGCGCGGCCGTCGTCCCCGACCACAGCGGGAAGCGCGGCTCGCGGATCTCCAGCGCCTCGAACGACCGCTGCACCTGCTTCTCGTACGCCTCCGCCAGCGGCGTGTGGAACCCGGTGCGGAACGGCAGCTCCTGGCCGAGGACGCCCTCGGCCGCCAGCCGGCCCAGCACGTCCCGGACGTCCTCGGGCGGTCCGCAGACCACCGACTGGTGCGGGCAGTTGTCGTGGCTGACGTACAGGCCGGGCCGCCCGGCGATCGCCTCCTGCGCCCGGTCCGCGCCGCAGCCGAGCGCCCCGTACACCACGTCGGGGACGTCCAGCCCGTCGCGGTCGAGCGCCCGCACGAACGCGACCACGGCGGCCGGGTCGTACATCCCCGCGACGATCATCGCGGTCCACTCGCCGAGGCTGTGCCCGGCCGCGACGTCCGGTTCGACGCCCAGCTCGGCGAGCGCGGCGGCGAGCAGCCGGCCCACCGCGATCACGTCCGCCGCGTGGCCGAGCAGGTCGGTGCGGCCCGTCGGCTCCGGCCTCGGCATCCCGAAGTGCTCGGCGACGTCGTCCACGCGCGGCTCGAACGCCGGCTCGAACCCCGGGAACAGGAACGCCAGCCGCCCGCCTTCGGCGAGCAGCGGCCGCGGGGCGAACCACACGTCGCTGCGTCCCCGCCACGGCGTCCCCCGCTGGACGACCGCCCGCGCCAGGTCCAGCCTGCGCGCGGTCGGCCCGACGATCGCCAGGCGGACCGGCAGGTCGGGCGGGCTCTCCCCCGCGCGCGCGAGCAGCTCCTCGTCGGGCACCGCCAGCAGCGACGCCAGCTCGTCGGTGGTGCGGGCGGCCAGCCTCAGCACGCCCTCCTCCGAGGACGGGGCGTCCAGCCGCCTGCGCCTGCGCGCCCGCCCCGCCGGAGGCTCCTCCAGGATCAGATGCGCGTTCGCGCCGCCGAACCCGAACGCGTTCACCACCGCGCGGCGCGGACCGTCCGCCGGCCGCTCCCACTCCGCCGCCTCCCGGACGACCCGCAGCCGCCCCCCGTCCAGCGCCGGATGCGGATCGTCCACGTGCAGCGTCGGCGGCAGCACCCCGTCGCGCACCGCGCACGCCGCCTTGATCAGCCCCGCCATCCCCGCCGCGGGCATCGCGTGCCCGATCATCGACTTCACCGTGCCGAGCCCGACCGGCGCGCCGTCGGTCCCGAGCACCCGGCGCATCGTGGCCAGCTCCGCCTCGTCCCCCGCCGGCGTCGCCGTCCCGTGCGCCTCCACCAGGCCCAGCGCGCCCGGCGCCCGCGGGTCCAGGCCCGCGTCCCGCCACGCCCGCTCCACCGCCAGGACCTGCCCGTCCACCAGCGGGCTCATGATCCCGGCCGCCCGGCCGTCGCTGGACGACCCCGTCCCGACCACCACCGCGTGGATCCGGTCGCCCGCCCGCACCGCGTCCCGCAGCCGCTTCAGCAGCACCACCCCGGTGCCCTCCGCCAGCAGCGTCCCGTCGGCGCCCCGGTCGAACGGCCGGATCGTCTCGCTGGGGCTCAGCGCCCGCAGCTGGCTGAACACGCTCCACACCGTCGCGTGATGCGCGTGGTGCACCGCTCCCGCCAGCATCGCGTCCGCCTCGCCGCTCCGCAGCGCCCGCACCGCGTGCTCCACCGCCAGCAGCGACGACGCGCACGCCGCGTCCACCGTGTACGCCGGGCCGCGCAGATCGAACCGGTTCGCGATCCGCGCCGCCGCGAAACTCGGCACCAGCCCCACCGACGCGTCCGGGCCGTCCGGCCCGACCCGCGCGCAGAACGCCCGCCGGATCTCCTCCAGCCGGTCCGCGCCGAGCTCCGGCAGCAGCTCCGCCAGCACCCCCGCCACCTGGTGCGACGTCCGCACCCGCTGGTCGAACCGCGCGACCCCCGGGGTGATGTAGCCGCCCCGGCCGATCACCACCCCGACCCGCGTCCGGTCCGGCAGCCGGTCGTCGCCGCCCGCGTCCGCGATCGCCTCCGCCGCCGCCCGCAACGCCATCAGCTGGTCCGGCTCCATCCCCGGCACCGACGCCGGCATGATCCCGAACCGCGCCGGATCGAACGTCGCGAGCTCGTCCACGAACCCGCCGCGCCGGCAGTAGAACCGGTCGCACTCCGGCGCCCGCCCGTAGGCGTCCGGGTCGTAGTACACCGCCGGGTCCCAGCGGCCCGGCGGCACCTCGGTGATCGCGTCGATGCCCGCCAGGACGTTGCGCCACAGCTCCGCCGCCGAACCGGCCCCGGGGAACACCGCCCCGGCGCCCACGATCGCGATCGGCTCCCCCGTCACCGGACCGTCCCGGTGAACACGACCTGCGTCTCGTCCCCGTGCGCGATCTCCCGCAGCAGCGCCGCAACGCCCGCGTCCGGATCGATCAGCCCGATCCCGCGCCGCCCGTACTCGCGGGCCAGCTCCGGCGACACCATGCCGCCGCCCGCCCACGGACCCCAGTCCGCCACCAGCACCCGGCCGCGCAGCCGCGTCCGCCACACGTGCGCGAGCGTGTCGCACGCCTCGTTCGCCGCAGCGTAGTCCGCCTGCCCCCGGTTGCCGTGCACGCCCGCGACGCTGCCGAACACGACGAAGAACCCGACGTCGGGCCGCACCGCCGCCGCGAGCGCCGACGCGCCGTCCACCTTGGTCCGGTACACCCGCTCGAACGACTGCGGCTCCTTGTCCCGGACGAGCCGGTCCTCCACGACGCCCGCGCCGTGGACCACCCCGTCCAGCCGGCCGTGCCGCAGGTACACCCGCTCCACCACGTCCCGGACCACCCGGGGTTCCCGCACGTCGCCCGCGTGGTAGCGGACCGACGCCGCGTGCTCCTTCAGCGCGTCCAGATTCGCGCGGATCTCCCGTTCCGCCAGGATGCGCCGAACCGTCGCCTCGATCTCCGCGGGCCGGCGCCCGCCCTGCGCGACCAGCGCCCGCCGCAGCCCCGCCTCGTCCGGGACGTCCGGGAACGACGCCGGACCCACCGGCTCCAGCGTCCGCCCCATCACCTCGATGTGGCAGCCGGTCGTCCGCGCCAGCTCCAGCGCGACCCGCGCGGTGACGCCCCGCGCGCCGCCGGTCAGCAGGACGACGCCGTCCGGCCCCAGCGGCACCCGCGCCTCGCCGCGCAGCTCCACCGGCACCACCCGCATCGTGTGCCGCAGGTCGCCCTCATGCCCGACGACCACCGGGCCCCGGGCGTCCAGCAGCTCGGCCAGGATCCGCAACGCGATCGCCCGCGGCGTGTCCTTGGTGTCCACGTCCAGCGCCCTGACCAGGGTTTCCGGGTACTCCTGCGCGACCGTCGCGGCGAGCCCGCGCAGCCCCGCGCCCGGCCCCGGGTCCCCGATGCCGCCGCCGTCGAACGCGCGCCCGAACGTCCCGCCGGACCCGCTCGCCACGACCAGCCACCGCAGCCCGCCCACCAGCGCGCCGCGGATCCCCGCGTACGCGTCCGGCAGCACCGCCGTCGCGCCCGGCCGCAGCGCGGCCAGATGCACCAGGCCGTCGCACTTCCCGTCGACGTCCAGCGGTGTCCGCACCCGCGCCCCGTGCCGCTCCAGCAGGTCCGCCAGCTCCAGCGCGACGCCGCACCCGTCGTCCACCACCACGAACGTCCGCCCGTCGAACACCGTCCCGGTGTCCGCCGGGACCGGCAGCGCCTCCAGGTCCGCCGTCCTCACCACCTGCCGGACGACGCGCCGGGCCCGCTCCCCCGACGGCCGGACCCGCCCGGCGAGCACCCTGCGCGCGCCCGTCGGCTCCCCGCCCCGCTGGACGGGCGTCCCGCCGCGCCCGAAGAGCCCCGCCTGAGCGTCCTCCCCGCCGAGCGCGGCGACCCCGTCCCCGCCGAGCCGCACGACCTCGACGGCCGCCTCCCCGGTGGGCCGCCGATCCGCGTCGTCCGCGTCCGGCCGCACCTCACCGGCGGGCGCGTCGTCCGCCTCACCGCCAGAGCCCTGCGTCTCAGGCACCCGGGCAGACGGCACCGCCCCCTGGCTCCCCGAACCACCGGCCCGCTCACCGTCGCCCTCGGAGACGGGCGCGGCAGTGCGCGACTCACCTCGATCCGTGGGCGCACCGGCAGCGCTGCTCATCGCCTTGCCAGAACGGGTCTCCATGCTCGACGGCTGCTCCGGGGTCCCTGCGGTCGAGGGCGTCTCGGCGTCGCGGGGCGTGGCGACCTGTGGCTGGCCGGTCTGTGGCGGTGTCGCCGGGCGGGGGGGTTCGGTGCCGCCAGCGGTTTGGACGTGCGGCGCCTTCGGGGTGGTCTCCGGATCGCGGGGTCTCGCGGGACGGGGCGCCGGGGCCGCCGGCCGTTCGGGGCCGCCGGGGCGGGGCGCCGACTGGGGCGGGACGGCGGGGCGCTGCGGGGCCTGCGCCGACGGCAGGCGGGTGCGGAGCCAGTCGACGATGTCGCCGATCGTGGTGAGGCGGGTGAGCTGCTCGATGACGGCGTCCGGGGCGGTGAGGCCGACGCGCTCGGTGACCTCGCCGATGATGACGGTGCGCTTGATGGAGTCGATGGACAGGTCCGCCTCGAGGTCGAGGTCGGCGCCCAGCATGGACTCGGGGTAGCCGGTGCGGGCGCTGATCACCGACAGGACGGTGGCGTGGACGTCGCGGGGCGGTTCGGGCTCGGCGGAGTGCAGGGGCAGGGTCTCGCCGGGCAGGACGGGGCGGGGCGCCGGGATCGGCGCGGCGGGCACGCCGGGGCCGGCGGGCTCGGCGCCGAGGTGGCGGAGGATGACCTCGCGCTGCGCGGCGATCAGTTCGCGGCCGGCGCGCAGATACTCCAGGACGGCGGTGTCGGAGCCGGCCGGGCGGGCCGGCGCCGCGGCCGGGACGCGCTCGGCGGGCCGGAGCGCGCCCGCCGGGTAGCCGCCGTCGGCGGTGCGGACGAGGTGCCCGTTGACGATCCAGCCGGGCGCGGCGGGGACGGACGCGGGGGCGAGGACTCGGGCGTCGCGGCCCGCGAACAGCGGCAGCGGGTCGACGGGGACGCCGGCGGCGGCGAGGTCGGCGAGGCCGTGCAGGAGCCGTTCGACGGAGCCGTCCTCGGCGGCGTCGCAGGCGACGGCGGTGTGCGGGCGGTCGCCGAGGATGCGGCGGGTGAGGCCGGTGAGGACGCGTCCCGGTCCGGCCTCGACGAAGGTGCGGGCGCCCGCCTCGTACATCGCCTCGATCTGCTCGACGAACCGGACGGGCGCGGCGACCTGCCCGGCGAGGGTCGCGGCGAGGTCGGCGGGGTCGCTGTCGTAGGGGGCGGCGGTGGTGTTGGACCAGACGGGGAACGCGGGCGAGCGCAGGTCGCGTCCGGCGAGGGCGGTGCGGAGCGTGCCGGACGCGGCGGCGACGAGGGGGCTGTGGAAGGCGCAGGCGACCGGCAGGCGCTCGGCGGCGAGGCCGCGTTCGGCCAGGACGGCGAGGGCGCGGGCGACTCCGGCGGTCGTGCCGGACACGACGACCTGGTCGGGCGCGTTGTGGTTGGCGACGACGATCTCGGAGACGCCGGAGACGGCCTCCCTGACCTGCCGGAGCGGCGCGGCGACGGCGGCCATGGCGCCGGGGTCGGTGCCCGCGGCGGCGAGGATGGCCTCGGCGCGGGCGGCGCTGAGCTCGATCATGTCGGTGTCGTCGAAGACACCGGCGGCGCAGAGCGCGACGAGCTCGCCGTAGCTGTGCCCGGCGGCGAGGTCGGGGTGCACGCCGACGGCGGTGAGCAGGCGGTGGACGGCGAGTCCCGCGATGCCGAGGGCGGGCTGCGCGACCCGGGTGTCGGTGAGCGCCTCGCGCTGCCGGCGGGCCTCGCCGGGGCCGAACGCGGCGGGCGGGAACATCACGGGCGCGTAGCGTCCGCCGGCGAGGCGGAGCAGGCGCTGCAGGCGGGGGAAGGCGACGAAGAGTCCGGCGAGCATGCCGGGCCGCTGGCTGCCCTGCCCGGGGAAAAGGAACGCGACCTGCCCGGGGTCGCCCGACCGGCGGACGTGCACGCCGGGCGCGGTGCGGAACTCGGCGGCGGCGGCGAGCTTGCCGCGCAGGTCGTCGAGGCCGGTGGCGACGACGGCGACCTGCACGCGCCCTTCGGCGGACGCGCAGGTCCGCGCGAGGTCGCGCAGTCGGGCGGACGGCACGTCCAGCAGCCGCCGGAGCCGGGCGATCTCGGCGCGGGCGGCGGTGCGGTCGGCGCCGCGGATCAGGAACAGCTCGGCGGGCCATTCGGCGAGCCCGGACACCGGTTCGGGGCCGCCGTCGTAGCCGGCGAGGACGGCGTGGAAGTTGGCGCCGCCGAACCCGAAGCCGCTGACGCCGGCGTACCGGTCGCCGGGGCGGGCGGCCCAGGGCCGCGCGGTCGTCCCGAACGCGAACGGCCCGTCCGGCTTCCAGGCGGCGTTCGGGCTGGTCAGGTGCAGGGTGCCCGGGAGGACGCCGGTGTGCAGCGCGTACGCGGTCTTGACGAGCCCGGCGAGCCCGGCGGCGCACTTGGTGTGGCCGATCTGCGACTTCACGGAGCCGAGCGCGACGGACCCGGGCGCGGCGGCGGCGAACGCGGCGGTGAGGGTGGCGAGCTCGGTGCGGTCGCCGACCTCGGTGCCGGTGCCGTGCGCCTCGACGAGCCCGACGTCGGACGGGCGGACCCCGGCGCGCTCGTAGGCGCGGTCGAGGGCGAGCCGCTGGCCTTCGGCGCGGGGCGCGGTGAGGCCGAGGGAGCGGCCGTCGCTGGACCCGGCGACGGCCTTGACGACGGCGTAGACGCGGTCGCCGTCGCGTTCGGCGTCGGCGAGGCGCTTGAGCACGACGCAGGCGACGCCCTCGCCGAGCGCGATGCCGTCGGCGGCGGCGTCGAACGGGGCGCAGCGTCCGGACGGCGACAGCGCGCGGACGGCGGAGAACATCAGGTAGTCCTGGATGCCGTTGTGCACGTCGGCGCCGCCGCACAGCACCATGTCGCTGCCGCCGGTGGCGAGTTCCTTGCAGGCGGCGTCGAGGGCGGCGAGGGACGCGGCGCACGCGGCGTCGACGGTGTAGTTGGCGCCGCCGAGGTCGAGCCGGTTCGCGATGCGCCCGGCGATGACGTTGGTGAGGACGCCGGGGAAGGAGTCCTCGGTGGGTTCGGGGAGCTGCTCGTCCAGGCCGGGCGGGACCTCGCCGTAGTAGGACGGCAGGGCGGCGCGGAGGCCGTAGGCGGTGGCGAGCTCGTTGCCGCCTTCGGCGCCGAAGAACACCGACGTGCGGGACCGGTCGAACGGGCGGTCGGCGTATCCGGCGTCCTTCAGCGCGCGCGCCGCGACCTCCAGGGCGAGGAGCTGGATCGGCTCGATGCTGCCGAGCGCGCTGGGCGGGATGCCGTAGGCGAGCGCGTCGAACGGGACGTCCGGCAGGAACCCGCCCCACTTCGACGGGGTCTTGCCGGGCTCGGACGGGTCGTAGTGGATCGCCGGGTCCCAGCGTTCGGCGGGCACCTCGGTGACCGAGTCGACGCCGCCGACGATGTTCGCCCAGTAGGCGTCGGCGTCGCGGGCGCCGGGGAAGACGCAGCCGACGCCGACGATCGCGATGTCGGCGGGGCGGGCGGCGGTGGACGCGGCGGCGCGGTCCCCGGCGATGCCGAGGTCGGCGGCGCGCGCGGCGAGCAGCGCGGTGGCGCCGTCGGTGACCTCTTCGTGCAGGGCGGCGGCGGTGGTCGTGGAGTCGCGCAGGGCCGCGACGTCCCCGATCATGTAGAGGCCCTCGGCGCGCTGCTCGTCGGGCCCGACGGGGGCGGACCGGCGCAGGCCCTTGCTGGCGATGCGCAGCCGGCCGAGGTTGAGGCGTTCGAGCTGCCCCCACATGTCCTG
Organism: Actinomadura sp. RB99; assembly: GCF_014706005.1. NCBI lineage: Bacteria > Bacillati > Actinomycetota > Actinomycetes > Streptosporangiales > Thermomonosporaceae > Actinomadura > Actinomadura sp. RB99. Next base: position 3,722 of record NZ_JABMCA010000028.1, on the reverse strand, counting down.
GCGGGACGTCCCGGCGGCCTCCAGCTCGCGGCGCGCCTCGGCGAACCGCTCGACGTAGGGGGTGCGGGCGCAGCGGGTCGCGTGCCCGGGCGAGGTCTCCAGCAGCGCCGTCCCCGCGCACTCGACGGCGGCCTTCTGGAACCCCGGCAGGATCGCCCCGGCCGCGACCGCCTCGGTGGTGAACAGGTAGGCGGTGCCCATCAGGACGCGGACGTCGGCGCCGCGCTCGGCGAGCGGCCCGGCGAGCGCGGCGACCATCGCGGCGGACCGCGCGTCGTGGATCCCGCCGGCGAACATCACCGACAGCTCGGCCGGGTCGCCGCCGAACGACATGAGCCGCTCGACCTGCGCCTCCCACAGCGGGAAGCTCGCGCGCGGCCCGACGTGCCCGCCGCACTCCTGCCCCTCGAAGACGAACTTGCGGGCGCCTTCGGCGAGGAACCGCTCCAGCAGCTCCGGCGAGGGGACGTGCAGGTACGCGCTGACGCCCGCGTCCTCCAGCGCCGCGGCCTGCGCGGGCCGCCCGCCGGAGACGATCGCGTACGGGGGCGCGGCCTCGCGGACCGCGGCGAGCTGCGCGTCGCGGACCTCCGGCGGCGCGAACCCGAGGACGCCGACGCCCCACGGCCGTCCGGCGAGCCGGTCGGCGGTCTCGCGCAGCAGCGTCCGCACCCGGTCGCCGTCCATCAGCGCGAGCGCCAGGAACGGCAGGCCGCCCTCCTGGGCGACGGCCGCGGCGAACGCCGAACGGTCGCTGACCTGCGTCATCGGCCCCTGGACGACCGGGTACTCGGGGCCGTCCGGGGTCTGCCGGGACGCCAGCGGCGCGGCCTGCACGGCGGCCCGCAGGTGCTCGGCGATCCCCTCGCGGACGGCCTGGACGACGCCGCCCGCGGTGCGGTGCCGGGCGGCGAGCGCGGCGGCGAGCGGCGCGTCCTGCCCGGCCGGCAGCAGCCGCGACCGCAGCCCGGTCGCGCCGAGCCGCGCGTTGACCTCCGCCGGGGTGAGGCCGGCGAGGCCGATGTCCGGCAGGTCGGGGCGCGTGTAGACGCGGTGGCCGTGCACGACGCGGGTCTCCGAGCCGTCCATCGCGGTGAGCGCCGCGGCGACGTCGGCGGGCAGGTCCAGCTCCCGGACGAGCGCGAGCTGCACGTCCAGCACGACGCCCGCCGCTCCCCCGGCGACGGCCGCGGCGGCGGTGCGCGGGCCGATGCCGCCGGCGGCGAGCACCGGTACGTCCACGGCGGCGTCCGCGAGCAGCCGCTGCAGCAGCACGAACGTGGTGAGGTCGCCGACCCGGCCGCCGGCCTCGCGGCCCCGGGCGATGAGCGCGGTCCCGCGCGTCCCGGGGAACCCGCCGGCGACGGGCAGCACCGCGGCGGCCTCGGCGGCGTCCACGACCTCGACCAGCAGCCGGCGTCCGCGCGCGAACCCGGCGATGTCCAGCGAGTCGTCGGCGAGCAGCGCCGGGGCGTCGAACACCACGGTGTCGACGGCGTCCGGCAGCTCCTGCGGGCGGACCCGGCAGCCCGCCGGGACCCGCACCCCGAAGCGGCCCGCCCACCAGTGGCGGACGTCGGCGAGCGCGGCCAGCGCCGGCTCCCGGTCGGTGCCGAGGTCGAGCACGCCGTGCCCGCCGGCGCGCGCGACGGCCACCGCGACGTGCGGCGCGGGGCGGCCGAACGGCGTGACGCCGACGATCTCGGTCCCGGGCGCCCGGCGTTCCGGGCCGTCCTGGACGGCCCTCGCCTCGTCCCCGCCCGCCGCCGTGTCCCTGTCCGCGGCCATGCACTGCCCCCCGACGCGTCCCGCGCGGCCCGGCCCGGCGACCGCGCGGCTGGTGACCCTCGCTCTCGACAACGGTCGGCAACACTACGGTCAGTGAGCGGCCGAGCACGGGGGCGACACACCCGGGGACGCGCTGATGGCGGCACCGCAAAGGACTTTGGACGCTTCCTTGGCCTGCGGAAGACCCGCGGCCGACCCGACCGGGCGGTCATCCCGGGGGCGGGGCGGGACCGGGCTAGCCGGTGACGGCGGGCGCGCGGCGCTGCCGGCGGATCCCGTGCCGGACGGTCCCCTCGTCCAGCCAGCGGTCCAGGTGCGCCCACGTGGTCGTCCGCGCGGACCGCCCGGTCAGCACGTCGAGGTGGCCGCCGGAGGCGACCTCGAACCGCACCTTCGGCGCGCCCGGCAGCAGCCGGATCAGCGGCAGGACGGACCGGACCGGTGCGACGCCGTCGCCACGCCCCGCGATGGCCAGAACCGGCACGCCGACGCGGCGCAGCTCGACCCGCCGGCCGTCGATGTCCAGGACTCCCGCGGCCAGCGCGTTCTCCTGGAAAAGGGCGCGCTGAATACGCCGCGCGGCGCGCCCGGAGAATCCGGGAACGGCTTCGGTGAATTGATCGACGGCTTCGATCTGGGCGAGGAGATCGGCATTGTCGAGGTGCGTCAGCGTCCGATAGGGGCGGAGCAGTCCTTTGTCGATTCCGGCCGCCCGGCGGACCCGTTTCAACAGCGCGCCGGGGACGCCGCCGAACGGCGTGCCGAACACCTCCGCGGCGGCGGCGCGGGCGAGCCCGGGCCACGGCGGCGGCACGGACAGGTGCGGCACGGGCAGGCGCGACACGGGCAGGTGCGGCGAGGGCAGGTGCGGCGCCGGCAGCCGCACGGGCAGCCGCGCCGCGCGGACGTCGACCGGCGCGGCGATCGCGGCGACGGACGCGATCGGCAGGTCCGGGTCGTCGGCGGCGGCGAGCAGCGACACCACCCCGCCCAGGCACCAGCCGACGAGCTGGACCGGCTGACCGCCCGCGTCGCGGCTGACCGCGCGGATCGCGGCCGGCAGCAGGTCGCGGACCCATTCGCGCAGGCCGGCGTCGTGTCCGGCCCGGCCCGCGGCGTAGGCGCGGGCGGTGTCGCCCGCACGGGCGGGGCCGCCGGCGCGGGCGGGGTCGAGCAGGTAGCTGCGCCGTCCCGCGCGGACGACGTGCTCGGCGAGGCTGCATCCGCGGCGCAGGTCGTAGCAGCGGGCCGGCGCGGACGGCGGCGGGACGAACAGCACCGGCGGCCCGGCCGGGACCACCCCCTCCGGCGGGCGGTAGCGCAGCACCCCGCGGGCCTCCCCGCCCTCCACCGGGTCGGCCGGCATCGGCCGCAGATCGGCGAGATGACCGTGCCGCGCGAGCTGGACGGCATTGACGGCGGCGTCGCGCACGCCTCGCGGGGAGAGGATCATTTCGCCATTATCCAACCGTCCTGGCAGAGCACGGCGCGAGGCCATTGACCAAAGGCGGCCCTTCGCCCTTCACCGCATTAATACACTGGTCAGCGGGGCCGGGAAATCTCCGGCGCGTGAAGTGCGTGTTAAATCGCCTTGACAGCCCGGCCCGGCGGGTCCGTAATGGGCGTGCGGGACGGCCCGGCGGTGGCACGCTCCAGCGCGCGCCCGGCGGCGCCGGGCCGACACGGACGCCCCGGTCTCCCGCCACGGCCGCGGCGTCGCGCATAATGTCGGTTACACCCAGTAGCAGGGACGCTACCGGGGCGGGCGGCAGGTGGGTGCGTGATGACGACCCTCGATCCGGCGAACTCCACAGGCACGGCCTCCGTCGCGGACGCACCGCCGGGCGGGGCCGCGCCTCCCGGCGCGCCCGTCCCGGCGCACGGGCGGTCCAGGTTCCCGCCGCTGCGGCGGGCGCCCACCGGGCCGCGGGCGC
>NZ_JABMCA010000027.1:0-124608 GCF_014706005.1 Actinomadura sp. RB99 | reverse complement strand
GCCGCGGCCGCGGCCACCGCGGCGGCGAGCGAGGAGCCGGCGGCGGCCGCCGCCGCCAGCGTCACGCGTGCCCGCTCGGACCGCGGCCGGACGCGCCGCGCATCGATCCGGACAGACATATCTCCTTTGTACGCAATAACCCACCAAAAGATGGCAAAGCTCTCGCCCGGTGCGCGTGTGCTCCGCCCCGCCGTTAACCCCCGATGATCATGAACGGACGGTCGACACGAGAGCCTTTGCCGCCCTTTTCACCTTCACTAGCAGGGACAACACCCGATCCCGCCTATAAAGGAGTGACGTGATTCGACTCCCGCCAGGGGGATGGGGACATGGGCCAGACGGGCGAGCCGACGTTCGACCCGGGAACGCTGAGCCCCGCTCAGCGCCTCGGCGACGCCTGCGTCGTCTGCCGCAAGAAATGGCCCCGGCCGCGCGTCCGCGTCGGCCGCCTGCCGGACTCCACCGGGGTGTTCGCGTGCGACGACTGCGCACCGGCCCCACCGGCACCCCGCACGCCGCGGGGCCCATGGGAGCCGCTCACGAACGCCGGACGGCCGGTCGAGGAACCGGCCCCGGTGCGGACGACGGCCATCGACGCCGTCGTCGTGGAGGTCTCTCCAGGGAGAAGGGTGACCCGGGCCTTCGGGGGGACGCCCGGGACCACCCGAGAGGCGCGCCCGACTGGGGGCGGTCGGGCGCGCCGGAGAGACTCTTAACGCCACAGAGAGGCGCGACGCCACATCCAGGGGCGGTCGGGCGCGCCGGAGAGACCCTTGACGGACGCGCCACCACCATCAGAGCCCGACTCGGGCGTGCGTCACGCCTTGGTGGACTCGATCCAGGTCTTGGTCCACTCGGCGTAGTCGGTGCAGTCGGCCTTCTTGGTCTTGCCGCCGCAGACGCGGGTGGGCGCGTGCGCGAACATGATCTTGTCGATGTAGTCGCGGTCGCCGACGTGGAAGGCGCCGCAGAAGCCCGCGCGGAGGCGGTCGCCGGAGCACGCCTGCGGGTTGGCGGGGGCGACGCCGGTCCACTCGGCCACCTGCTGCTGGACGTCCGGGGACGCGGTCCACTGCAGCCACTGGTACATGCAGTTCGGGTGCTGGACGCGGGCGCCGATCATCCACGCGTCCATCCAGCCGGTGACGCCCTCGGACGGCTCGGCGGCCTGGACGGGCTTGCCGGCGCGGTCCAGCACGTCGACCTGGTAGGGGCCGGCCTCGCCGAGCACGGCCGCTCCCCCGGCGAACGCGCTGATCGCGTCGGCGGGCTGCTCCCAGTACTTCAGCACGTGCGGGCGCTGCCGGGAGAGGACCCGGCCGGCGGCGGCGAGCTGGCGGGGCGTCAGCGAGTACGGGTCGCCGATCTTGAGCTTGCGGTCGTGGCCCTTGAGGTAGAGCGCGGCCTCGGCGATCGCGAGCGGGCTGTCGCGCACGATCAGCTTCCCGGAGTAGCGGCGGGCCTGCTCGGGGTCGAACAGCGCCGACCAGCTCGCGGGCGGCTGCACGGTGCGGGTGTCGTACATGAGGAGGTTCGCGCCCCAGACGTAGGGGACGCCGTAGTACTTGCCGTCCTGCTTCAGCAGGCCCCGCAGCTTCGGCTGCAGCTTCTTGTAGCCGTCCACGAGGCTGGTGTTGACCGCGGTGACCTGGTGCTCGGCGACGAGGCGGCCCGCGACCTCGGGCGGCGCGGCGACGCCGTCGTAGCGGCGGTCCGTGTTGCGCATGAGGTCGTACATCTCCTGCGGGGTCTTGACCAGCTTCACGCCGACCTTGCAGCCGGTGCGCTCCTGGAAGGGAGTGACCCAGTCGACGCGCGGATCGGTGGTGCCGCTCTCCACCGAGCCCGGCATCGCCAGCAGGTCGAGGGAGCCCTCGCCGGGGCCGAGCGTGCTCGCCACCTTCGCGACACCGACCGGTTCCGGGTTCTCCTCGCTGCACGCGCCGAGGCCCGCGACCGCCAGCACCGCGGTCACCGCCAGCGCCGCCAGCCTCCCGCCGTCCGTCCGCCGGCCGGCCCTCCGCCGCATGTCGCTCCCGATCCCCTCCGCAGAGCCGTCCCCCGTCGCGGACGGACCCATCGGCGCAGCGTAGCGCCTCCGGCACGGCGGAGCGGTGCGCGCCCCGCCCGGGACGCCGGGCCGGCCGCGGCCCGGCCGCCATTCACGAGGGCGCCGGGGGCCGTCCGCAAGCCATTCGCAGGTTTCCGGTGGCGGCTCTTCCGACTCGGGCCGCCGAGCGGCGATATTACAGAAGATCGCTACTCGGGCCGGGACCATTCATAAAGTCATTTCCGGTTCGTATGCGGAAACGCCACGGCCCCGGGAGGGCGGTGGGTGCCGGTGTCCGCGCCACACGGAGGTTGCTGGAGAGGGATGTGGCGCGGGCTGCCCTTCCCGGGGCCGCGGTGCAGCCGGTGGACGTGGCGAGGTTGGGGAACAGCGGATCACCTTGCAGTGCTGCCTGGCCACGCGGTCACCGGCGCCCGGCGCGGCGGCGGCGGTGTGACGCCCTCGAGACGGAGGAGATTCGAGGGACGCCGCGCGCTCTGCCGGGGGTCGCGGAACGGCCTGGGGCCGTCGTCGGAGGGATGCCTGGGTGCGGTGTGCTTGACCACCTCTATCCGTGCGATGAGGCTCTGCGGGGTGTCGGCCTCCAGGAAGTCGCCGAGGTCGCGCTCGCGGGGTGGAAGCGCCCACCAGCGGCGGGTGAACGGCCCGAACCAGATCGTCCAGCCCGGGAACCGCCGGCCGAGCGCGTCGACCTCCGCGGCGTGGTCGTCAGCGGTCATAGCGCGGCACTCCTGCTCGTCCCGTCCCACCGGTCACCGGAACGCCGGATCCCGTTCTGACTCCGGAGCCTGACTTTTAATTTCGCCCCTTTTAATTGATAGTGCGATTGTGTCGCCCGCCACAGACGCCGTCAATGGGTGGAGCCATTATTCGTCCGGAGGGCCCGGACGAAAATCAACGACGGATATCCACGGCCGTGGGAAAGTACCGGACACCCGGCCCGGCCTGCCGGTTCGCGCCGGGCGCCCCGGCCCGCGTCACCGGCCGCAATCCCGCGTTCACCGTCGCGTCACCGCTCGCGGCTAGCGTGGCCGGTACCCGCGTTCCGACATCGAGCACCGCGAGGCGGTCCCGCGTGCCGTCAAGGCTTTTTGCGCCATTTATTGCTATCTGGGCGTTTCGTCGGTATCTCCGCCACGCGCCGTTCGTTCTGGCGCTCGCGGGCGGTGCCGCGCTGCGCTGGACGGCGGTGCGCGCCTACCCGCACGGGCTGTGGTTCACGGGCGACTCGTACTTCTACGTCGGCTACGCGCTGCGGCCCGCGCCGTCGCCCAGCAAGACGCTCGGGTACTCGTTCGTGCTGCGGCTGCTGGAACCGCTGCACAGCCTGACCGCCGTCGTGGTCGTCCAGCACCTCATGGGGCTCGCAATCGCGGTGATGGCGTACGCGGTGCTGTGCCGCGCCGGGCTGCCCGCCTGGGCGTCCGCCCTCGTCACGCTGCCCGTGCTGTACGACGCGTACCAGATCGAGCTCGAACACCTGCTGATGTCCGAGACGCTGTTCATGTTCCTGATCGCGGGCGCGCTGACGCTGCTGCTCTGGCGCGTCCGCGACGGGCGGGCCCCGCCGTGGTGGACGGCCCTGGCCGCCGGCCTGCTGCTCGGCTACGCGGTGCTCGTCCGGTCGGCGGGCGCGCCGGTGGTCCCGGTCGTCCTGCTCTGCCTGCTGCTGCGGCGGCGGGGGTGGCGCGCCGCGCTCGCGTTCGGCGCGGCCGCCGCGGTCCCGCTCGTCGCGTACGCGATGTGGTTCCACGCCGGACGCGGCACCTACGCGCTCACCACGTCCGACGGCATCTACCTGTGGGGGCGGACGGCCGGGTTCGCCGACTGCGCGAAGATGCGCCCGCCGCCGGACGAGGCGGCCCTGTGCCTGCCCCCGGGCGCCGACGAGCGGCGCGAGGCGCCCGGCCACCTGATCTGGCGCGGCGACATCCCGCCGCGCGAGCTGCTGTCGCCCGTGGTGTCGCCGGAGGCGAACAGCAGGCTCCGGGACTTCTCCGTCCGCGCGATCCTGGCGCAGCCGGGCGACTACCTGCGGGCGGTCGGCGAGGGCGTCGGGCGCGCCTTCAGCCCGCGCCGGTACCCCTACCCGAACTCGACGACCGAGCGGCTGTACCACTTCCCCGACCGGCCGCAACTGTTCCCCAGCGGGCTCGCCTACGCCGACAGGCACGGCGCGCCGGGCACCGTCCTCGCGGACGCGATGCGGTACGGCCGGACGGGCACGCCGAGCGAGGTCGTCCGGCCGTACGCGGACCGCATGATCGGCTACCAGAGGCACTGGTTCCTGCCGGGTCCGGCCATCGGCGCCGTGTTCGGGCTGGGCGCGGTCGCCCTCCTGGCTGCCCGCGGGCGGCGCCGCGAGGTCCTGATGGTGTGGGGGACGGCGGCCACGCTCCTGCTGTTCCCCATCGCCAGCGCCGACTTCGACTACCGCTACGTCGTCCCGACGGTGCCGTTCGCCTGCTTGGCCGTGGGCCTCGGCCTGTCGGCGGTACGCCGCCGCGCGGCCGGCGACGAGGCCGACCGCGCGGACGACGAGGAGACCGCTACCCGTTGGTGGGGAACCCTAGGTTCACGCCGCCGTGACTCGGATCGAGCCAGCGTGCCGTGACGGCCTTGGTGCGCGTGTAGAAGTGCACGCCCTCCATGCCGTGCGCGTGGCTGTCGCCGAACAGCGAGTCCTTCCAGCCGCCGAACGAGTAGTACGCCATCGGCACCGGGATCGGGACGTTGATCCCGACCATGCCGACCTCCACCTCGTTCTGGAAGCGGCGCGCCGCCCCGCCGTCGTTGGTGAAGATCGCGGTGCCGTTGCCGTACGGGTTCGCGGAGATCAGCTCCATGGCCTCGTCGTACGAGCCGGCCCGCACGACCGCGAGGACCGGGCCGAAGATCTCGTCCTTGTAGGCGTCCATCTCCGGCGTGACGTGGTCGAGGACGGTCGGGCCCAGCCAGAAGCCGTCCCCGGCGCCGCCGAGCACCGGCGTCCCGCGGCCGTCGACCGCGAGGGTGGCGCCCTGCGCGACCCCGGAGTCCAGGTACGAGGCGACCTTGTCGCGGTGCGCCCTCGTCACCAGCGGGCCCATCTCCGCCTCGGGGTCGTCGCCCGGCCCGACCTTGAGCTTCGCGACCCGCTCGCGGATCTTCGCCATCAGCTCGTCGCCGACCGGGTCGACGGCCACCACCACGGAGATCGCCATGCAGCGCTCCCCCGCCGAGCCGAAGCCCGCCGACACCGCCGCGTCCGCCGCGAGGTCCAGGTCCGCGTCCGGGAGCACGAGCATGTGGTTCTTCGCGCCGCCGAGCGCCTGCACCCGCTTGCCGTTCGCCGCGGCCGTCTCGTAGATGTACTTCGCGATCGGCGTCGAGCCGACGAAGCTGACCGCCTTCACGTCCGGGTGGCGCAGCAGGCCGTCCACCGCCGCCTTGTCGCCGTGGACGACGTTGAACACCCCGTCGGGCAGGCCCGCCTCGGCCCACAACTCGGCGATCCGCACCGACGCCGACGGGTCCTTCTCCGACGGCTTGAGCACGAACGTGTTCCCGCACGCGATCGCGACCGGGAACATCCACATCGGCACCATCGCCGGGAAGTTGAACGGGGTGATCCCGGCGACCACGCCGAGCGGCTGGAGGATCGAGTAGGCGTCCACCCTCGTCGACACGTTCTCCGAGAACCCGCCCTTGAGCAGGTGCGGGATGCCGCAGGCGAACTCCACGACCTCCAGTCCGCGCGCGACCTCGCCCGCCGCGTCCGACAGCACCTTGCCATGCTCGGACGAGATGAGCCGGGCCAGCTCGTCGCGGTGCGCGGCGACCAGCTCGCGGAACCGGAACAGCACGGACGCCCGCTTGGCGAGGGAGGCGTCCCGCCAGCCGGGGAACGCGGCCTTCGCGGCGGCGACGGCCGCGTCCACCTCGGCGGCCGAGGCGAAGTCGACGTGCCCGGCGACGCGGCCGGTCGCGGGCTCGTAGACGTCGCCGCGCCGGGCGGCCTCCCCGTCGAACGGCTTGCCGCCGATCCAGTGGGTGATGTGCTTGCGCTGGGACTCTGCGTCGGTCATCAGGCGGTCTTCCCGGTTGCGTTCAGCGCGGCGTCCGCGGTGACGGACTCCAGCGAGGCGATCAGGACGCCCAGGCCCTCCAGGGCCTCGGCGTCGGTCAGGGTGAGGGGCGGTGCCATGCGCACCACGTTGCCGTACAGGCCGCCCTTGCCGACCAGCAGCCCCCGCTCGCGGGCCGCCTCCATCAGCGCGACGGCCAGCGGCGGGCTCGGCTCGCCGGTCTCCGGGTCGGCCAGCTCGACCGCGAACATCAGGCCCTTGCCGCGGACGTCCTTGACGACCGGGAACCGCGCCGCCGCCTCCCGCAGCCCGCCGATGATCGTCCGGCCCTGCTTCGCGGCGTTGGCCTGCAGGTCGTGGTCCAGGACGTAGTCGAGGGTCGCGTTCGCCGCCGCCATCGAGACCGGGTTCCCGCCGAATGTGGAGAGCCCGACGGCGTGCAGCGCGTCCATCAGGTCGCCGCGCGCGACGACGCCGCCGACCGCGAACCCGTTGCCGAGGCCCTTGGCGAACGTCATCATGTCCGGCGTCACGCCGTGGTTGTCGATGCCCCAGAAGCCCTGGCCCGTCCGCCCCCACCCGGTCTGCACCTCGTCCGAGATGAACAGGATGCCCGCCTCGTCCAGGACCTCCTTGTAGGCGGCGAACAGCCCGTCCGGCGGCATCGTGAACCCGCCGACGCCCTGGATCGGCTCGGCGATCAGCGCCGCGACGTCCCCGCCGGTCGCGGTCGCGAGGACGTGCCGGAGGTCCTGCACGCACGCGTCGACGTACGCCGCGTCCGACATGCCGGCGAACTGCGGGAGGTGGCGGTCCGCGCCGTGCAGGAAGTGGACGTTCAGCGGCGAGTAGGACAGGTTCGTCCACGCCCGGTTGCCGGTGATGCCCGTCGCGCCGAACGAGCGGCCGTGGTAGCTCTGCCGCATCGCGAGGACCTGGTCGCTGCGCCGCGCGTACGCGGCCAGCAGCAGCGCCGTCTCGTTGGCCTCGGTGCCGGAGTTGGCGAAGAACACCTTCGCGTCCGGGATGCCGGACAGCCGGGCGATCTTCTCGGCCAGCTCGATCTGGCCGCGCAGCAGGTAGGCGGTGGAGGTGTGCACGACGCCGGTGGCGAGCTGCCGCTCCACCGCCTCCCGCACCTCGGGCACGTCGTACCCGATCATGTTGGTCAGGATGCCCGTGAAGAAGTCGAGGTAGCCGTTGCCCTCGGCGTCGGTCACGCGGTTTCCCTTGCCGCCGACGATCTCGATGGGGTCCTGGTAGTTGAGCGCCAACCAGGACGGCATGACCGCCCTGTGGCGCCGGAGCAGGTTCGCGTGTTCCGACATGTGCCAAGTCTCGGTGCGGCGCGGCGGCGGGGCCAGCGGCAGAGTGTCACGACACCGGCCCGCCGGTTGACGGAGTGGAACACGGCGGCGCCGGACGCCTCCCCCAGGCGCCTACACCCTGTAAACCTCTCGGTCATCGGCATTGACAGGCTGTCGGATATCATCGCGGGCGATGCTGCCCACACTCGACGACGTCCTCCAGCTCGACGCGGTCCGCCGCGGGCAGCCGCGCGTCGTCGCGGGCGCCGACCGCACCGGCAACCTCGTCCGCTGGGTGCACGTCGCCGAGGTCACCGACATCGCGCACCTGCTGCACGGCGGCGAGCTGGTGCTCACCACCGGCATCGCGCTGCCCGACGAGCCGGACCGGCTGCGCGCCTACATCGCCGAGCTCGCCGAGGTCGGCGTCAGCGGCCTGATGATCGAGCTCGGCCGGCGCTACGCCAGCCGGCCGCCCGCCGCGCTGGTCGCCGCCGCCGAGGAGCTCGGCCTCCCGGTCGTCGTGCTGGCGCACGAGCCGGCGTTCGTCGACATCACCGAGTCCGTGCACGCCCGGATCGTCCAGGAGCAGTTCGCCGAGCTGCGCGCCTCCGAGCAGCTGCACGAGATCTTCACCCAGCTGTCGGTGGAGGGCGCCTCCACCGACGAGGTCGTCCGGCAGGTCGCCGCGATCGGCGGGCACCCGGTCGTGCTGGAGAACCTCTCGCACCGCGTGCTGGCCGCCGACGCCGCCGGCCGCGACCCCGCCGAGCTGCTGTCGGCGTGGGAGACCCGCTCGCGCGCCGTCCGGCCCCGCACCCGCACCGGCTACGACGCCGCGTCCGGCTGGCTCGTCACCACGGTCGGCGCCCGCGGCGAGGACTGGGGCCGGCTGATCATCGTGCTCGGCTCGCCGCCGTCGCCGCGCGAGACCGTGCTGATCGAGCGGGCCGCGACCACCCTCGCGCTCGGCCGGCTGCTGGACCGGCACGCCGAGAGCGTCGAGCGGCAGGCGCACGGGACGATCATCGCCCGGATCCTCGCGCACGCCTACTCCGACCCGCAGGAGGCCGCCGCGCGCGCCCGCGCGCTGGGCGTGCCGCTGTCCGGCCGCCGGCTGCTCGGCGCCGTGCTGCGGCACCGCGGCCCCGCCCACGCGGCGCGCGGGTCCGCGCCGCCCGTCGGGGAGCTGTCGGCGCTCGCCGAGACGGTCGCCGCCGCCTGCAAGGACGCCCGCCTCGCCGCCCTGGTCGGCGTGCTGGACGAGGGCGGCCCGCAGGCCCGGGTCGGCGTGCTGGCCTCGCTGCCCGCCCGCGCCGACGCCGAGACCGCGCTCACCGAGGTCGCCACCCGGATCCGCAAGCAGTCCGGCGGCGACACCGTGATGGCCGCCGGGTCCGTGGTGGAGACGATCCGGGACGTCCGCCGCTCGTTCCTGGAGGCCGAGCAGGTCGCCGACGTCGCCGCCCGCGGCTCGGGCGGACGGCTGTTCTACCGGCTGCCCGACCTGCGGCTGCGCGGCCTGCTGCACCTGCTGCGCGACGACGCCCGCGTGCAGACGTTCGTCGAGCGCGAGCTCGGCCCGCTGCTGGAGTACGACGCGCAGCGCGGCAGCGACCTGACCCGCATCCTGGAGCTGTACCTGGAGTCGGGGCGCAACAAGGCCGTCGCCGCCCAGCAGGCCCACCTGTCCCGCCCGGCCTTCTACGAGCGGCTCCGCCGCATCGAGCGGGTCCTCGACGCCGACCTCGACGACGTCGAGTCGTGCGTCTCCCTCCACGTCGCGCTGCTCGCCCTCAGCTCCGTCCGCTGGGAACGGTCCTGACCGGCGCGGGGGGCCGGGGATCGGCTGGAGGCGATCGGCGAACGGCGGGCCCCTGGCTTACTCCGCGTTTACGCTTTCCAGCATGACGGACGCGGCGTTGCATGTTCATCGGTACGGAGATCCATCGGGAGAGCCGCTGGTCGCCCTGCACGGCGTCACGGGGCACGGGGCCCGGTGGCGGCGGACGGCCGAGCGGCACCTCGCGGACCGGTACACCCTCGCGCCCGACCTGCGCGGGCACGGCCGCTCCCCGCACCTGCCGCCGTGGGGCGTCGAGCAGCACGTCGAGGACGTTCTGGCGGTCATGGACGCCGAGGGCCTGGAGACGGCCGACCTCGTCGGGCACTCCTACGGCGGCATGATCGCGGTGCATCTGGCGCGGACCGCGCCGGACCGGGTGCGGCGGCTCGTCCTGCTGGACCCGGCGATCGGGCTCGACCCGGAGGACGCCGCGAGGACCGCGCGCGGGTACATGGCGGAGGTGTCGTTCGCGGACGCCGTCGAGGCGCGCGCGTCGCTGGTGGCGCGCTGGTCCCTGGCCTCCGAGGAGACCGTGAGCGACGAGGTCGGCGAGCACCTGGAGCACGGCCCGGACGGCCGCACCCGCTGGCGGTACGAGCGGGCCGCGATCGTGGCGGCGTACTCGGAGATGGCCCGCCCCCACGTCCCGCCGCCCGCTGGCCTGCCGACCCACCTGGTGATCGCGACGCTCGCGGACCTGGTGCGGCCGGAGTTCGTCGTGGACTGCCGCGCCACCCTCGGCGACGTGCTGACGATCAGCGAGATCGAGTCCGGCCACATGCTCTACATCGACCGCCTGGAGGAGACGGGAGAGCTGCTGAGCACATGGCTGGCACCGTGAGCGCACATCTCCTCCACATCCGGCTGGTTTGATCGCCGCATGGCAGCGAGCATCGACTACCTCGACAGGGTCGCCGGGACGGACGTGGCGCACGCCTACAAGCGCCACATGCTGGAGTCCCTCTCCATCGAGCCCGGCCACACGCTCCTGGACGTCGGCTGCGGACCGGGCACCGACCTGGCCGCCCTCGCCTCCGCGACCGGGCCGTCCGGCACCGTGATCGGCGTCGACCACGACGCGGCCATGGCGGACGAGGCGCGGCGCCGCACCGCGGACCTGCCGGGCGTCCGGGTGGAGCGGGCCGACGCGCACGCCCTCCCCCTGGACGCCGCCTCCGTCGACCGGGCCCGGATGGACCGGGTGATGATGCACCTGGACGACCCGCCCCGCGCCCTCGGCGAGCTGCGCCGCGTCCTGCGGCCGGGCGGGCTGCTGGCGCTCGCCGAACCCGACTGGGACACGCTCGCGATCGACCACCCCGACCTGGAGACGAGCCTGGCGTTCACCCGGTTCGTCGCCGGGAGCGCCAACCGGAACCGGGCGATGGGCCGGCAGGTCCCGCGGCTGGCGGAGGCGGCCGGTTTCGCGGTCCTGTCGGTGCTGAACGCGGCCCCGGTGTTCCGCGATCCGGCCACGGCCGAACAGGTGTTCGGGCTGCGCCGCACCACCGGCCGCGCCGTCGAGGCCGGCCACCTGGACCGGGACGCCGCCCGCCGCTGGCTGGACCATCTGGACCGCGGTCCGGTCATGGTGACGGCCTCGTTCATCGTCGTCCTCGCCCAGGCGGCTCCCGGCCCCGCCCGCTAGCCCTTCCGCGCCCCTCGCGCGCCGCCTCCGGCCATCCGGGTGTCACCTGGAGGAGGTACTTCAGTGCGCTGAGGGCACAACCATGTAGTGACACTTCGCAGTTCGACGGGTATGCGCACCTTCGGGGTGGAAGAGGAGCTCCTTCTCGTCGACCCCGTCAGCGGCGTGCCGCAGGCCGTCTCCGGCTCCGTCGTCCAGTACGCCCGCCGCCACGCCGAGGTCCTGTTCAACGGCGGGCGGCGGTCCGAACCGCTGGAATGCGAGCTGCAGCGCGAGCAACTGGAGATCTGCACCCCCGTCTGCCGCACCCTCGACGAGGTGTCCGCGCACGTCAGGTCGGCGCGGCAGGCGGCGGCGCAGGCCGCGGCGGGCGTCGGCATCACGGTCGCCGCCCTCGCCACCTCCCCGGTCGCCGTCCGCCCGTCGCTGTCCCCGACGCACCGCTACCGGCGCATGTCGGACGCCTACGCCGCCACCACCGACGAGCAGCTCACCTGCGGCTGCCACGTCCACGTGGGCGTGGCGACGCCGGACGAGGGCGTCGCCGTCCTCGACCGGATCCGGCCCTGGCTGCCGGCGCTGCTGGCCCTCAGCGCCAACTCCCCGTTCTGGCAGGGCGCCGACACTGGCTACGACAGCTGGCGGTACCAGGTGTGGGGGCGGTGGCCGTCCAGCGGCCCGACGGAGCTGTTCGGCTCCGCCAAGGCCTACCGCGCGACCGTCGAGGCGCTGCTGGACACCGGCGCGCTCGTCGACGAAGGAATGATCTACTACGACGCGCGGCTGTCCCGCCGCTACCCCACCGTGGAGATCCGCGTCCCCGACGTGTGCATGCACGCCGACGACGCCGTGCTGATCGCCGCGCTGGTCCGCGCGATGGTCGACACCGCCGCCGAGTCGTGGCACGCGGGCGAGCCGCCCGACCCCGTCCGCGCCGACCTGATGCGGCTGGCGATGTGGCGCGCCGGGCGGTCCGGGCTGCGCGAGGACCTCGTGCACCCCGCGACCCGCCGGGCCGCCCCCGTCCACGAGGTGGTCCGCGCGCTGCTGGAGCATCTCGGCCCGGCGCTCGACCGCGCGGGCGACCTGACGACCGCCACCCGGCTGCTGCACGGCATCCTGGAGCGCGGCAACGGCGCCCAGGTGCAACGCGCCGTGTACGCCCGCACCCGCGACGTGACCGCCGTCGTCTCGGACGCCGTCCGCCGCACCACCTCCTGACCGCGTCAGGGGCGGCCGCGGCCGAGCAGGCGCAGGAGGCCGGGGTCGGTGGCGAACAGGCGGTCCAGCTCCCCGGCGCCGACCCGGTCCGCGAGGATCTGCAGGGCGATGTCCTGCCGGACGTACTCGGCCGCCATCAGCGCGACCGCCGGGTCCGCCGTGTAGATCCCCCACGCCGCGCCCTCGCCGAACCCGCCGACGACGGCCTCCCGCCGGTCGCCGACGACCACCAGGAGCCGGTAGCCGAGATCCTCCAGGACGGCCTCGGGCGCGGAGTACCGGTGCTGGTAGACGGCCCCGTCACCGTCCCCGCCGAAGGGGTCGGCGTCCTCGCCGAACGAGACCACCGACACCTCGACGTCCCGCCCGGCGGCGTCGACGACCGCCTCCCGCAGCCGCCGCATCTCCTCCGGCCACACGGACATGAACAGGTCGCGCCGGGCACCGGCGATCACGTCCTCCGCCCGGTCCAGCATGGCCTCGGCGTCCTTCAGCCCGTGGATCAGGTGGCCCTCGGGGGCCGCCGCCACGGCGGGCAGCGCCGACCTCAGCACGTCCACCGACCCGTCGAACTCCCGCCGCATCCGGTCCAGGAGCGCGTCGGGCGGCAGCGGCAGGTACTCGGTCGCGTCGGACGATCCCCGCAGCTCGTAGGCGGCGCCCCGCGCCACCAGCTTGCCGAGCGTCTCGTACACCGTGCTGCGCGGGACCCCGGAGCGCTTCGCCACCTCGTACCCGTTGACCGGCCTGCCCGCCCCGACCAGGGCCACGTACGCCTTGGCCTCGTATCCGGACATGCCGAGCCGCTGCAGATGCTCAAGGACGTCCCGGGCGCTCACCGCCGCAATGCTAGTTCTTCGGGCGTCCCCCGTCGCCGGGCCGCGCGCGGTGCCAGAATCCGGGCATGGAGCGGCGGCTGGACGACGTGACGTTGGAAAGGTCACCGGTGGTGGCCAACTGCGCCATGAACCGGGAGCGGACGCTCAGGTCGTACGGGCGGGAGCTCGGGATCGACGTCCTCGCGGAGATCGACCACGGCTGGCTCGACCTGTGCTGCGGCGCGGGGCGGGCGCTGGCCGAGGCCGCCGCCCGCCGCCCGGACGCGCGGATCACGGGCGTCGACCTGGCCGGCCGTTTCCTGCCCGCGGCGAGCGCCGTGCGGCTGGTCACGGCGTCCGTCGCGGAGTGGGCGCCGGACGCGCCGTACGGCTTGATCACGTGCGTGCACGGCCTGCACTACGTCGGCGACAAGCTGGGCGTCCTGGCACGCGCCGCGTCGTGGCTCAGCGCGGACGGGCTGCTCGTGGCGAACTTCGACGCGGCGAGCGTCCGGCTCTCGGACGGGTCCTCCAGCGGGGCTCCGAGCGGAGGTCCGGGGGGAGGCGCGGGCGGGCGGCGGGTCGGGGCGGCGCTGCGCGAGGCGGGGTTCCACTACGACGGGCGGCGCCGCCGGATCTCCCTGCGGGGGCGGCGCGAGGTGCGGTTCCCCTTCCGGTACCTGGGCGCCGACGACCAGGCCGGTCCCAACTACACCGGGCAGCCGGCGGTCGACTCGTTCTATGAGCCGCTCGAGTAAGCGGTCGCTGACCCTCGGGTCAGGAGCGGCGGTCGGTCTCCTTTACGATCGGTCGCCATGGCCTCCCCCCTCGACTGGACCCCGCCGTCCGGCGCGCTGATCCGCGCTGCGGACCTGGCGCTCGAACCGTGGCGCGCGTACACCTCGCCCGTCTTCCACGGCATGGAGAACGTGCCCCGGACGGGTCCGGCGCTCTTGGTCGGCAACCACACGGTGTACGGGGTCGTCGACGCGCCGCTGATCTTCTTCGAGATCCACCGGCGACGCGGGGTGTGGGTGCGGTCGCTGGCCGACCACGCGCACTGGCGGATCCCGGGGTGGCGCAGCGTGATGGACCTGGGCGGCTCGGTGGACGGGACCCGCGCCAACTGCCGGGCCCTGCTGAGCGACGGGCAGATGGTCGTGGTGTTCCCCGGGGGCGCGCGGGAGGCCACGCGCGACCGCGCCGACCGGTACCGGCTGCAATGGGAGGGCCGGCTGGGCTTCGCCCGCCTCGCCGTGGAGGCGGGCTGCCCGATCATCCCGTTCGGCTCGGTCGGGGTGGAGGAGATGTTCACCACCGTGCTGGACCCGGGCAGCCCGCTGCTCGCCCCGGCCCGGCTGCTCGGCCGCGCCGTCCTCGGCGAGCGCGGCCTGCGCGACGACGTGCTGATGCCGGTGTCGCGCTGCATCGGCCCGACGCCGATCCCGCGCCCGCAGCGGCTCTACTTCGGCTTCGGCGAGCCGATCGACACCTCGCTGTGGGAGGGCCGCGCGGACGATGACCGCGCGGTCACCGAGGTGCGCGACCTGACCCGCAAGGCCGTCGAGGAGATCATCCACGGCCTGCGCGCCGAGCAGCGCGACGACCCGTCGCGCACGCCGGCGGGCCGGCTGGCCCGCTCGACCGGCCGCCTGCTCGGGCGGGCCGTGCGGGGCCGGCGCCGCGTCCTGCGCTGAGGGCGCGGCGCCGGCCCGGCCCCCGTCAGGCCGCGTGCGCCGTCCGGCGCTGGAACGGCAGGTAGCGGTCGGCGCGGCGGGGGCGCGAGGGCAGGCCGGTGGACTCGACGGCGAGGATGCGGTCGAAGCGGAAGGCGCGGACGCCGCGCCGCATGCGGCACCAGCCGACGAGGTACCAGTGGTCGCGGTGGACGAGGCAGGTGACGGGCTCCACCTCGCGGATCGTCACGTTGGCGCCGGCGTCGCCGTAGCAGAGCCGGACGACGCGGTGCTCGGTGATGGCCGCGGCGATGACGCGGGCGCGGTCGGCGGTGGAGGCGTCCAGGGGCGCGGTGAGGGTGGCCAGGGTCGCGGCGACCACGTCGTCGTGGCCGGCGTTGTCGAGGAGGGAGCGCAGGGCGCGGCGGGCGGTGGCGGCCTGCGGGCCGGCGCCGAGGTGCGCGAGGGAGAGCGCGAGGGCCGCGATCTCGGCGGCGGTGAGCACGGTGCCGGCCGCGTCGTGCGCGGGGGTGGTCCGAAGGTGCGTCGCAACGTTCGCCATGGTTCGATCATACGTTCGAACACTGACATTTCGCAGTGGCGGGAACGCCCGGAAAGCGTCACCTGACGCAGGACGGGCGGCACGGCGCGCTCCGATCGCGGGCTCGCTTGAGATGCCCACGCCGCATGGTGAACACTGTGCCCCAAAACGTGCTCTATTCGGGGGAATCGGGGGCGAACGCATGATCGCGGACGGGCGGTGAACGACGTGTGGGCGGCCCGGCCCCCGCTGGACCGGGACGGGGCCGACCGGGCGCTCGCGCAGCTGCGCGACGAGAAGGAGCGCATCAGCACGGCCCTGCTCGAACTGGAGGGGCATCCGGGGTACCAGTTGCTGGACGGCGCGGCGCTGGACGGGGAGACGCGGCGCGTGCAGGCCGAGGTGCGGTCGCGGATGGCGGAGATCTGGGCGCTGTTCGACCACTACGGGCGCACGCTCGGCGAGGCCGAGCGGCTGCGCGCCCTCCACCCGCGGCCGGACCGGTCGCGGCTCGCCGAGCTGACCCGGCTGCTGGCCGGGCCGTCGGTGGAGCTGCCGGCCGAGGAGGTCCCGCTGGAGCGCCGGACGCTGCTGGCCGTCCCGTCCGGCGAGAGGCTGACGCTGCAGGCGGTGGTCGCGCGGATGACGCCGCTGTACGAGGACGTCGCCAAGACCGTCGCCGCGCTCGACGCCGTCTGGTCGGCGCTGCTGTCCCGGCTCGCCGAGGTGGAGGCCGAGCAGCGCGCCGCCGCCGACCTGCTGGCCGCGCTGGGCGGCACGGACCCCGACCTGGACCGGCTGACCGCCGAGCTGCGCACCGTGGCCGCGGTCGTGCGCGCCGATCCGCTCGCGCTGGCTAAGGGCGGGCGCGCCGACACCGGCCGGCTGGACGCGCTGCGCACCGCGCTGGCGGACGTGCGGCGCGGCCTCGAGGAGGCGCAGCGGCTGCGCGAGGGGTTCGCCGACCGGATCGCCGGGATCGCGGCCGTGCTCGACGCGCTGCGCGGCACGGAGGCGGAGGCGCGCCGCGTCCGCGACGAGGTGCTCGCGAAGATCGCCTCGCCGGTGCTGCCGGATCTACCGGACATGTCCGCCACGCTCGCCGACCGGCTCGCCGCCGTCGGCCGGCCGCCGCACGGCACGGCGGCCCGCGGCGGCGGCTGGAACGACCTCGCCGACCGGGTCGCGGACCTGGACCGGGCGATGCACGCCGCGCTGGACCAGGCCCGCAGGGACGTCGAGGTGATCCGGGGCCTGCTGGACCGGCGCGAGGAGCTGCGCGGACGGCTGGAGGCGTACCGGGCGAAGGCCGCCCGCCTCGGCGGGTCCGAGGACGCCGAACTCGCCGCGATCTACGAGCGGGCCCGCGAGCTGCTCTGGACCTCGCCGTGCGACCTGCGCGAGGCGACCGTGACGCTGTCGGGTTACCAGCAGGCCATCACCTCGCGGGCGAAGGGAGCGGAACGTTGAGCCAGTGCACCGTGCCGGGCTGCGGCGGAACCATCGAGGACGGTTACTGCGTCATATGCGGCATGCCGCCCGCTTCGCCGAACACGTCGCCCGCCTCCGGATCCTCCGCGTCCGGGTCGCCCGCCTCCGGGTCCGGCGCGCCGGACGCCTGCACCCAGCCGGGCTGCTCCGGCACGATCGTGGACGGCTACTGCGACGAATGCGGCTCGGCGGCCGCCCCGGCCGCGCAGGCGCCGTCCGGATCGGCGGGGGCGTCCGCCCCGCCGGACGGCGAATGCCGCCAGCCGGGCTGCTCCGGCACGATCGTCGACGGCTACTGCGACGAATGCGGCTCGCCCCCGGACCAGCCGTCCGCCTCGACCGGGACGAGCGGAACGACCGGCACGAGCGGCACGAGCGGCACGACCCGCACCGGCAGCACCCGCACCGGCTCGTCGCGGTCGTCCGGACGGCGCGGGATGCTCGGCGCCGGTCTCGTCGAGGTGCCGCGCGTCCCGTACCGGGACCCGTCCTCGGCGGTGATGAGCGACCCGCAGGTCGCGGAGAGCAAGCGGTACTGCTCCAACTGCGGCGAGCCCGTCGGGCGCGGCCGCCCCGACCGGCCGGGCCGCACCGAGGGGTTCTGCCCGAAGTGCGGCACCGGGTTCTCCTTCACCCCGAAGCTCAGCCCCGGCGACCTGGTCGGCGGGCAGTACAGCGTGCTCGGCTGCATCGCGCACGGCGGCCTCGGCTGGATCTACCTCGCGCAGGACAAGAACGTCAGCAACCGGTGGGTGGTGCTCAAGGGCCTGCTGGACACCGGGGACGCCGACGCCATGGCCGCCGCCGCGGCGGAGCGCGCCTACCTCGCCGAGGTCGAGCACCCGAACATCGTCAAGATCTACAACTTCGTCGAGCACGACGGCGACGGCTACATCGTCATGCAGTACGTCGGCGGCCAGTCGCTCAAGGACATCCTGCTGGAGCAGCCGCAGCCCACCGGCGAGAAGCACCTGCCGCTCACGCAGGCCATCGCCTACGGCCTCGAGGTGCTGCGCGCGTTCGACTACCTGCACGCCAAGGGCCTGGTCTACTGCGACTTCAAGCCCGACAACGTCATCCAGTCCGAGGAGGAGCTGAAGCTCATCGACCTCGGCGGCGTCCGGCGGCTGGACGACCCGGACGGCGCCATCTACGGCACCATCGGCTACCAGGCGCCGGAGATCGCCGACGTCGGCCCGTCGATCAGCTCCGACCTCTACACGGTCGGGCGCGCGCTGGCCGTGCTGAGCTTCCCGTTCAAGGGCTACACCCGGGCGTACGCGGAGAGCCTGCCGCCGCGCGAGGAGGTGCCGCTGCTCCAGAAGTACGAGTCCTACGACCGGTTTCTGCGCCGGGCGACGCACAAGGAGCCCGCGGAGCGGTTCCAGGACGCGGCGGAGATGGCGGAGCAGCTCACCGGCGTGCTGCGGGAGGTGCTGGCCGCCGAGGAGGGCGCGCCGCGCCCCGCGCCGTCCGCGCTGTTCGGGCCGGAGCGCTTCGACCCGTGGATGGCGGGCGACCTGGCGGCCGAGTCCGCGCTGCCGCCCGTCCCGCCGGAGGTCGCGGCGTCCGCGCTGCCGGTGCCGCTGGTGGACGGCGCCGACCCGGCCGCCGCGTTCCTGGCCGGGCTGACCGCGCTGGACGACGAGCAGCTCGGCCCGGTGCTGGAGAGCGCGCCGGAGCGCACCCCCGAGGTGATGCTGGCGCTCGCCCGCGTCAAGATCGAGACGGGCCGCGCGGACGAGGCGTCGGCCCTGCTGGACGGGCTCGCGCAGAGCCTTCCCGGCGACTGGCGGGTGGACTGGTTCCGCGCCGTGTCGCTCCTCGCCTCGGGGCGGGTCGCCGAGGCCGAGCGGTGCTTCGACCGGCTGTACTCGCTGCTGCCCGGCGAGGCGGCGCCGAAGCTCGGCCTCGCCTACTGCCGCGAGCACTCCGCGCCGGACGAGGCCGTCCGGCTGTTCGAGCTGGTGTGGCGGACCGACCACGGCTACCTCACGGCGGCGTTCGGGCTGGCCCGCGTGCACCTGGCCGCGGGCCGCCGCGCCGCCGCGGTGCAGGCCCTGGACGCGGTGCCGAAGATCTCCATCCGGTACGTGCCGGCGCAGGTCGCGGCCGTCGCGACGGCGGTGCGCGGCCGCGCGCCCGCGGACCTGACGGCGGCCGAGCTGGTCGCGGCGGGCGAGCGGCTGGAGGGCCTCGACCTGGACGACGAGCGGCGCGACCGACTCGCCGCCGAGATCCTGGAGGCCGCGCTCGACTGGCTGCCCGCCGGTTCCGGCAACGGCGCGCCGGGCGGTGCGCAGGGCGGTGCGCTCATGGGCGCGCCGCTCGCCGAGACCCCGCTGCGGCGCCGGCTGGAGCGCACCTACCGGGAACTGGCGCGCCGCTCCCGTGACCGCGCCGAGTCGCGCCTGCTCATCGACTCCGCCAACGCCGTACGCCCGAGGACGCTGCTGTGACCGACGACCCGACCGCCGCCCCCGTCGACGGCACGGCCGCGGCCAAGCCCGCCGAACCGACCTGCCCGGTGTGCGGGGAGATCGTCTACCCGGGCTACGTGTTCTGCGAGAACTGCGGGCACAAGCTCGGCGACCCGCCGCCCGCCGGTCCCGAGGGGAGCGGCGCGGCGCCCCGGGAGGGCGCGACCATCCGGCAGAGCTCCGCCTCGATCGCGCGGCGCCGCGCGGCGGGCGAGGCCCGCCCGTGCCCGGAGTGCGGCGGCGCGGCGATCGACGCGGACGGCTACTGCGAGCGGTGCGGCCTGCGCCAGCCCGCCGAACGCGACCATGTCGAGATCGGCCTTCCGGCCGCCGGCGGATCCGCCGGCCCGGCCGCGAACGGGTCCGGACCGCTCGCGGCCGCGGGCGCCAGCGACCGCGGCCGCCGCTACAGCCGCAACGAGGACGCGATCGCCCTCGCCGCGCACGCCGCCGGCGTCGTCGCGGTCGTGTCGGACGGCGTCGGCTCGTCGCAGCGTCCGGACGAGGCGTCCCGCGCGGCCGCCGACACCGCCGCCGCCGAGCTGGCGGCGCTGCTGGACGCGGGCCGCGACCCCGAGGAGGCGACCCGCGCGGCGGCGCTGAAGGCGGCCGACGCGGTCGCGGCGCTCGCCGCGTCCCCGTCGGAGGCGCCGTCGTGCACGTACGTGTCGGCGGTGACGCGCGGCGGCGCCCTGACCGTCGGCTGGGTCGGCGACAGCCGGGCCTACTGGCTGTCCGCCGACGGGGACGGGACGGCCGACTCCGGCGACGAGGAGACCCGCCCGGACGCGACGCGGCCGGAGGGCCTCGGACCGGACGACACCGAGCCGAACACCGGCGACACCGAGCCGAACACGGGCGACATGGCCGAGCTGGGCGCGTCCCGGCAGCTCACCGAGGACGACTCGTGGGCCGCGATCATGGTGGCGCAGGGCGCGCTGACCGAGGCCGAGGCGGAGGCGCACCCGAACGCGCACGTCATCACCGCCTGGCTGGGCGCGGACGCGGGCGAGGTCCGGCCGCACGTCGCGACGTTCCGCCCGACCGGCCCCGGCACGCTGCTGGTGTGCAGCGACGGCCTGTGGAACTACTTCCCCGCGGCCGCGGACCTGGCGGCCCTCCTCGGCGGGCCCGGAGGCGGCTCCGCGCACGCCCCCGCGCACGACCCCGCGGCGGCGGGCGAGGGCCTCGAGGCGGCCGCCGGGAACGCGGCGGCGGGCGCCGCCGAGGGCGCACCCGCCGAGAACGAGCGGCCCGACCCGGCCGCCGACCCGCTCGGCGCCGCGCGGACGCTCGTGCGGCACGCCCTCGACGCCGGGGGGCGCGACAACATCACCGTCGCGGTCATCCCCTTCCCCCCTCCCCCAGTCCCCCCGCGCACGCACCCCGAGAGCACGGAGCAGCACCGATGAGCGAGCAGCCGCAATTCACGATCAAGGTCGACCAGAACAAGTACCTGCCCGCGGGCGGCCGCGAGGTGCACGCCATCGTGTCCGTCGAGGCGACCGGCCCGGCGCTGCCGTCGCCGTCCGCGGTGGACGCCGCCGTGGTGATCATCATCGACACGTCCGGCTCGATGTCGTACCCCGACAGCAAGCTGCGCGCCGCGGTCGCCGCCGCGCAGACCGCGGTGGACACGCTGCGCGACGGCGTCGAGTTCGCCATCGTCTCCGGCTCCAACTCCGCGTCGATGGTCTTCCCGCAGCAGCCCGGCCTGGTCAAGGCGTCCGACGGCGCCCGGCAGCGCGCCAAGCAGGAGCTGAAGCGGCTGAAGGCGTCCGGCGGCACCGCCATCGGGTCGTGGCTGCGGCTCGCCGACCAGATCTTCGACGCCCGTCCCGGCGCGATCCGGCAGGCGATCCTGCTGACCGACGGCAAGAACCAGCACGAGACGCCCGAGCAGCTCAACGCCGCGCTGGCGCGCTGCGCGGGCCGGTTCGTCTGCGACTGCCGCGGCATCGGCACCGACTGGGAGGTCGCCGAGCTGCGCCGGATCGCGTCCGCGATGCTCGGCAGCGTCGAGTTCATCCGCGACACCAACGACCTCGCCGCCGACTTCCGGGCGATGACGGAGGCGGCGATGGGCAAGGCCGTCGCGGACGTGGCGCTGCGGGTGTGGACGCCGAAGACCGCGACGCTGAAGTTCGTCAAGCAGGTCATGCCGTCGGTGGACGACCTCAGCGGCAAGCGGGTGGAGTCGGCGCCGCAGGCCGGCGACTACCCGCTCGGCGCGTGGGGCGCGGAGAGCCGCGACTACCACGTCTGCGTCGAGGTGCCGCCCGGCGAGATCGGCAAGGAGGTCCGCGCCGCCTGGGTGAAGCTGGTCGTGCCGGGCGCCCCCGGCGAGGAGGCGCAGGTGCTGGCGACCGGGAACGTCCTCGCGCAGTGGACCGACGACGAGGCCCTCTCCACCAAGATCAACTCGCGGGTCGCCGACTACACCGGGCAGGCCGAGCTGGCGCAGGCCATCCAGGAGGGCCTGGAGGCCCGCGGCAAGGGCGACGTCGACACCGCCACCGCGCGGCTCGGCCGCGCGGTCGTGCTCGCCGACCAGGCCGGCAACGAGGAGATCACCGCGCTGCTGCGCCGGGTCGTGGACGTCGTCGACCCGGTCACCGGGACCGTCCGGCTGAAGCGCGACGTCGACAAGGCCGACGAGATGACGCTCGACACCCGCTCCACCAAGACCGTCCGGACGCGCGGCGCCGAGACCCCGACGACCCGCAAGGACGAGACCGTCCCGACGCGGCGGGGCGAGGGCTGAGCATGGCGATCTGCCCCAACGGCCACACCTCGCGGTCCGCGGACTACTGCGACGACTGCGGCGAGCTCATCGGCGCGCCCGCCACGCCCCCCGCGTCCCCGTCCGGCGGGGGGCCGGCGGCGCCGTCCGGCCCGTCCGGGGAGCGGCGCTGCCCCGACTGCGGAGAGCCCGGCACCGACCGGTTCTGCGAGATCTGCGGCTACGACTTCGCGACCGGCGGCGGCAGGCCCACGCCCGACCGGCCGCTTCCCCCGCCCCCGGGACCACCGGGACCGCCTCCACCGCCTCCACCGCCTCCACCGCCCGCGCCGAGCGCGACGGGCTGGACGGCCGTGGTGGCCGCCGACCGCGAGTACTACAACGCGGTCATCGCCGAGGAGGGCCCGGACTCGGCGACGCTGGCGTTCCCGCCGTACGCGCCCGAGCGGCGGATCCCGCTCGCCGGGCAGCAGATCCGCATCGGGCGCCGCAGCTCGGCGCAGCCGTCCCCGCCGGAGATCGACCTGCGCGAGCCGCCGGAGGACCCGGGCGTCTCGCACGTCCACGCCGTGCTGCTGGCCAAGCCGGACGGCTCCTGGACGCTCGTCGACCCCGGTTCCCGGAACCGGACATGCCTGAACGGCTCCACCGATCCGATCCCGCTGAACGAGGAGGTCCCCGTGTCCGCGGGCGACCGCATCCACGTCGGCGCCTGGACCACCATCACGCTGACCAGAGACGAGGCGACATGACGGCCGTCCAGCAGGCGCCGGGAGGACCGCCGGGCGCACCGTCCGGCCGTCCCGGAGGCGGCGCCCCGGCTCCCGGCGGCGCGGCGCCGCCGCCGGAGCGCCCGTCGGAGCGGCGGCTGCGGCGCGCGGTCCCCGGCGAGCCGTCGGGCATCGCGCGGGCGCTCCCCCGCACCGTCGCGGGCCGGGTCCGGGCGCTGACCGCGGCGGTCGCCGTGGTCCTCGTGGCGCTGCTCGTGGCGGCGTGGGCGGCGATCGCCGACGCCCGCGACGGCGTGAAGGTCATCGGGAAGGACGCGGGCCCGCAGGTCGTCGCGACCGGCGACATGTACTTCCAGCTGTCGGACATGGACGCCCAGCTGGCCAACGCGCTGCTCGCGGGGCCCGCGGCCGGCGGCGGCCGCGACGAGGCCCTCGCCCGCTACGACCAGGACCGGCAGCGCGCCGGCGTCGCGCTGCTGAAGGCCGCGAAGCTCGCCGACGAGACCACCGAGGACGACACCGCCCGCGACCTGCTGGACGGCATCGGCCGCTACGAGCGGCTCGCCTCGCAGGCGCTCCTGCTCGACCAGCAGTCGGGGCGCACCTCCGGCCAGCCGCCGAAGAAGGTCCTGGACCTGTACCGGCAGGCGACCGACATGATGAAGCTCGACCTGCTGCCCAAGGCTTACAACCTGACGCTCGACAACGGCACGCTCGTCCGGCACACCTACGAGAACAAGCGCTCCGACGTCCGGTCGGGCACCCTGTGGGTCGTCGTCACCGGGATCGTGCTGCTGGCCGTCCTGCTGGGGCTCCAGGCGTACCTGGCGCGCCGCTTCCGGCGGCTGCTGAACCCGGCGCTGGCCGTCGCCACGCTCGGCGCGCTCGTCCTCGTCGCCGCGTGCGCCGCGATGCTCGCCGGGCAGGCGGACGACCTGCGCAGGGCGAAGGAGCAGGGGTTCGACCCGATCCTGTCGCTGTCGCGGGCGCGCGCCATCAGCAACAGCGCGAACGCCGACGAGACGCGCTTCCTGCTCGACCCGGCCCGCGCCGACTCCTACGAGCAGGTCTACCTGAAGAAGTCGCAGACCGTCCTCTACCTGAAGGCCGGGAACCTCGACGAGTACAACGCCGCCGTGCAGAAGGGGCTGCCGGTCGAGCAGGGACGCGCGCCGTTCCTCGGCTTCCTCGGCACGGAGGCCAACCGGGTCGACGACCTCGCCAGGCCCGTGGACACCGAGGACGCCCTGAAGCGCGTGCTGGCCGACTACCAGAGGGTCCAGGAGAACGACCACCGGATGCGCGCGCTCGTCGACGGCGGGCAGAAGGCGCAGGCCGCCGCGGCGCGCGGCGCCGCCACGGCCGACTTCACCCGGTACGACAAGGACATGCAGTCCCTGATCGGCATCCACTGGGGGGCGTTCCAGCAGGCCGTGAAGGACGGCGAGGACGGCACGGGCGGCTGGTACGCGATCCTGCCGGTCGCGGGCATCGCCATCGTCGCGCTCGCGCTCGCCGGAGTGCGGCCGCGCCTGGCGGAGTACCGGTGGCAGCGATGAGAAGGCGCGGTATGGGGACCATGGGGATCCGGCGGAACGGGAACGTCCTGCGCGCGGCGGCGGCGCTGCTGACCGCCGGGACGGCCGCGCTGTCGGCGGCGGCCTGTGGGATCGCCGACGCGGGCGAGACGTCGATCGTGCACAAGGGCGACCTCACGATCGGCGTCAACACCGACCAGCCCGGCGTCGGGTCGCGCAGCGGCGGCACCTACGCGGGCTTCGACATCGACGTCGCCCGGGAGGTCGCGCGGCGGCTCGGCGTCACCGGCTCGCACCTGCGCTTCGCGCCGGTGACGTCCAAGACCCGCGAGAGCCTGATCGAGAAGGGCAAGGTCGACCTCGTCGTCGCGAGCTACTCCATCACGCCCGAGCGGAAGCTGGACGTGGCGTTCGCGGGCCCGTACTACGTCGCGCACCAGGACATCCTGGTCCGCGCGTCCGACGCGTCGGCGGTGAAGAACGTCCACAACCTCGCGGGGAAGCGGCTGTGCCGGGTCGCCGGGTCGGTGTCGTACCCGCGCGTCCACGACGAGCTGGGCGTGGCGGCGCTTCCCGCGGACGTCGGGGAGCGCGAGGGCTACGCCGCCTGCCTGGACGGCCTGACCTCGGACCGGCTCGACGCCGTCTCGACCGACGACCTGATCCTGGCGGGCCTGGCGGCGAAGGCCGTCAAGGAGGGCCACAAGGTGGCGATCGTCAACGCGCCGTTCTCCGACGAGCCGTACGGCATCGGGCTGCGCAAGGACGACGTGGACGGCTGCGAGAAGGTGAACAAGGTCCTCACCAAGATGTACCAGGACGGGACCGTGCCGCGGCTGCTGCACAAGTGGTTCGATCCCGCGGGCCTGAAAGTCACCACCACCGTGCCCCAATTCGAGGGTTGTGACGAGTCGTGACCGCGCGGATGCGCATTGCGAGGAACGGCGGGGCGTGAAGGGCCGATGAAACCGGAGGGTCACTGAGATCAGTCGGTTACGTAAGTTCCGGTCGGCGCGCGTGATCGTAAGTTATGGTCGCGATCAAAACCCATTCCGGTAGGAACCGCCCCGCCCGAGGAGTGCCATGACGACGGTCGTCCTGGTGGTGCTGTGCGTCGTGGTCGGGGCGCTCGAACTGTACGCGGGCCGGCAGTCCCGCAACCAGGCCAACGCGTTCAACCGCCGCGTCGACGAGCTGAACGAGCAGGTCGCCAAGCAGAACAACGTGCTGGTCACGGTCGGCGAGCAGCTCACCGCCGAGCTGTCGCGGGTCAAGCAGGACGTGCTGCCCGCGCTCGACGGCCGGCTGCGCCACAACCACGAGCAGGTCGAGGAACTGGCCGGGCGCGTCCACCAGGCCGACGAGCACCTGCGCGTGCAGGCCGGCCGGCTGCACGACCTGGAGCAGCAGCGCATCACGCTCGCCGCGCTGCGCCGCAAGCTCGCCGAGATCGAGACGTCGGTGCGGTCGGTGACCGGCGCCGGCGCCGCCGCCGTCGAGGGCAAGGTGGAGGGCGCGCTGGACCGGCTCGCCGAGCTGGAGCGCGGCGGCGAGGAGATCCTCGAGCTGCAGCGCACCCTCACCCGCACGCTGGAGGACGTCGAGGACGTCGTCACCGAGCTGCTCCAGTTCACCGAGGGCGAGCTCGACGACACCGTCACGGCCGCGCTGACCGGCCGCCCCCGCGACCACCCCGGCGGGACGTCCGTGACCGCCACGGGGCGGCTGTGGACCCGCGACGGGCAGCTCGACGACATCCTCACCGAGATGTACGAGCGGTGCGTGCGGGCGAGCCGGCTGAACGTCCGGTTCCGCACGGCCGAGGGCACCGACGGGACGGCGCCGGGCTCCCCCGAGCGGCGCCGCTACTTCCTCGGCGGGCAGGCCGCCGAGGACCTCGCCGGCGCGTTCAGCGCGCTGCTCATCTCGGCCGGCACCGAGCCGCCGAAGAACGGCCTCACCGCCAACGGCGGCGACCGCCGCGGCGGCCTCGCCCGCGTCGAGCCGGGCCTGCCGCCCGGTGTGGAGCCCGCGCGCGCTCCGGAGGACGAGGAGGCGCTCAAGGCGCTCCTGCGCACCCTGTCGGAGTGTTCGGGCGCGGTGGCGCAGATCGGGCCGCTGATGGCCGTCCGCACCCGCGACGAGCTGCTGTGCGCGGTGCTGACCGCCGCGCAGTCGCTGGAGCTGGAGAGCGACGAGGTGTTCTGGGACCCGTCGTCCGCCACTGAGCGGCTGCGGCGGCTGCCGTCCCATCAGCTGTGGGATCTCACCGCCTGGTCGTCCGCTCCGTAGGACGCACTGTAGGCCGCGCCGGGCCCGTTTTCGCGCTGGGCGCCGTTCGGGACGTGTTCGGGGTTCGGGGCATAGGCGCGGACGGTCCGCTCAGCGGGGCCGCCGATCCGCACGTACAGGGGGCAGTGCAGCGCGCGCGTCACCGGTTCGACCTCTGCGCACAGCCCGACGCCCGCGGCGCGGTCGAGGAACACCACGTTCTCCACTGCGCGCGCGCCGCGCACCGCGTACGGCACCGAGTCGGCGTCGCCGGTGTCGAACAGCTCCTCGAAGGTCAGCCGCCGCGCGAACCGCATCAGCACCTCCGCGTCCACGACCCGGCTGCCGATCGCCGCCGCCGGGCCCGCCACGACGATGCCGAAGCTCGGGTTCTCCCGGCCCCGCACGTAGATCTCCCGGTCGGGCTCCAGGCCCTTCCGCCGGTCCGGGAGCTGCAGTCCGAACCCGGCGTCGCCGTCCAAAAACGCGGGCGGCCCGAACCCGACCGCGCCGCCCGGCACCCGCAGCACCGTCTCAGGCGTCCGCCAGCCCGGCAGGTACACGCCGAGGCCGCGCAGCAGCAGCCGCCAGATCGGACGGCCCATGACGTCGTGGGCGAAATCCCCTTGCGCTCCCTGAGCGCCCGCACGGCCCTCCTGCGGCTGCCGACCGGGCTCCCCAACGCCGTCCATGCGGAACATCATCAGCCGCGCGCCCGGCGCGCACAAGGCCGATGCGCCGTTCCCCGGGCGACCCGCCGCGATCACCGCCGCGGTACCTGCACGGCCCGCGCGCGTTGGGCTACCGTTGGACCACCGGACACGATGGGAAACCGCAGTGAATCTGCAGGACATGGTGGTCCACCGCGACGACACGACGACGCGGATGGTCGACAGGTACTTGATGTCCTACGAAGGACGGGTCATCGCCGTGCGCCGGCACCCCGCCCTCCTCCTGCTGCCGATCGTCTACGCGGTCGCCGCCCTCATCCTGTGCGCGGCCGTCCAGGTGACCATCGGCCTGGCGTGGATCTGGCTCCTGTGGCTGGTCAGCCTCGGCTACCTGCTCTGGAACCTCGCCGCCTGGTCCCTGCAGTTCTTCCTGGTCACCGAGCACCGCATCATGGTGATCCGCGGCGTCCTCAACCGGGACATCGCGATGATGCCGATGGCGAAGGTCGACAACATCGAGCTGAAGCGCTCCTACACGGGCCGGGCGCTCGGCTACGGCGAGTTCATCATCGAGTCCGCGGGGCAGAAGCAGGGGCTTCGGAGGGTCCGCTTCGTGCCGTATCCCGAGCAGCTGTACCTCGAGGTCTCGTCGTTCGTCTTCGGCACCGTCGACGCGGCTCCGGACTGATCCCGCCGGCGCGGCCCCGTCAGGAGTCGAAGCCGAGCCCGAAGCGGTCCAGGGTGCGGAGCCAGAGACCGCGGCGGCCGTCGTCGCGGTCCGCGCGGGCGAGTTCGCGGCGGGTCAGCTCGATGACGCCGTACCTGAGCGGCTCGGGCGGGAACGGGACGGGCTTGGAGCGCACCATCGCCAGCCGCGTCCGCTCGGTCTCCTCGCCGGGGGCGAGGCCCACGCCGAGCAGATCGAGCATGACGTCCGCGCCGAAACGCGTGGCCCCCACACCGAGGCCCGTATACCCCGCCGCATAGGCGAGCCTGCGGTCGAAGGTCGTCCCGTAGAAGGCGCAGAAACGGCTGCACGTGTCGATGACACCGCCCCACGCGTGCGTGAAACGGACGCCCTCCAGCTGCGGGAACGTGGCGAAGAAATGCCGCGCCAGTGTGGCGAAAGTGGCCGGGCGGTTCTCCAGGTCGCGCCGCATTCCGTTGCCGTAGTGATAGACGGCGTCGTACCCGCCCCAGAGGATCCGGTCGTCGGCCGTGAGCCGGTAGTAGTGGAACTGATTGCCGGCGTCCCCGAGCCCTTGCCGGTGCTTCCAGCCGATCGCCTCGCGCTGCGCCGGGGACAGCGGCTCGGTCACCAGCGCGTAGTCGTACACGGGGACGAGGAAGCCGCGCATGCGCCGCAGCAGCGGCGGGAACGCGCCCGTGGCGAGCGCGACGCGCCGGGCCGTCACCGACCCGTGCGCGCCGCTCAGCCGCAGCCTGCGGGCGCCCGAGCGCACCCCGGTCACCCGCGTGTTCTCGTGGACGCGGACGCCGAGGGACCGGCACGCCTCCGCAAGCCCGAACGCGAGCTTCGCGGGATGCACCATGACGACCGCGTCTCGGTCCCACAGCCCGGCGAGGTACGTGGGCGACGCGACCTCCCGGCGGACGGCGTCCGGGCCGAGCAGGATCGGCTCCCAGCCCAACTCGTACGCCTTCTCCGCCGCCCGTTCCAGCGCCGGGACCTGCCATTCCCGCGTCGCGACCGTCATCTCCCCGGTCGGCTCCCACTCGGCGTCGATGCCGTACCGGGCGAGGGTCGCGCCGATGGCGCGCAGGTTGTCCCAGCCGAGCCGTTCGAGCTCGTGCATGTCGTCCGGCCAGCGCGCCTGGCCGTTCTCCAGGCCGTGGGTGAGGCTCGCCGCGCAGAACCCGCCGTTGCGGCCCGACGCGGCGGACCCCACCCGTCCCGCCTCCAGCACCACCACGTCCAGGGACGGGTCGCGCTCCTTGGCGAGGAGGGCCGTCCACAGGCCGCCGTAGCCGCCGCCGACCACGGCGAGGTCGCATGACCGCTCGCCCGCCGGCGGCGGCTCCGGCTCGGGACGCGCCGCGTCGGCGAGCCAGTACGGCACGGGCTCGGCGTCCGCGAGCGCCTTTACGACTCCGTCCGGCACGTTCGCGGAGTCCAGCCCTTTCATGAGTCCGGCGCTTTCATGGAGTCGGGCACGTCCCCGCGCTCAGCGGGACGCGCGGATGCTCCGCCGCGCCGACACCACCGCGATCAGCACGCCGACCGCGAAGATGATCGTGCCCATCACGTTGACCTGCGGCGGCGTCCCGGTCCGGGTCGAGCCGTAGATCCACAGCGGGAACGTGATGGTGGAGCCGCTGGTGAAGTTGGTGATCACGAAGTCGTCGATGGACAGCACGAACGCCAGCAGCGCGCCCGCCACCACGCCCGGCATGATCATCGGCAGGGTGACCAGCCGGAACCGCGTCAGCGGCCCGGCCCCGAGGTCCTGCGCCGCCTCCTCGACCGCCGGGTCCAGCCCGACCACGCGCGCCCGCACCGTCACCGCCACGAACGCGATCGAGAACATCACGTGCGCGAGCAGGATCGTCAGGTAGCCGCGCGGCAGGTTGAACGTGACGAACATGGACAGCAGCGACGCGCCCATCACGATCTCCGGGCAGGAGATCGCCATGAACAGCACCAGGTTCGTCACGCCCTTGCCGCGGAACCGGTGCCGGCCGAGCGCGATCCCAGCGAACGTCCCGATGACCGTGGTGATGGCGGTGCTGAGCACCGCGATCGTCAGCGAGTTGATGACCGCGGTGGTCAGGTCCTCCTTGTCGAACAGGTGGACGTACCACTTGAACGTGAAGCCCTGCCACTGGAAGTTCTGCTTGCTGTGCGTGTCGTTGAACCCGAACATGATCATGATGGCGATCGGCAGGATCAGCCACGCGATCAGCAGCAGCGTGTAGAGGTGCAGGCCGGAGATCCGGCGGCGCCGGCGCGGCGGCGCGGGGCGCGGCGCCGCGGTGGGTGCGATCGTCGTCATCGTCCCGCCGCCTCCAGAACGTCCTGCGTGCCGAGCGACCGCGCGTACACGAAGATGCCGACCAGCAGGATCGCCATCAGCGCGAACGACAGCGCCGACGCGACCGGGTAGGCGCTGTTGTCGAAGTACTCCGTCTGGATCACGTTGCCGATCATCGTGTTCTGCGGGCCGCCCAGCACCTCGGCGTTGACGTAGTCCGACGACACCGGCACGAACGTCATGATGACGCCCGCGAACACGCCGGGCAGCGACAGCGGCAGCACCACCCGCGCGAACGCCTGCGCCCGGCTCGCGTACAGGTCGTACGCGGCCTCGACGACGCGCTCGTCGATCCGCTCCAGCGCCACGTAGATCGGCAGCACCATGAACGGCAGGAAGTTGTACGTCAGCCCCGACACGACGGCGACGCCGGTGTCCAGCACATGGAAGCCGGACGGCAGGAGGCCGTGGTTCCGCAGCGGCCCGAGGATCGGCCCGTTGTCGGTCAGCACCAGCTTCCACGACACCGTCCGCAGGACGAACGACACGAAGTACGGAAGCAGCAGCAGGAACAGGTACGTCGACTTGTGCCGCCCGCCGCGGAAGGCGATCCAGTACGCGGCCGGGTAGGCGAGCGCGATGCACAGGACGGTCGCGATCAGGCCGTACCACAGCGACCGCACGACCTTGTCGCCGTAGGTGTTGAGGCCGTCGGTGTAGTTCTGCCAGTGGAACGTCTGCCGGAAGCCGTCGATGAGGTTCCCCGTCTGCAGCGACAGCGACACCATCAGCACGATCGGCACGATGAAGAACGCCAGCATCCACAGCCCGCTCGGCAGGATCATCAGGTACGGCGCGAGCGCGCCGCCCCGCGGCCGCCGGGCCATCACGAGCCCTTGGCGATCGGCTCGAAGATCTTCTGGTACCGCGTCTCCTCCGCCTGCGTGAGCCGCCGGTAGCGCCGCAGCCGCTGCATGTCCGCCTCGGACGGGAACACCAGCGGGCTCGTGCTGAGCCGCGTCAGGTCCTTCTTCTCCTGGCCCGTCGCCTTCGCAGCGTCCGCCGCGACGACCTGCTTCACCCCCGGCACGGGCGTGATGTAGTTGACGAACTCGGTCAGCGGCGCGTTGTTCTCCGGGACGTACAGCCAGTCCATCAGCGTGATCGCGTCCACCGGGCTGCCCGCGGTCTTCGGGATGCACATGTTGTCCGTCCAGATGGTGCCGCCCTCCTTCGGGATGGCGAACCGCACGTCCGGACTGGTCATGCTGTACACGTCACCCGACCACGCCATCGTCATCCACACGTCGCCCTTGCTGACGGCGTCGACGTAGTCCTGGTTGTAGTACTTGCGGACGATCCCCTTGTCGCGCTGCTCGCGGAGCTTCGCCGCCGCCTTCTCCCAGTCGGCCTGCGTCGACTTCTCCGGGTCGATGCCGAGCAGGAACATCCCGAAGTTCCCGAGCTCCTGCGAGTCGCCCATCATGCCGACCCGCCCCTTGTACTTCGGGTCGAACAGCTGCGCGATGCTGGTGATCTCCTCCTTGACGTACTTGGTGTTGTACGCGATCCCGGTGACGCCCGACTCGTACGGGACCGTGAACGCGTTGCCCGGGTCGTACGACGGGTTCTTGAACGTCGGGCCGGCGTTGGCCTGGAAGTTCTTCAGCCGCGACTGGTCCAGCGGCGCGAGGTAGCCGAGCTGCCGCGCCTGCTCCAGCTGGATCCCGTTCGTCATCACCATCAGGTCGAACCCGATGGACTGGCCGGCCGCCAGCGGCGCCTGGATCTTGCCGAACCAGGGCCCCATCTCCTGGATGACCTCCTTGTAGTCCACCTTGATGCCGGTGGCCTTCTCGAAGGCCTTGATGGTCGAGTGGTCGTCCTCCATGTAGCCCGGCCAGTTCGCCCAGCTCAGCTTGCCCGTCTTGGCCTTGCCCGCCCAGTACTTCTGCACGTCGGTCTGGGTGACCTTCTCCTTGCCGCCCTGCCCCTTCACGCCGCAGGCCGACAGGGCGAGGCCCGCGCCCGCCGCGCCCATCAGCCGCAGCACGTCCCGGCGGGACGCGGTGGACCGTGCCAGGCGCGGGCGGGTCAGTCCGCGCAGGAACGCGGGGTCGATGTTCGTCACTGGGGGGCTCCTATGGCGTACGAGTGGCGCGGGTCCCACGACAGCCAGACGCCGTCCCCGCGAACGGCGATGTCGTCGGCGTTCGTGGCGTTCTGCAGGAACACGACCACGTCGGCGCCGGTGGAGGTGGTGATGTTGTAGTTCGTCGAGGTCCCCAGGTAGACGACCTCCGTGACCGTGCCGCGGACGCGGCACAGGTCGTCGGCCGGCTTGTCCGTCCCGATGCCGATCTTCTCCGGCCGCACCGTCAGCTCCAGCCGCTCCCCCGCCGCGACCGCCAGCCCGTCCCGCACCGGCACCTCGATCCGCCCGTCCGGCCCGTAGGAGATCACGGCGCCGCCCCCGGACACCTCGGCGACCTCCCCGCCGAGCAGGTTGGACGTCCCGATGAACCCGGCCACGAACCGCGTCGCCGGATGCTCGTAGATCTCCCGCGGCGTGCCGAGCTGCTCGATCAGCCCGTCGTTCATCACCGCGATCCGGTCCGACATCGTCAGCGCCTCGCCCTGGTCGTGCGTCACGTACACGAACGTGATGCCGACCTCCCGCTGGATGCGCTTCAGCTCGACCTGCATCGCCTGCCGCAGCTTCAGGTCCAGCGCGCCGAGCGGCTCGTCCAGCAGCAGCGCGCGCGGCCGGTTCACCAGCGCGCGGGCCAGCGCGACCCGCTGCTGCTGTCCGCCCGACAGCTCACCGGGACGGCGCCGCTCCCGCCCGGTGAGGTCGACGATCTCCAGCATCTCGCCGACCCGCGCCTTGACGTCGGCCTTGCCGACGCCGCGCCGGCGCAACCCGAACGCCACGTTGTCGAAGACGTTCATGTGCGGGAACAGCGCGTACGACTGGAACACCATGTTGACGTCACGGCGGTTGGCGGGCACGCCGGTGACGCTGCGTCCGTGCAGGTAGACCTCGCCGGCCGTCGGCTCCTCGAAGCCGGCGATCATGCGCATGGTGGTGGTCTTGCCGCAGCCGGACGGGCCGAGCAGGGAGAAGAACTCCCCCTGCGCGATCGTCAGGTCCACGCCGCGGACCGCGGCGACGGCCTCACCGTACGCGTGGTAGGTCTTCTCGACTCCCGTGAGCTCGATGGCGGGAACTGCGCGACCCGGGTCGTCGCGCGCCGGGGCGGGCTGGGTTTCGGTCATGGGCAGGGGTTTCCTTCACGAGCTCGTGGCGCCCGACCACCGCGGCGGCGCCCCCGCGCCGGCCGGTGCCCGTCCAGGGGACGGGCACCGGTCCGCGCACCGCCGCGGTACGTCCCTCAGGCGCCGATGTAGTGCATGACGTGCTTGACGCGGGTGTAGTCCTCGATTCCGTACATCGACATGTCCTTGCCGTAGCCGGAGTGCTTGAAGCCCCCGTGCGGCATCTCCGAGACGAACGGGATGTGGGTGTTCACCCACACCGCCCCGAAGTCCAGTGCCTTGCTCATGCGCATCGCGCGCCCGTGGTTCTGCGTCCACACGCTGGCCGCCAGCCCGTACCGGACGCCGTTGGCCCACTCGATCGCCTGCGCCTCGTCGGAGAAGCGCTGGACGGTGATGACCGGGCCGAACACCTCGTTCTGCACGATCTCGTCGTCCTGGCGGAGCCCGCCGACGACGGTGGGCTCGAAGAAGAAGCCGGCGTCACCGGACCGCGAACCGCCGGTCAGCACCTCCGCGTGCCCCGGCACCCGGTCGATGAAGCCCTGGACGCGCTCCAGCTGCGCGGCGCTGTTCACCGGGCCGTAGAAGGCGTCGGTGTTGCTCGGCGGGCCGACGACGGTGCCGCGCGCCGCCTCGGTGAGCGCCGCCGTGAACTCGTCGTGCAGGCGGTCCGCGACCAGCACCCGCGTCGCCGCGGTGCAGTCCTGCCCGGCGTTGAAGTAGCCGGCCTCCGCGATGCCCTGCGCCGCCGACTCCACGTCCGCGTCGTCGAACACCACGACGGGCGCCTTCCCGCCGAGCTCCAGGTGGACCTTCTTGAGGTCCTTCGCGGCGGCCGCGGCGACCTCCATGCCCGCCCGCACGCTGCCGGTGATCGACACCATCTGCGGGGTCGGGTGCTCCACCAGCGCGCGGCCGGTGCCGCGGTCGCCGCAGATCACGTTGAACACGCCGGGCGGGAGGAACTCCGCGGCGATCTCCGCCAGCATCAGCGTGCTGACCGGGGTCGTCTCCGACGGCTTGAGCACCACGGTGTTGCCCGTCGCCAGCGCCGGCCCGATCTTCCAGACCGCCATCATCATCGGGTAGTTCCAGGGCGTCACCTGCGCGCACACCCCGATCGGCTCCCGCCGGATGGACGAGGTGTGGTCCGCCAGGTACTCGCCGGTGGCCTTGCCCTCCAGGACGCGGGACGCGCCCGCGAAGAACCGGAGGTTGTCCACCATCGGCGGCAGCTCCTCCTCCATGGTGAGCTGCACGGGCTTGCCGGTGTCGCGGCTCTCCGCCTCGACCAGCTCGCGTCCCCGGGCCTCCACCGCGTCGGCGAACCGCAGCATCGCCAGGCTGCGCTCGCCGGGCGTCGCGTCCCGCCAGGCGGGGAACGCCTCCGCGGCGGCGCGGAACGCGGCGTCGACGTCCTCGGCGCCGGACACCGGCGCCTCCGCGTACGCCTCGCCGGTGCTGGGGTCGACCACCTCCAGCGTCCGCCCGTCCTTGGCGTCGGTGTACTCGCCACCGATAAAGTTGCGCAGCCGTTCGCCGCTCATCTCGATCCTTCCTGGGCGCCGCCGCCCGAACTGTCCCGTTGGCCTGACCCTGACAGAGGTTCCAGCCCAATACAAGTGATTCCGTTGTTACGATCCAGTTTCACGACTGATTCACTTGGACCAACCGCCTCACACCCTCGATGCCGCAGCTAGGAGTACCTACGATGACGGAGGAGCGCCCTCCCTCCCGCCGGGGGTCCGCCCGGTCTCCCGTGCATCTCGACGAGACCGCCAAGCGGATCATCGAGCAGCTCCAGCAGGACGGCCGCCGCTCCTACGCCGCCATCGGCAAGGCCGTCGGCCTCTCCGAGGCCGCGGTCCGCCAGCGCGTGCAGAAGCTCCTCGACACCGGCGTCATGCAGATCGTCGGCGTGACCGACCCGCTGATGCTCGGCTTCTCCCGGCAGATGATGATCGGCGTGAAGTGCGAGGGCGACCTGGAGACGATCGCCGACGAGCTCGCCGCCCTCGACGAGATCGACTACGTCGTCATCGCCGCCGGCTCGTTCGACATCCTGCTCGAACTGGTCTGCGAGGACGACGAGCGCCTCCTGGAGCTGCTCGGCCGGATCCGCGCCGTCCCGGGCGTCGTCTCCACCGAAAGCTTCGTCTACCTCAAGCTGCGGAAACAGACCTACTCCTGGGGGACCCGCTGAGGCCGCGCGCCGCCGTCCGCCTTCGCCCGCCA
Source organism: Actinomadura sp. RB99 (assembly GCF_014706005.1). NCBI lineage: Bacteria > Bacillati > Actinomycetota > Actinomycetes > Streptosporangiales > Thermomonosporaceae > Actinomadura > Actinomadura sp. RB99. The sequence goes on along the minus strand of NZ_JABMCA010000027.1, from coordinate 88,978 downwards.
TCCGTCGATTCTCGTCCCGAATGAGGATGTTCCGGCAACCCCTCGCGGCGTACTTTGGGGTGCCGTAAGGAAGGAGACCGGCCATGTCTGAGTCGGTCCGCCCGGACCTTCCCGCCCCCGGAACCGACCGCATCGCGCTGAGCACGACCGCCGAGCAGCTCCTCGCCATCCGCAAGGCCGCCGACCTGATCGGCTGGAGCGTCGCCGACTACATCCTGTCCGCCGCCCTCGACCGCGCGGAACGCGACCTCTACGAGCACGCCGCCGCCCTCCGCGCCGCCGCTCCCGACCCGCCCCCGGACCCCAAGGCGACCGAACCCTACATAGCCCTCCTCCTAGCCCTGACCTGACTCCCACCCACCCCTGCCCCCGCCACCTCCGGCGGGGGCACCACAGCCCCTTAGCGGGAGCACCGAAGCCCCCGCCAGGGCACCACAGCCCCCGGCAGGGCACCACAGCCCCACCACCCCCCCTCGCCAAACCGACTCGGCAAGACGGCCATCTCCGAGGCGAATCACCGATCCAGCTGAGCCTCTGATCCCCGAAGCCGCCCACCTCGGATTCACCCCAAATCACTGACCCGCCACCTCCACCTCGTCCACCGGCCGACCGAACCCACCTCCCCGGCGAGCCCACGACCTCGGCGAGCCAGGCGGCTCAGCACCCGACCAACTCCACGCGCTCCCCGCCTCAACGAGCCCACCGGCCCGCGTCCAGACCAGCTCCCCGAGTCCGCGGCCCCGACGAGCCCACCGGCCCGCGTCCAGACCAGCTCGCCAAGATCGCAGCCCCGACAAGGTCACCGACTCGCCGAGCTCACCGAACCGCCCAGATCACCGCCTCACGTCCAGACCAGCTCGCCGAGTCCGCGGCCCCGACGAGGTCACCGACTCGCCCAGGTCACCAGCTCGCGTCCAGACCGCGGGCTTGGCGAGGTCACCTACCCGCCGAGGGCGCGGGGTCGGCGAGGGTGCGGGCTGGGCGGCGAGGTGCTGGTTCGGCGGGGTGTCCGGTCTGGGTGAGGTGGTGGGGCGGGTTCAGGTCTGGTCGGTGAGGGCCGTGGACAGGCGGGCCGCGTAGTCGGCGGCCTCGGCGTCGGAGTCGTACTTGTGGCGGGGCCAGAAGAAGCCCCTCAGGCCGTCCTTGCGGTTGCGGGGAACGACGTGAACGTGCAGGTGGGGGACGCTCTGGCTGATGCGGTTGTTCACGGCGACGAAGGAGCCGGCGGCGCCGAGCACCGACTCCATAGCCGCTGCGAGCCGCTGCGCGTGCTGGAAGTACGGGCCGACGAGGTCGGCGGGCAGGTCCGGCAGTGTCTCGACGTGCGTCCGCGGCACCAGCAGCGTGTGTCCTTTGAAGAGCGGCCGGGCATCGAGGAACGCGAGCGCGTCCGGGGCGTCGAGGACGACGTGCGCGGGGCGCTCTCCCTTCAGGATCTCGCAGAAGACGCAGGACTTGCCGGACACGGAGTCAGCCATGCGCGGCATTCTGCCGCCCCCCGGCCTGCGTGCGCAGCCTCCTCCCTAACGGCCCCCTTAGGTTTTCGCCGCTACCCTTCGTGTCCTATGCGGCTCGACGACGTCGCCTTCCGCTACCACCGGAGGGGTCCCTGGGTGCTGAGGGACGTCACGCTCTCCCTCCCGCCCGGCAGCGTCACCGAGGTCACGGGACGGAACGGCGCTGGGAAGTCCACCCTTCTCCGCCTCATCGCCGGCCTGCGCGGGCCCCAGAAGGGATCGGTCCGAGAGAGACCGAGCCGCATCGGGTACGCACCCGAGCGTTTCCCGGTGGACCAGCCGTTCACCGTCCGCTCGTACCTCGGCCACATGGCCGCCGTCAGGCGGGTGCCCGAGGACGCGATCGGGACGTGGGCCGAGCGTCTGGCCTTCGATCACCTCCTCGACGTGCGGCTGCCGGAGTTGTCCAAGGGCAGTGCGCAGAAGGTCGGCCTCGCCCAGGCGCTCATGGACGACCCGGGACTCCTCATCCTCGACGAACCGTTCGCCGGGTTGGACGCGGCCACCCGCGACACCCTGCCGGGGCTGATCGCCGGTCTCGCCGCCGACGGTGCCACCGTGGTCATCAGCGACCACCAGCGCTGCATCGAATCCCTGCCGGGCATCGACCGGCTCCAGGTCGCGGGCGGCACGGTGACCCGCCTGGCCGCCGCCGACGAGCCGGACGCGTCGAGGCTGACGGTGCTCGAGGTCGTGGTGCCCGAGGCCGACGCCGACACCGTGGAGACCAAGCTCCGCGCCGACGGCTACACCGTGCGGAGGCCCGGCCAATGATCACCATGTCCCGCGCAGGGGACGAAGCGTGCCGATGCGGCAGGCGGCCCGGTGCCTCGAAGGGGCCAGGCACCGTTCGCGATCGGGCAGGGCGCCGTAATCTGCGAGGGTCGGCGGACCATGCTCGGCGAGGGTCGGCAGACCGCGATCTGCGAGGGTCAGCAGACCGCGATCCGCAGTGCGCGGCGGGGCGAGGCCGGGGCGAGCGTGCGAGGTGGGGATGGTGATCGCGCTCGCGCGGTTCCAGGTCGAGGGGTACGTGCGTTCGCTGCGCGTCCTGCATCCGATGATCGTCGTGGCGCTGGTCATGGTGCTCGTCCTGTTCCAGGGGCCGGGCGGGCCGGAGCGGGTCAAGCTGTCCGTCGGGACGTTCGGCGATGTGGCGGCGTTCATGTTCCCGATCTGGGCGTGGACGGCGCGGGCCCTGCTGGACACGCAGCCCGACGAGCAGCGGGCGCTGTCGGCGACCGCGGCACGGCACCGTTGGACGCCCACCTGGGCGGGCTTGGTCGCCGCGTACGCCGTGAACCTGTGCTTGGGCGTCATCGTGCTGGCCATTCCTCTCTTTCAGGGGCTCGAGGCGGGTGCGCCGGGGCGGGCGATCCTCGTGGGGTGCGCGCTGAGCGTGCCGGTCGCGCTCGCGGGCACACTGCTCGGCGCCTGGACGAGCCGGGCGTTCATCCCGGATCCGGGAGTGTCGCTGCTGGCGCTGCTCGGCGGCGTGACCGTGGTCCTCTTGCTGGGGCTGGGCCGGCTCTCCTTTCTCTCGGTCCCGATGATCGAGTGGCTGAGGGTGGCGCACGACGGCCCGGACCGCTTCGTCTCGGACTTCCCCGGCCTGGTGTTGCACCTGGCCCTCTGGTCGGCCGTCGTCGGCGCCGCCTACGTATTCGTCGCCCGGCTGCGTCACTGACCGTCCATACGGGGTCAAGGGATCGCTGGAGGCGCATGGTCCCTCCGGACGTCAGGTCGCTTGGACGGTCAGCCATGCTCGCTCCAGCGGGTCGCTCCGGCGGGAGCAGAAGTAGACGCGGCCGGGGTCGCCCCAGTACCAGCCGAGGCGGTGGTCGGAGTCGAGCTGGAGCAGGAGGCGCCAGTCGTCGACGGCCGCCAGATCGTCTTCCGACAGCTCCGGGGCGTCGAAGCCGTCGAGCGGACGGCCCGTGGAGGCGTACAGGCAGTCGGGGCCGATCGGCCGCTGGACGAGGTCGGGCCAGCCTCCCAGCTGATGCGCGGGCGCCTCGGACGTGACGTGCCGGGACCAGACCGCGTGCAGTTGCTCGTACTCGGCCAGGAAGCCGCGATGGACGCGTTCCAGCCGCTGCACGACCATCTCCTGCGGCGAAGGCAGCGACAGGAACGGAGTGGCGCCCAGTTCGGTTGGTGGATAAAACAGGGCGCCGGGCGGCGGCTCGGCGGGATGCAGGTCGCCGGTGAACACGCGCCAGCCGTCCCGCTGCCCGGACGCGTCGCCCCACGGCCTCGGGATCTCGCTCGCGTAGTAGAAGGCGGCCAGACCACCCTGAGGAAGGCCCGGGATCGCGCCGAAGACGGCGAGTTCGGTGAAGTCGACGGCGCCGAGGAAGTCGAGCGGACGGCCCCTCCATGCGGGCCAGGCCGCGGCGGCCGGCAGTAGCGGGGCACCGCCCAGCCGGACCGGTACGCCGCCGCCGGCTCCGAGCCGCACCGCGGGCCGGGCCAGGGACAGCAGGACCGAGATGATCTCGGGGGTGAACAGCAGGCCGAGGAAGGTGCTCAGCCGCCGGCGCTGCGCGTCGAAGTCGTCCATGCCCCGAAGCCTGCTGGGCCCCGGCGGCGGTCACCACCCCGCGGCGAAAATGTGGATAACCCCGCGGCGGTGATCGTTTTCAGCGGCCTTCGAGGGCCCCGGCGAGCTGGGTGAGGAAGCGGTCGACCTCCTGCTCGTCGTAGCCGGGGCCGAGGCGGACGACGCGGAAGGCGCTCTCCCGGACGTCGCGCGCCGACACCGGCGGCGCCGCGCCGCGCAGCCCGGAGATGACGCGGTCGAGGAACGCGTCGACGTCCCGGACGTCGTAGCCGGGGCGCATGCCCGAGCCGGCGAACCGGGCGTTCTGGATCCAGTTGATCAGCCATGCGGGGTTCGCCCGGGAACGGCCGGGACGCTCGGCGATCGGTGCCTTCGTCTCCAGCTCCCGGATGCACTCGCGCACCAGGTCGTCCACCGCGCGGCGGTCGTATCCGCGCAGGACGACGTCGAAGCGCGCCGTGCGCACCTCGTCGGCGGACATCGGCGGCCCGCCGTTGAGCGCTCCCGAGATCCGTTCGAGAAGGCCGTCCACCTGTGTCCGGTCGTAGCCCCGCAACGCCACCGGCAGCCGCGTGCTCATCAGCGCCACCGTGCTCCTCAGCCCTCGTCCCCGCGCCCGCGGGGCCCCGGGGGGCGCCGCCGGCGCGCTCAGTCCTTGGTCGCCGCGGCCAGCTGTCCGCAGGCCCCGTCGATCTCCCTGCCCCGAGTGTCGCGCACCGTGACCGGAACCCCGTGGGCCTCCAGGCGGCGGACGAACTCGCGCTCGTCCTCCGGCCGCGAGGCGGTCCACTTGGACCCCGGCGTCGGATTCAACGGGATCAGATTGACGTGTACGAGGTGGCCGCGCAAGAGCCTGCCGAGAAGATCGGCCCGCCATGCCTGGTCGTTGACGTCCTTGATGAGCGCGTACTCGATCGAGACGCGGCGCCCGCTGCGGTCGGCGTAGGCCCACGCGGCGTCCAGGACCTCGGCGACCTTCCACCGGTTGTTGATCGGGACGAGGTCGTCGCGCAGCTCGTCATCCGGGGCGTGCAGGGACACCGCGAGCCGCACGGACATGTCCTCGGCGGCGAGCTTCTCGATCGCCGGGACGAGGCCGACCGTGGACACGGTGACGGAACGCTGGGAGATCCCCAGGCCGGCCGGCGCCGGATCGGTGATGCGGCGGACCGCGCCGATGACGGCCTTGTAGTTCGCGAGCGGCTCCCCCATGCCCATGAAGACGATGTTGGAGACGCGGCCGGGCCCGCCGGGGACGCGCCCCCGCGCCATCGCGCGCGCGCCCGCCGCGACCTGCTCCACTATCTCGGCCGTGGAGAGGTTGCGCGTGAGACCGGCCTGCCCCGTGGCGCAGAACGGGCAGTTCATGCCGCAGCCCGCCTGGGACGAGACGCACATCGTGGCCCGGTCGGGGTACCGCATCAGCACCGACTCGAACAGGACGCCGTCGAACGCCTTCCAGACCGTCTTCAGCGTCCTGCCGCCGTCGCAGTCCAGTTCGCGGACCGGAGTCAGCAGCGAGGGCAGCAGTTCCGACACCAACCGGTCGCGCACCGCGGCCGGCAGGTCGGTCATCTTCGCCGGGTCGTCGACGAGCCGGGCGAAGTAGTGCCGCGACAACTGGTCGGCCCGGAACGGCTTCTCGCCCAGCTCAGCGACCGCCTCGCGGCGCTCGGCCTGCGTGAGGTCGGCCAGGTGCCGCGGCGGCTTGCCGCGCCGCGGCGCGGCGAAGACGAGCTTCGCCGGGGTCTTCTTGGGCGCGGCGCCCGCGGTGGCGGGCTCGGTGGTGGCAGACATGGTCCTTCCAGTGTCGCAAACACCTGCCGATGCCTCGTCCGCATCCGGGCGCTCTTCTCCCGCGCGCGCCCGGCGTCCTGCGGCGAGCGCTGCGACATCGCTGCGCATGACCTTCACTGCGACTAAGGTCTGATCATGTCGGTTTTGCGCAGGGGCACCGCTTCGCCCAGGACCCCCGCCGCCACGATCGTCCACGCCGAGGCCAGCCCGTACGGCAGCCGGAGGCTCGTCGTCGAGTCCGACGGCGATGTGACCTCGGCCTACCTGCGGGACGCGCGGGACTCGGTGATCGGCGCCGTCTGGGTCGCCAACCACCGCAAGGCGCCGTCGTCGCTGGACCGGTCACGGCTCGACGCCGGCGGCGCACCGCTGCTCCCCGAGTCCCATGTCGCCCATCCGCAGGGACGCGAGGCCCTCGACGCCTCCGCCCTCGAAGTGGTGTGGTTCGAGGAGGGCGACGGCGTCGCCGTGCTGGAGGCGGGCGACCCGCTGTTCGTGATCCCGGGATGGTCGGACATGGGCCGCGGCATCCCCGGCTACGCGCGCGACGCGACGGAGCAGAGCCCGTTCGCCTTCCCCATGGAAGAGGAGATCGCGGAGTTCGGCCCCCGTATCGAGCGCGCGCGCGAGCACTGGAAGATGTGCCGCGCGGAGGGCTCGTGGGCGGAGTTCCAGCAGTCGGTCCTAGGCCACCTGCTGCAGCGGCTCGGCCCCGGGGGCCACTACTGGCACGACGTGGGACGCCAACTCGCGGGAGGCAAGGTCAGCCCGTCCCCCACCGTGGGCGTGACGGAGCGGCCCGCACGCGGCGACCGCGGTTTCACCGTGCTCAGCACGGTCGGGATGAGCCGCCAGCGGATGCCCACCGTGGAGCTGTACGAGGACGACGTCGCCCCGTACGCCCGCATAGAACTCGCTGTGGCGAGCACACTGCCCAGCCAGCGCGCGGGAAGTATCTTCCCGTGGCTCGCCCAGTACCCGTGGCGATCGGTGACCTGGTTCGCCCCAGGGGACGTGGTCAAGTGGTACCACGAGGCCCGCACGTTCCCCCTCGGGAGCGGCGACGGCGCGTGGGAAGGCGTGCTCCTCCTGGAAGACCCCGCGCGGCTGGCCGGGCCGGAGGCGCCCGCCCTCACGGGGCTGACCTTGCACGGCGATCCCGTCCGGTGGCTATGGCTCGTCCCCATCTCGGGCGAGGAGCACCGGTACGCCAAGAGCGAGGGCTCGGACGCGCTCATCCGGCGCCTGGCGCAGCAGGGACGCTCCTGGGTCGTCTCCTAGGCCAGAGACGGCTGGCCGTTCTCCTAGGCCGGAGACGGCCGACCCCATCCAGGGGCCGGCCCTGCCCAGGGCGCCTGAGGGGTCTAGCTGGGGACGAACAGCTCCAGCAGCAGCCACACCACGGGGGCCGTCGCGACCAGCGAGTCGAGGCGGTCCATGACCCCGCCATGGCCCGGCAGCAGCGTGCCCATGTCCTTGATGCCGAGATCCCGCTTGATCATCGACTCGATGAGGTCGCCGCCGGTCGCGGTCACCACGGCGGCGAGGCCGACCAGCGCGCCCTGCCAGGGCTGACCCCCGTCCAGCAGCCACCACACCAGCCACCCGCCGACGATCATGCAGGTGATCGCGGAGCCGGTGACGCCCTCCCACGTCTTCTTCGGGCTGATCGTGGGGGCGAGCTTGTGCTTGCCGAGGAACGTGCCGGCGAAGTAGCCGCCGATGTCGCTGGCCACCGTCGTCGCAATGAAGATGACCGTGCGGTCGTCGCCGTCGCCGGGCCGCATCAGGAGCGCGACGATCCCGCCCATCAGCACCAGGTAGCCCGCGACGAACGAGCCCGCGCTGACGTCGCGGACGTAGCCGTCCGCGCCCTCCGTCATCCGGATCAGCATCATGCTGAGCACGGTGAGGGACACCGCCGCGACCACCGCGGTGGTCCCCCACACATAGGAGACCACCGGAGTGGCCACCATGCCGGTCGCCACCGGGATGAACGGAACCCGGATGCCGCGCGACTTGAAGGCGTCCGTCAGCTCCCTCATACCGAGGAAGAGGAAGACCACCATCACGGCGAGGAAGATCGGCTTCACCGTGTAGAGCGAGAGCAGTACCAGCGCGCCGAGGGCGACGCCCACGCCGATGGCCATCGGCAGGTTCCTGCCGGTCTTGCTCTGGCGCCCGCCGCCGGACGGGTCCGGTGGCGGCTCCCCCTCGGATCCAGCGCGCGCGCCCGTCACGGACGTCACACCGGAGGGCGCCGCGTCTTCGGCGGCGGGGCCTGCGGGGACGTCCGGCGCCTCGCCGGAGGGCGAGTCCAGAGCTTCTCCCGGGGGTGGGCCGGGCATGTCGACCTCCGGCTCATCCGGGGAGCCCGTGGACTCCCCGGCGTCGTCGAGTCCCATCAAACTTCGAGCAGTTCGGCCTTCTTGTGCTCGAGCAGCTCGTCGATCTGCGCCACGTACTTGTGCGTGGTGTCGTCGAGCTCCTTCTCCGCACGCCGCACCTCGTCCTCGCCGACCTCGCCGTCCTTGGCGAGCTTGTCGAGGGTGTCCTTGGCGCGCCGGCGGATGTTGCGGATGGAGATCTTGCTGTCCTCGGCCTTGGTGCCGGCGACCTTGATGAAGTCCTTGCGGCGCTCCTCCGACAGCTCGGGGAAGACCACCCGGATGACGTTGCCGTCGTTGGTGGGGTTCACGCCGAGGTCGCTGTCGCGGATCGCCTTCTCCACCGCCTGCATGGACGACTTGTCGAAGACCTGCACGATGACCATCCGCGGCTCCGGCAGCGTGAACGACGCCAGCTGGTTGACCGGCGTCGGGGTGCCGTAGTACTCCGCGGTGATCTTGTTGAACATGGCGGGGGTGACCCGGCCGGTGCGGATGGCCTGGAAGTCCTCCTTGGCGACCGCGACCGCCTTCTCCATCTTCTCCTCGGCTTCGAGGAGGGTCTCGTCGATCACTGTGACTCCCATGTCATCTGGTCGGCCCTGGCACCGCGTTCCGGGCCGCGGTCAGCCCTGTGCCGGGCTGACCAGCGTGCCGATCTTCTCACCCCGGACGGCCCGGACGATGTTGCCCTGCCCCATGAGGTCGAAGACCACGATGGGGAGCGCGTTGTCCATGCAGAGGCTGATGGCCGTGGCGTCCATGACCTTCAGACCCCGCTGTAGAACCTCACCGTAATCCAAACGGTCGAACTTGACCGCCTCTGGACTCTTACGAGGATCGGCGTCGTAGACGCCGTCGACCTGAGTCGCCTTCAGCACCGCCTCGGCACCGATCTCCAGCGCGCGCTGGGCGGCGGTCGTGTCGGTGGAGAAGAACGGCTGCCCGAGCCCCGCGCCGAAGATGACGACCCGGCCCTTCTCCAGGTGCCGGATGGCGCGCCGCGGGATGTACGGCTCGGCCACCTGGCTCATGGTGATGGCCGTCTGCACGCGCGTGTCGAGGCCGAGCTTCTCGAGGAAGTCCTGCAGCGCCAGGCAGTTGATGACCGTGCCGATCATCCCCATGTAGTCGGCGCGGCCGCGGTCCATGCCGCGCTCGGCCATGACCGCGCCGCGGAACATGTTGCCGCCGCCGCACACGACCGCGACCTGAACGCCGTCCTTCACGGCCTCGGAGATGGCCTCCGCCACGTGCTGCACGACCTCCGGGTCGATGCCCAGGGGATCGCGCCCGGCGAACGCCTCGCCCGAGAGCTTCAGCAGCACCCGCTTCCAGCCCGCGCGCGGCGCGTGCTGCCCGGACGACGGGGCCGCCGTCGCACTGGTGGTCGTCTTCTCCGGCACGTCGGCGGCCTCCTCGTTGCGTCGCTGAATCTCGGGTCCCAGTCTCCAGAGTGCCCTTACGCCTGCCCGACCTTGAACCGGGCGAAGCGCACGACCTTCACGCCGGCCTCGTCCAGGACCTTCGCGATGGTCTTCTTGCCGTCCTTCACGAACGCCTGCTCGAGCAGCACGAAGTCGCGGAAGTAGGCGTTCACCCGGCCCTCGACGATCTTCGGGATGGCCTGCTCGGGCTTGCCCTCGTCGCGGGTGAGCTGCTCGGCGAGCGCCCGCTCCTTCTCGATCACGTCCGCGGGGATCTCGTCGCGGTTCAGGTACTTGGGCGCCATCGCCGCGATCTGCTGCGCGACGTCCTTGGCGACCTCGGCGTTCTCCTTGTCCAGCTCGACCAGCACGCCGGTGGTCGGCGGCAGGGACGGGTCGGACTTGTGCAGGTAGCTGGCCACATAGGCGCCCTGGAAGTGGGCGAAGCGGCGCAGTTCCAGCTTCTCGCCGATCTTGGCGCTGTTCTCCTCGATCAGGGCCTGGACGGTCTTGCCGGCCTCGATCTCGGCGCCGAGCAGGGACGCCGCGTCCGCCGCGCCGCTGCCCGCCGCGAACTCGACCAGCCGGTTCGCCAGCTCAATGAACTGCTCGTTCTTGGCGACGAAGTCGGTCTCGCAGTTGAGCTCCAGCAGCGCGCCGTCGCCCGAGCCGTTGAAGTGCTCGGCGACCAGGCCGTTGGCCGCGGTGCGCTCGGCGCGCTTGCCGACGTCCTTGGCGCCCTTGAGGCGCAGCAGCTCCGTGGCCTTCTCGAAGTCGCCGTCCGCCTCGGTCAGGGCGTTCTTTACGGCCATCATGCCGGAGCCGGTCAGGTCGCGGAGCCGCTTGACGTCAGCGGCGGTGAAGTTGGCCATCGCTCTCTTCGCTTCTCTCGTCGTTGGTCGTGGACCCGCGACGGTCCCGGCGGCGTCGGCACGACGCCGCCGGGACCGTGGGATCAAGCCTGCTGGCCCTCGGCGGGGGCCTCCGCCGGAGCCTCGGCGGGCGCCTCGTCGGCCGGCGCGGCCGGAGCCTCGCCCGCGGCCTCGTCGGCCGGCGCGGCGTCGGCGGGCGCCTCGGAGGTCTCCGCCTCCGCCGGAGCGGCGGCGGCCTCGTCCTCGGCCTGCTTGTTCACCAGCAGGTCACGCTCCCACTCGGCGAGCGGCTCGCTGGCACCGGAGGCGGCGCCCTCGGCCGGCTTCTCGTCGCCGCCGGACGCGGCGCCCGCGCGCGCGAGGAGGCCGTCGGCCACCGAGTCGGCGACGACGCGGGTCAGCAGGCTGACGCTGCGGATGGCGTCGTCGTTGCCCGGGACCGGGTAGTCGACCTCGTCGGGGTCGCAGTTGGTGTCGAGGATGGCCACGACCGGGATGCCGAGCTTCTTGGCCTCGTTGACCGCGATGTGCTCCTTCTTGGTGTCCACGATCCAGATGGCGCTCGGGACCTTCGCCATGTCGCGGATACCGCCGAGGGTGCGCTCCAGCTTGTCCTTCTCGCGGCGCAGGCCAAGCAGCTCCTTCTTGGTCATGCCGGAGCCGGCCACGTCGTCGTAGTTGATCTCCTCCAGCTCCTTGAGCCGGGTGAGCCGCTTGTGGACGGTGGAGAAGTTGGTCAGCATGCCGCCCAGCCAGCGCTGGTTGACGTAGGGCATGCCGACGCGGGTGGCCTGCTCGGCGATGGACTCCTGAGCCTGCTTCTTGGTGCCGACGAACAGGATCGTGCCGCCGTGGGCGACCGTGGCCTTGACGAACTCGAAGGCGCGGTCGATGTAGGACAGCGACTGCTGCAGGTCGATGATGTAGATGCCGTTGCGCTCCGTGAGGATGAAGCGCTTCATCTTCGGGTTCCACCGGCGGGTCTGGTGGCCGAAGTGGACGCCGCTCTCCAGGAGCTGCCGCATGGTGACGACGGGTGCCATTGCCCGTGTTCTCCTTCTCTGGCCCTTCCGGGCCGCATTTGGTTGTCGCCCTGCGCCCGGGCATCGCCCCACCGTCGCCGCGGCGACGGACCGAGGGGCGGCGCCCCACCATGTTTTCGGTGGCATGCGGACGCGTGAAATCAGCCGCCGGGACGCCCCTGGCGGCTGTGATCCGGAAACGTTCCCCGGATCCGTGACCTCTCCGCTCGCGAGAGCGGCTTCCCGCCTCCCCGCCTGACGGCGGATCGGCGACGGCCTGGCCCTGGCCGGTGTCCTTCCGGGCACGCATACAGATTATCAGGGCCCGGACGCCCCCGGGAATCAACGGACCGAGCGGTTATCCACAGTTGGCGGACCTCCTCGACGGCCGGGTTCGCGGGCGGCAGGCTCCTGGGCATGACCTTGCTCACACTGCTCCTCACCTGCGTGATCACCGCCTGCTCTCCGGGGGTGAGCGCCTGGCGCTGGCCGTTAGGCCCGCCCGCGCCACGGGTCCTGCGCGCGTTCTCCCCGCCCGCCGTCCCGTGGGGCCCCGGCCACCGCGGGGTCGACCTCTCGGCACGGCCCGGCGAGCCGGTGTACGCCGCCGGGGCCGGACGGGTCTCGTATGCCGGACACCTGGCGGGGCGGGGCGTCGTCGCCGTCGACCACGGGCCGCTGCGCACGACGTACCTGCCCGTCAAGCCCAGCGTCAAGGCCGGGCTACAGGTGACCTTGGGCGCCCGCATCGGCATCCTGGAGGACGCGCCTCTCCACTGCCCGACGCCTTGCCTGCACTGGGGCCTGCGCAAGGGCAGCGTTTACCTGGATCCGCTGAGCCTGGTCAGGCGGGAAGTACGGCTGCTCCCCCAGTGGCCGCAGGCCGCACCGCCGCAGAAGGCATCGTCGAAGGAACACGAGCGGCATCCCCCGTCCGAGCAGCCCTCGGCTCCGGGCATGACGCTCCGCGACGCGTCGACGGCCACCGGTGGGGCCGTCACGGGACTGGTCCTCGCCTACTCGCTGTCCTTCGCCTGGCGCCGCACCCGCGCACGCGTCCGGTCCCGCCGGCCGCCGCCCGGGGTCATCGACCTCGCCCACGAGCGGCGCCTGCGCCGCGTCCCCCACCGCCGCGAGGAACGCACCTAGGAGCCCCCGAACAGCCGGAGCGAGCTGCGGAGGGACCGCTTAGTCCTCTCGGGCGGCGCGAGGGTGGGCTTGGCGGTGGACCTGCTTGAGCCGTTCGGCCGAGACGTGCGTGTAGAGCTGGGTGGTCTGCAGAGACGCGTGGCCGAGGATCTCCTGGACGCTGCGGAGGTCGGCGCCGCCCTCCAGCAGGTGTGTGGCCGCGGTGTGGCGCAGGCCGTGAGGGCTGAGGTCGGGCATCGTGCCGGCGTCGGAGATCCGTGAATGGACGATGCGGCGCGCGCTGGTGGGGTGGAGGCGCCCTCCGCGTGCTCCGAGGAAGAGGGCCGGGCCGCTGTCCTCGGTCACCACGGCCGGACGGCCGGCCCTGAGCCAGTCCTCCACTGCCCGGACGGCCGGCTCGCCCACCGGGACGGTGCGTTCCCGGCTCCCCTTGCCCAGAACGCGTATGGTCCGGCGGCCGGTGTCCAGGTCGTCGATATCGAGGCCGCAGAGTTCGCTGACGCGCACGCCCGTCCCGTAGAGGACCTCCAGGACGGCCAGGTCGCGCAACCCCATCGGCCCTTCGGCGTCCATGGTGTCGAGAAGGCGCGCCGCATCGTCCTGGGTGAGCACACCGGGGAGGTCGCGGCGTTTCTTCGGTGTGCCCAGCAGGAGGCCCGGATCGTTCTCCAGCAGCCCGCGCCGGTGGAGGTGGTGGGTGAAGGCCCGGACCGCCGCCGTCCGGCGGGCGAGCGTGGCGCGCGCCCGCCCGAGGGCGTGCTGGCGGGCGAGCCAGGCGCGCAGCAACGACACGTCCAGGCCCGCCGGGTCCGTCACCCCGACGTCCGACGCGTACGCGCACAGGTCCGCCAGGTCGCCAAGGTAGGCGCGCAGGGTGTGCGGCGAGACGCCGCGTTCCGCGTGCAGGTGCCGCCCGAACTCGTCCACGGCCTCGTTCAGATCCACAAGGGCCACGCTGCGGCACCCGACGGCCCTGAGCAAGCACCCACCGCCGCTTTCCGCCGGATCGCCGCGAATGTCGCCGGTGGTTATCCACAGAACCTGGTTCTCATGCTTCGCGGATCCGGCCTCCGGCAGCGTCGGAGGCCGGAGGTGAGGCACATGACCGCCCACATCGAACTGGGCCGGCGCGGAGAGGACGCGGCGGCCGCCTACCTGACCGGGCTCGGCTGGACGGTGCTGGACCGCAACTGGCGCTGCCCCGAAGGCGAGCTCGACATCGTGGCGCACGACGGCCGCGCCCACGTCGTCTGCGAGGTGAAGACCCGCCGCTCGGCCCTGTACGGCGACCCGCTCGAGGCCATCACGGCCGCCAAGTCGTCCCGGTTACGGCGGCTGGCCTGGCGGTGGGCCGCCGCGCACGGCGTCGGCGGCGCGCAGGTCCGGGTGGACGTGCTCGGCCTGGTCGTCAAGGGCGACGGCTTCTCGATCGATCATCTGAAGGAGGTGTGCTGAATGACGCTCGCCAAGACCCGCTCGGTGTCCCTGGTGGGGGTGGACGGCTTCGTCGTGGACGTCGAGGCCGCCCTCACCAGCGGAGTGCCCGGCCTGCACCTGGTCGGGCTGCCCGACACCGCGCTCAGCGAGGCGCGCGACCGCGTCCGCGCGGCGATCTTCAACTCCGGCGAGGACTGGCCCAACCGGCACGTCACCGTCTCCCTGTTCCCCGCGAGCATGCCCAAGAAGGGGTCGATCTTCGACCTCGCCATAGCCGTGGCCCTGCTCGCCGCCGCGGAGGTCGTCCCGGCGCGGTCCTGCGCCGGGCTGGTGATGATCGGCGAGCTCGGCCTGGACGGCCGGCTCCGGCCGATCCAGGGCGTGCTGCCCGCGGTCCTGGCCGCCGCCAACTACGGGTGCCGCACCGTCGTCGTCCCGCGGGCGAACGCCGCCGAGGCCGAGCTCGTCCCGGGCGTGGAGGTGGTCTCCGCCGCGACGCTGCGCGGCCTGCTCTGCATCCTGCGGGACGAACCGCCGCCCATCGAGGAGGCGGAGCCCGACGACGTGTCGGTGGCGGCCGACGGGTCGGCGATCCGGCGGCTCGACGTCCCGGCCGATCTCGACCTGGCCGACGTCCGCGGCCAGGCGGAGGCGCGGCGGGCGCTGGAGATCAGCGCCGCCGGCGGGCACCACCTGTACTTCACCGGGCCGCCGGGCTGCGGGAAGACCATGCTGGCGGAACGGCTGCCGACGCTGATGCCGCCGCTGGAGCCCGACTCGGCGCTGGAGGTCACCGCGATCCACTCCGTCGCGGGAACGCTCCCTCCCGGCCAGCCCCTGATCACCCAGCCCCCGTTCCACGCGCCGCACCACACGGCGAGCCGAGCGTCCATGGTCGGCGGCGGATCGGGCCGGGTGCTGCAACCGGGCGCCGTCTCCCTCGCGCACAGGGGCATCCTGTTCCTGGACGAGGCTCCCGAATTCATGGCGGGGACCCTCGACGCCCTGCGCCAGCCCCTCGAAGAGGGCGAGGTGCGCATCAGCCGGGCCGAGGGCACCTCCCGGTTCCCCGCCCGCTTTACCCTCGTCCTGGCGGCCAACCCGTGCCCGTGCGCCGCCGCCAAGCAGGTCGACTGCTCCTGCGCCCCCGGAGTGCGCCGCAAGTACAGCACCCGCGTCACCGGGCCGCTCCTCGACCGCATCGACCTCAAACTGGAGCTCGCCCCCGCCACCAGGGCCGAACTCCGCTACGACCTGGAGTTCGCCGAGGCCAGCAAGGTGGTGGCGGACCGGGTCATGCTCGCCAGGGAGCGGACGCTGAAACGCCTGACCGGTACCCCATGGCGAACGAACTCGGAGATCCCCGGTCCCGAGCTGCGCCGCCGCTTCACGCCCGCCGCGGAGGCCATGCGGATGGTGGACGAGTCGCTGCAACGCGGAACGCTCAGCGCACGCGGCCTCGACCGCGTCCTGCGCGTCGCGTGGACGATCGCCGACCTCGCCGGTCACGACGAGCCCGACGCGGACGACATCGGCGGCGCCCTGGCGCTCTGGCACGCGGGACGGTCATGACCTCGATGCCCATGACACCGGAGCGGGCGGCCCGGGCCGCGCTCACCGCCGTCGCCGAACCCGGCGACGCGTTCCTCAACCGCGTCGTCGGGCACTGCGGCGCCGAAGGGGCGCTCGACGTGATCCGTTCCGGGGCCGTCCCCGCCGACCTGCCCACCACGCCGAAGGAGATCCAGCGGCTGGAGCACTGGCGCATCCGCCTGGCCGCCGCCGAACCCGACCGCGACCTGGCCGTCTGCGCGCAGTTCGGCGGCCGCCTGGTCTGCCCAGGCGAACCGGAATGGCCTACCACCCTCGACGATCTCGGTGGTGAACGGCCCTACGCGCTCTGGCTCCGCGGCCCCGAGGACCTGCGCCACGCCTGCCTGAGATCGGTCGCCATGGTCGGCTCGCGCGCCTCGTCCCCGTACGGGCAGCGGATGGCCTCCGACTTCGCGTCCGAGCTCGCCGACGACGGCTGGACGGTGGTCTCCGGCGGAGCGCTCGGCATCGACGCCGCCGCCCACCGCGGCTCCCTGGCCGCCGACGGCCGCACGGTCGCGGTCCTGGCCAACGGCGTGGACGTGCCCTACCCGGCCTCGAACGAGGGCCTGTTCGCGGAGATGGCACGCCGGTCCCTGCTGGTGAGCGAGTCGCCGCCCGGCACCCATCCGCACCGGCTGCGCTTCCTCGTCCGCAACCGGGTGATCGCCGCTCTCTCCCGCGGTTCGGTGATCGTCGAGGCGGAGGCCCGCAGCGGCGCCCTCAACACCGCGGCGTGGGCCCGCAGGCTCGGCCGCGTGCTGATGGCCATGCCGGGGCCGGTCACGTCCCGCTCATCGGTCGGCTGCCACCAGCTTCTCCGGCAGGAGGGCACCGTTCTTGTGAGCCGCACCGAGGAGATCATCGAGGCCGTCGGTCGGCTGGGCGCCGACCTCGCGCCGCCTCCGCAGACGCCCGTCCTTCCCCGCGACCGCCTGGAACCGGTCACGCGCGCCGTCCTGGAGGCCTTTCCCGCGCGGGGCGCGACCGGCCCGGCGGCCCTAGCCGCCAAGGCGGGCATGGACCTGGCCGCCATCAACGCCAAGCTCGGCCTGCTGGCGGCGTCCGGCTTCATAGAACGGGCCCCAAGCGGCTGGCGCCTCACCAAGTCCGCCAAATCCCCCCGCTAACGCACTCGTCCAGCCAAGGAGACAATATGCCCCCATCCCAGCCCCCAGGCGTCTGGAGCCGCCAACGCACCGAACGGTCAGTGGGGGCGCTGAGTGGTGGGTGCGGGCGGGGTTGGCGCGAGGGTCACTGATCGGAGGGGAGTTCGAAGTCGCTCTTCGCGAGTTCCTCGACGTTGACGTCCTTGAAGGTGACGACACGCACGTTCTTGACGAAGCGCGCGGGGCGGTACATGTCCCAGACCCAGGCGTCCTGCATGGTGACCTCGAAGTAGGTCTCGCCGTTGTCGGCGCCGCGCACCTGCAGGTCGACCGAGTTGGTGAGGTAGAACCTCCGCTCGGTCTCGACGACGTAGGTGAAAAGCCCGACGACGTCGCGGTACTCGCGATAGAGCTGCAGCTCCATCTCGGTCTCGTACTTCTCGAGATCCTCGGCGCTCACGCCCGTGCCCCTTCCGTACGGCCCTCGCCGGGGACCTCCCCTTCGGTCTCCTCCCCCAAGGCCATCTCCCCATTGTTACGCAAGGCACGCCCGACATTGACGTAGGAGAACCGATGCTCCGGACAGGGCCCGTGCTCGGCCAGCGCCGCACCGTGCGCGCGCGTCACGTATCCCTTGTGGACGTCGAAGCCGTACTCGGGGTAGCGCTGATGGAGATCCACCATGATGCGGTCCCGGGTGACCTTCGCGACGATGGAGGCGGCGGCCACGCAGGCGGCGACCTGGTCGCCCTTGATCACCGCCAGGCCCGGGGCCTCCAGCCCCGGCACCGGGAACCCGTCGCTGAGGACGTAGGCGGGACGGGTGTCCAGGACCGCCAGAGCCCGCCGCATGCCGGTGACGTTGCAGCGGTGCAGGCCGATCCTGTCGATGTCGTGGCAGGGCACGATGATCGCGCTCCACGCCCGCGCCCGCGCGGTGATCTCGGCGTACAGCTCCTCGCGGCGCGCCGCCGTCAGCAGCTTGGAATCGGTGAGGCCCTCGATCCGCCCGCCCCGGCCGCCCTGGAGGATCACGGCGCCGACGACCAGCGGGCCGGCGCAGGCCCCGCGGCCCGCCTCGTCGACACCCGCCACGGGACTGAACCCGGCGTGCTCCAAGGCGCGCTCGTAGGCGTGCAGCCCCGCGTCACGGCGCGGCGTGAAGCGAAGTGGACGACCCTTCATGCTCCGCAGCGTACGTCGCCCGAACACCCCGCCGCTCACCGAATGCCACTGTTCCGGGCATGTCCCCGATCACGCCGCCCCCATGACCGGCCACAAGGCGGTTGCGGGCGCGCCGAGAACGAAAGGGCGCCGGGCGGGCCTGCGGCGCGGCGGGTCGTGTACCGGCGGTTACGGGCGTCGGCGTTTGCGGCGCAGGTAGGCGATCGGAAGGGTGCCGAGGATTCCGAGGGCCATGGGCGTGGCAGGGGCCGCCATGGAGGCGGTCTTGAAGCCGGCCTGCTTGAAGGTGTCCGGGATCGGCAGGGTGTCGATGCGGTTCAGCGGCCAGACGATCACGAAGGCGCGGCCGATGACGCGGTCGGTGGGGATGGTCCCGCCGCCGGGGTCGCCGCGGTGGGAGCGGGAGTCGTAGGAGAGCTCCCGGTGGTCGCCCATGACCCAGAGCTGGCCCGGCTTCACGTAGGCGTCGAACGGCTCGTTGGACGGCTTGTTCTGCTCGTGGGTCACCGGGTCGGTGTAGAGGTAGGACTTCTCGTTCAGGGGGACGCCGTTGACGGTGACGCGGCCCTGCGCGTCGCAGCAGCGGACGTGGTCGCCGGGGACGCCGATGACGCGCTTGATGTAGTCCTTCTCGTTGGGCGCCACGCCGAAGGCGGTGCCGACGGCGCGCAGCGCCTTGGAGAACGGGTTGGTCGGCTTCGAGATGTGGGTCTCGGGGTCCCAGGAGTCGAGGCCGTTGAAGACGACGACGTCGCCGCGGTGGATGTCGCGGGTGTGGTAGACGATCTTGTTGACGAGGACCCGGTCGCCGATCTGGAGGGTGTTCTCCATGGAACCGGACGGGATGTAGAACGCCTGGACCGCGAAGGCCTTGATGACGAGGGCGAGGACGACCGCGACGACGATCAGGACGGGCAGTTCCTTCCAGAACGAGCCCGGCTTCTTCTTTTTCTTCTCGCCGTCGTCGTCGGCGGGGTCCTTCTCGTCTCCGCCGTTCCCGTCGTCGGCGGAGTCGCCCGAGGCGTCGGCCGTCTTCTCCTCGGCGGAGGTCACGGTCTCCTCTTCATCGGGCACCGCGCCCTCGGCTTCGGATCGCACGTCTCTCCGATCGTCCTCGTCAGTCATCAGGGACAAAGCCTAGCGGCGACCTGCCCCGAGCACCGGTCGGCTGGGCGTGTCGCCGTGCACCGCGACCGCGTATCAGCCCGAAACGGGCAACGCCCCGGAGACCGCAGCGGGTTCCCGGGGCGTCGGCGATCAGCGGGCTCAGAAGTCGCGCTTCTCCTTGATGCGCGCCGCCTTGCCGCGCAGGTTGCGCAGGTAGTACAGCTTGGCGCGGCGAACGTCGCCGCGGGTGACGACCTCGATCTTGTCGATCGAGGGGCTGTTGAGCGGGAACGTCCGCTCGACGCCGACGCTGTAGCTGACCTTCCGCACGGTGAAGGTCTCGCGGGCGCCGCCGCCCTGCCGCCGGATCACCACGCCCTGGAAGACCTGGATACGGCTCCGGTTGCCTTCGGTGACGCGCACGTGCACCTTCAGCGTGTCGCCCGGACGGAAGTCCGGGACGTCGGCGCGCATGGCGGCCTTCTCGATCTCCTGGATCAGGGTGTGCATCGCAGCGGTTCCTCTTGGTCGAACGCGGGCGTCGAGAGGCCCCATGGGACATCGGTGGGGGCGTCGCGCCGCGGAGAGTGGTCTTCGTACCGCGCGTACGAGCGCACGGACGCTTTAGTCTGCCATATCTTCGGCGTCAACCGGAAAACCGGCCTCCCGCAGCACCCGGCGATCATGCTCGTCGAGGCCGCCGGACGCGAGCCGGGGCAGCAGTTCGGGGCGGTGCCGGGCGGTGCGGCGCAGCGCCTCGTCGCGGCGCCAGCGGGCGATCGCGCCGTGGTGGCCGGACAGCAGGACGTCGGGGACGGCGCGGTCCCGCCAGACCGGCGGCTTGGTGTAGACGGGGCCTTCGAGCAGCGACTCCATCGCGCCGGGGGCGAAGGAGTCGTCGGCGACGGAGTCGGCGTTGCCGAGGACGCCGGGCAGGAGGCGTCCGACCGCCTCGACCATGACCAGGACGGCGACCTCGCCGCCGGCGAGGACGAAGTCGCCGAGGCTGACCTCGTCCACCGGCATGCGGGTGCGGGCGTCTTCGGCGACGCGGGAGTCGATGCCCTCGTAGCGGCCGCAGGCGAACAGCAGCCACGGCTCGGCGGCGTACTCGGCGGCGAGCGCCTGGGTGAACGGGCGGCCGCTGGGCGTCGGGATGATCATGCGGGGGGCGGCGCCGGGCGGCGCGAGGTCGTCGAGGGCCTCGCCCCAGGGTTCGGGCTTCATGACCATGCCGGGGCCGCCGCCGTAGGGGGTGTCGTCCACGGTGCGGTGGCGGTCGTGGGTCCAGTCGCGCAGGTCGTGCACGTGCACGTCGAGCAGCCCGGTGCGGCGGGCCTTGCCGAGCAGGGAGATCTCCAGGGGCGCGAAGTACTCCGGGAAGATCGTGACGATGTCGAGTTTCATGATCCGTCGAGCAGGCCGGGGGGCGGGTCGATCACGAGCCGGCCGCCGGCGACGTCGACCTCGGGGACGAGCGCGGCCACGAAGGGGACGAGGGTCTCGCCGCCGGGGCCGCGCACGACCAGCAGGTCCTGGCCGTGGTGCAGGATGCCGGCGACCTCGCCGACGTCGGCGCCGGCGGTGGTGACGACGGCGAGCCCGATCAGTTCCTGGTCGTGGTACTCGTCGGGGTCGGCGGAGGGGGGGATGTCACCGGAGTCGACGACCAGCCAGGTGCCGCGGAGGGTCTCCGCGGCATCGCGGTCGTCGATTCCGGCGAAGCGCAGGAGCAGGCGTCCCGAGTGCCATCGGGCCCGTTCAACGGTGAGGGGGCCGGTGGACGCGGGATCGGTCTCGATCCGGGTGCCGGCGGCGAACCGGCCTTCCGGGTCGTCGGTGCGGACGTCGACGGTGACCTCGCCGCGGACGCCGTGCGGGCGGCCGATGCGCCCGACGACCAGCGGGTCGCTCATCGGCCTCGCCCCCGGAGGGCGAGGCTACGAGGGCCGGCGGGCGCGAGGCCCGCCGGCGAACCGCTTCCGGCGGCGGCCGGGACGGCCACCACCGGGGCGAGCGTGCCCCGGCATGCGCGATGCCAGGGGCTCACTCAGCGGACCTCGTTGACGTCGAGCAGGTCCACGCGCACGTACCGGCCCCCGGAAAGGGCGCTGATGACGGTGCGCAGGGCCTTGGCGGTACGACCGCTGCGGCCGATGACCTTGCCGAGGTCCTCGGGGTGCACGCGCACCTCCAGGACCCGGCCGCCCCTGATCCGGCGGGCGCGGACCCGGACGTCGTCCGGGTTCTCCACGATCCCGCGGACCAGGTGCTCGAGCGCTTCTTCGAGCACGTCAGCCCTCGCTCTTGGCTTCGTCGGTCTCGGTGGCCTTCGCCTCGGACTTCTTCGGCTCGGCCTTCTTCTTGCCGCGGGCGGCGGTGGCCTCGGCGGCGTCGTCGCCCATCGACTCCTTGACGGCGGCCTCGAAGGCGGCCTTCCGGTCGGCCTTGGGCTCGGCGACCTTGAGGGTGCCCTCGGCGCCGGGCTCGCCCTTGAACTTCTGCCAGTCGCCGGTGATCTTCAGCAGGTTGAGCACGGGCTCGGTCGGCTGCGCGCCGACGCCGAGCCAGTACTGCGCGCGCTCGGAGTCGATCTGGATGAGCGACGGCTCCTGCTTGGGCTGGTAGAGCCCGATCTCCTCGATGGCCCGCCCGTCACGCTTGGTGCGGGCGTCGGCGACGACGATCCGGTACTGCGGGTTCCGGATCTTCCCCAGACGCTTGAGCTTGATCTTGACTGCCACGGGTGTGGTGTACTCCAGACTTCATTACAGGGTGGGCGGCCCGTGCCAGGTGGGGAACACCGGCTCACCGCCGCCCGATGGACTCCGGCCGCGCAGGACGAGAGAGGGCGCCTCGCGGGTCCGGGTTTCCAGCCTGTCATTCTGCCAGATCGTCGCCGTGAACGCGCAATCGGCGGAAGCCGTGTTGCCCTGTCGCGCGACGCCGCCCCGAAGGCCCCGCTGAGCTGGGCGGCGCTTCCCTTCGGGCGCTCCGATGGCCCGGCGCCGAGGGGTGCGCGGGAGGGCGCTCGCAGGCCGACGGCGAAGGGTGCGCGGGAAGGCGCTCGTGGCCCGGCGGCGAGGTGTGCGCGGAGGGACGCTGGCGGCCCGGCAGCGAGGGATGCGTAGGGGACGCTCGGGGGCGGCGGCGAGATGTACGCCAGGAGAGCGCCCCCAGGCCGACGGCCAGATGTGCGCCGAGAGAGCGCCCGCGGACCAACGGCGAGATGTACGCCGGGAGGGGCGCTCGGGGGCGGCGGCGGGGTGTGCGCGGGCCGGCGCACCGTCCCGTCAGGGCGGTGCGCCGGGCGCGGTCACTTGTTCTTGCGGTTCTGGAGCTTGCCGAGGTCGGGCATCTGGAAGCCGGGGGGCAGCTGGCCGCCGAGGCCCGGGGGCAGGCCGCCGCCGGGGCCGCCGGGGCCGCCGAGGCCGGGCGGCAGTCCCTTCGGCGCGCCGCCGGCCGCGGGCTGCTGCTCCTGGGGCTGCTTGCCGCCGGCGCGCTTGCGCGGGTCGCCGCTGCGCTGCTTGCCCTTCTTGTTCTTGGCGGCCTTCGCGGCCTTGGCCGCCTTGCGGCGGCCTCCGGGCATGCCGGGCAGGCCCATGCCGCCGGCCATCTGCCGCATCATCTTCTGCGCGTCGAAGAACCGGGTGACGAGGCTGTTGACCTCGCCGACGCCGACGCCGGAGCCCTTGGCGATGCGGGCCCGCCGGGAGCCGTTGATGATCTTCGGCTGGGCGCGCTCCTGCGGGGTCATGGAGCGGATGATCGCGGCGATCCGGTCCAGGTCCTTGTCGTCGATCTGGCTGATCTGGTCGCGGACCTGCCCCATGCCGGGCATCATCCCGAGCAGGTTGCCGATCGGGCCGAGCTTGCGGATCATCATCATCTGCTCGAGGAAGTCCTCGAGGGTGAAGTCCTCGCCCGAGGCGAACTTGCTGCTCATCCGCTCGGCCTGCTCGGCGTCGAACGCCTGCTCGGCCTGCTCGATCAGGGTGAGGATGTCGCCCATGTCGAGGATGCGGCCGGCCATCCGGTCCGGGTGGAAGACGCTGAAGTCCTCCAGCTTCTCGCCCGTCGAGGCGAACATGATCGGACGGCCGGTGATGTGCCGGACCGACAGCGCGGCGCCGCCGCGGGCGTCGCCGTCGAGCTTGGTGAGCACGACCCCGTCGAAGCCGACGCCGTCCATGAACGCCTGGGCGGTGTTGACGGCGTCCTGGCCGACCATGGCGTCGACGACGAACAGCACGTCGTCGGGCTTGACGGCGTCGCGGATGTCGATGGCCTGCTGCATCATCTCGGCGTCGATGCCGAGGCGGCCGGCGGTGTCGATGACGACGATGTCGTGCTGGGCGTGCCGGGCCTGGTCGATGGAGCGGCGGGCGACGTCGACGGGATCGCCGACGCCGCTGCCCGGCTCGGGCGCGAAGACCGCGACGCCGGCGCGCTCGCCGACGACCTGGAGCTGCTGGACGGCGTTCGGGCGCTGCAGGTCGGCGGCGACGAGCATCGGGGTGTGGCCCTCGGCCTTCAGCCACCGGGCCAGCTTGCCGGCGAGGGTGGTCTTGCCCGCGCCCTGCAGGCCGGCGAGCATGATCACGGTCGGCGGGGTCTTGGCGAACCGGATCCGGCGGGTCTCGCCGCCGAGGATGTTGATGAGCTCCTCGTTGACGATCTTGACGACCTGCTGCGCCGGGTTCAGCGCCTGCGAGACCTCCGCGCCGCGGGCCCGCTCCTTGACCTGCGCGATGAAGTCCTTGACCACGGGCAGCGCGACGTCTGCCTCGAGCAGCGCGATGCGGATCTCGCGGGCCGTCGCGTTGATGTCGGCCTCGGAGAGCCGGCCCTTGCTGCGCAGCGACGAGAAGACCGTCGTCAACCGGTCGGAGAGCGTCTCGAACACGTGTCTGGACCGTCCTTGGAAAGCTTCTGGGATCGCCTATCAGCGTATAGGGTCACCGGCCGGTCCCCGCCCGGTCGCCGGATACGGGACTGCGGACGGCGGAGGAGGCGGCACCGCCGCCTCCCTCAGGCGAGCGCGGACAGGACCTGGGAGCGGACCGCCGCGAGCGCGGCGGTGTCGGTGATCGGGGCGCCGTCCCCGTCCACGACGTAGAAGACGTCCACGGCCTCGGCTCCCAGCGTGTCGACCTGGGCGGCGCGGATGTGCAGGCCGCAGGCGCCGAGGGCCTGGCCGATCCGCCACAGCAGGCCGGGCCGGTCGTGCGCGCGGACCTCGACGACGGTGGCGGTGTCGGAGGCGTCCTCCACGATCATGACGCGCGGGGGCGGGACGGCGGCGCCGGGCCGGATCCGGACGGAGCGGGCGCGGCGGTCGAGCCGGTCGGCGACGTCGAGCCGGTCGGCGAGCATGCGGCGCAGGTCGGCTTCGAGCGCGGCGGGGTCGGGCGGGGCGCCGTACTCGGGGACGGCGGTGAAGTCGAGGACGGCGGTTCGGGCGCCGGTGGCCGGGGACGAGACGGTGTGCGCGGTGCGGACGGCGAGGCGGTGCAGGGCGAGGACGCCGGCGGCGCGCCAGAGCAGCCCGGGCCGGTCGGGCGCGGCGATGGTGATGCGGGAGCCGATGACGCGGACGGCGGCGCCGTCGTGGCGGGCGAGGGCGAGCCGGTCGGGTCCGAGGACGGGCGGGGGCGGCGGGGTGCCGCCGGACAGGGCGGCGGCGGCGCGGCGGGCGAGCTCGGCGACGAGCCTGGCCTTCCAGGCGCCCCACGCGGCGGGGCCGGTGGCGGTGCCGTCGGCGACGGCGAGGGCGGCGAGGAGTTCGAGGATCTCGCGTTCGCGGCCGGGGACGGCGGAGACGGCGGCGGTGACGGTGCCGACGGTGACGGGGTCGTCGAGGTCGCGGCGGGTGGCGGTCTCGGGCAGCAGGAGGTGGTGCCGGACGACCGTCTCCAGGACCCGGACGTCGCCGTCGGGGAAGCCGAGCGCCGCGCCGAGGTCGTGGGCGACGACGGCGCCGCTCGTGGAGTGGTCGCCGGGCCAGCCCTTGCCGATGTCGTGCAGCAGCGCGCCGACCAGCAGCAGGTCGGGGCGGGCGACCTCGCGGGTGAGGGCGGCGGCGCCGGCGGCGGTCTCGACGAGGTGCCGGTCGACGGTGAAGCGGTGCACGGGGTTGCGCTGCGGGCGGTTGCGGACGCGTTCCCAGTCGGGCAGCAGCCGGACGATCAGGCCGGCCTGGTCGAGGGCCTCCCAGACGCCGATGGCGGCGGGTCCGGCGCCGAGCAGCGAGACCAGCGCGCCGCGGGCCTCCGGGGGCCACGGGGCGTCCGGGAGGGCGGCGTCGGCGGCGAGGCGCGCGACGGTCGCGGGGGCGAGCGGGAGGCCCGCCTGGGCGGCGGCGGCCGCGACGCGCAGGACCAGCGCGGGGTCGCTCAGGTCGGCGTTGCGGGCCAGGACGACCTCGCCGTCGTGCTCGACGGCGCCGTCCCCCACCGGCCGGCGCTCGACGGGCGCGCGGCGCGGCCCGGTGCTGCGCGCGACGCGGCGCCACAGGTGGTCGGCGGCGTAGGTGACCGTGCGGGCGGCCTCGGCGATCGCGCTGAGCAGGATGTTGGCGTCCGGCAGGCCGACGGCGCGGGCGACGGCCTCCTGCTCCTGGAGGACGAGCCGGTCCGTGGAGCGCCCGGTGGACTCGTGCAGGGCGTGCCGGATGTCGAGGAGGAGGTCGTGCGCGGCCATGACCCGCCCGTCGGGCGCGGAGGCGATCCAGGACGCGGCGACGGCGCGCATGACGTGGACGTCGCGCAGGCCGCCGTGGGCCTCCTTGAGGTCGGGTTCGAGGAGGAACGCCAGTTCGCCCTGCTTCTCCCAGCGCTCCCGGCACAGCTCGGCCAGTTCCGGGAGCCGGACGCGGGCGTCGGCGCGCCAGTCGGCGAGGACGGCGGCGCGCAGCTCGTCCACGAGGGTGTGGTCGCCGGCGACGCGGCGGACCGACAGCAGCCCGAGCGCCGCCTTCAGGTCGGCGCGCGCGACGGTCCTGGCCTCCGCGACGGTGCGGACGGAGTGGTCGAGGCGCAGGCCGGAGTCCCAGATCGGGTACCAGAGGCGGTCGGCGATCTCGGCGATGTCGGGGCGCCCGCGGTGCAGCAGCACCAGGTCGAGGTCCCCGCCGGGGGTCAGCTCGCGGCGCCCGTGGCTGCCGACGGCCGCGAGCGCGACGCCGGAGGGCAGGGCATCGGCGGGCGGCGTGCCGGGCGCGGCGGCCGAGGCCCGGACGGCGAACGGCGCCGCACCGGAGGAGGCCGCACCAGAGGACGCGGCGCCAGAGGACGCGGCACGTGAGAGGGCGGCGTCGGAGGGCGCGGCGTCGGAGGGCACGGTGCCGGAGGGCGGGGTGGCGGGGGGCGCCGACCGGCCGGGGACGTCGAGGGCGGCGGCGAGCAGGGCCGCGAGGCGGCGGTCCAGGTCGCCGGCGCGGGCGGCCCGCGCCGCCGCGAGGGCGGCGCGGGCGGCCTCGGGAGCCCGGTCTCCGGCCGGAGGATGGACGAGGGTCACACCGCTCCTACAGGGCTTCCGAGCCGGTCTCGCCGGTCCGCACGCGGACCACGGTGTCCACGGGGACCGCCCAGACCTTGCCGTCGCCGATCTTGTCGGTGCGCGCCGACTTGACGATGACGTCGATGATGTCTTCGGCGTCCTCGTCGTCCACGAGCACCTCGACGCGCAGCTTGGGCACGAGGTCGACCTTGTACTCGGCGCCGCGGTAGACCTCGGTGTGGCCCTTCTGGCGGCCGTAGCCGCTGGCCTCGCTGACGGTCATCCCCTTGACCCCGAAGGTCTCCAGCGCCGCCTTGACCTCGTCCAGCTTGAACGGCTTGATGACGGCGGTGATCAGCTTCACGCGTCGGCCTCCACCTTCTTGTCGGGCGACACCGCGCGCGGTGCCGCGGTGCCGGTAACGGCGGCGCGGGAGGCGCCTCCTCCCGCGGGAGCGAGATCGTACGCCGTCTCCGCGTGCGCGGTGACGTCGATCCCGGCGGCCTCGTCGTCGGCGGAGATCCGGAACCCGATCGTCATGTCGATGATCTTTCCGATGACCCAGGCCATGACGAACGAGTACAGGCCGATCACGACGGGGCCGAGCGCCTGCAGGCCCAGCTGGTGCGCGCCGCCGCCGTAGAACAGGCCCTTGTGCTGGCCCGGCAGGAACGGGTAGGCGGCCAGGAAGCCGAGCGACAGCGCGCCGATCGCGCCGCCGACGAGGTGGACGCCGACGACGTCGAGGGAGTCGTCGTAGCCGAGCTTGTACTTCAGGCCGATCGCGTAGGCGCAGACGACGCCCGCGATGGCGCCGAGGACGATCGCCGCCCAGGGGTCGACGAACCCGCACGCCGGTGTGATCGCGACGAGGCCGGCGACGGCGCCGGACGCGACGCCGAGGGTGGTGGCGTGGCCGTCGCGCAGCTTCTCGACCAGGGCCCAGGCGCCCGCGGCGACGGCGGTGGCGATCTGGGTGTTCATGAACGCGAGGCCGGTGGTGCCGTCGACGGCGAGCTCCGACCCGGCGTTGAAGCCGAACCAGCCGAACCACAGCAGGCCGACGCCGAGCAGCACGAACGGCAGGTTGTGCGGCCGCATCGGCTCCTTCGGCCAGCCCCGGCGCTTGCCGAGGACGAACGCCAGCGCGAGGCCCGCCGCCCCGGCGTTGACGTGCACGACGGTGCCGCCCGCGAAGTCCTCGATGCCGAGCTTGTTCAGCCAGCCGGTGCCCCACACCCAGTGCGCGACGGGGAAGTACACCAGCGTCGCCCAGGCGACGGTGAACGTCATCCAGGCGCCGAACTTGGCACGGTCCGCGATGGCGCCGCTGATGAGCGCGACCGTGATGATCGCGAACGTCAGCTGGAACATCGAGAAGACCATGGTCGGAATGTTGTCGCTCTGGTCCTTCAGCAGCCCTTCGGAGACCTGGGTCGCGACGCCCTTCAGCCCGACGGCGTCGAATCCGCCGATGAACTTGTTGACGAACGAACTACCGTTGTCGGTGAAGGCGATGGAGTGCCCGAAGAGGACCCAGAGGATGGTGACGCTGATGATGGCGCCGAACGACATCATCATCATGTTGAGGACGCTCTTCGCCCGCGTCATGCCGCCGTAGAAGAAGGCGAGCCCGGGTGTCATGAGCAGCACCAGCGCCGCTGCCGCCAGCATCCAGGCGGTCGCGCCTGTATCGATCTTCATCTCGGAGAGTGCCCCTCCTCGACCGGAAACGTGGATGCCCCGAGATTCCTGGGCGGCCGTTTCACGGGCGAGCCGCCCGTGTTTCCGGAGTGTGAAACCCCGCCGCGGCGTGTTTCACGGCTGTTTCGGAACCCTCACCGCCTTACCCGCCCGTCGGCAACCGTTTTCTTTTCCCCGGGTCATGCTCCGGTCCAGGTGAAACGGCGCCCGAAAAGAACGGCGCCCCGCGACCGGAAGGGGTCACGGGGCGCCGTGCGGCGGTGCCGTTCAGTCGCCGAGGATCGCGTCCACGAACGCCTCCGGCTCGAACGGGGCGAGGTCGTCCGGGCCCTCGCCCAGCCCGACCAGCTTCACCGGGACGCCCAGCTCGCGCTGCACCTGGACCACGATGCCGCCCTTGGCGGTGCCGTCCAGCTTGGTCAGCACCACGCCGGTGATGTTGACGACCTCCGCGAACACGCGGGCCTGCTGCATGCCGTTCTGCCCGGTCGTGGCGTCCAGGACGAGCAGCACCTCGTCCACCTCGGCCTGCTTCTCCACGACCCGCTTGACCTTGCCGAGCTCGTCCATCAGCCCGGTCTTGGTGTGCAGCCGGCCCGCGGTGTCGATGATCACCACGTCGACCCGGGTGTCGATGCCCTGCTTGACCGCGTCGAAGGCGACGCTGGCGGGGTCGGCGCCCTCGTCCTTGCGGACGACCTGCGCGCCGACCCGCGAGCCCCACGTCTCCAGCTGGTCGGCGGCGGCGGCGCGGAAGGTGTCGGCGGCGCCGAGCAGCACGGTGTTCCCGTCACCGACCAGGACGCGGCCGAGCTTGCCGCAGGTGGTGGTCTTGCCGGTGCCGTTGACGCCGACGACCATCAGCACCGCGGGCCGGTCGCCGTGCGACTCGGTGCGCAGCGAGCGGTCCAGGTCGGCGCCGATCTGCTTGACCAGCTCCTCCTTCAGCAGCGCGCGGACCTCCTCCGGGCTGCGGGTGCCGAGCACCTGCACCCGGGTCCGCAGGTCGTCGGTGACCTGGCGGGCGACGGCGGCGCCCATGTCGGCGGTGATGAGGGTGTCCTCGATCTCCTCCCAGGCGTCGTCGTCGAGGGTGTCGCGCGACAGCAGCCCGAGCAGGGTCCTGCCGAACGTGTTCTGGGAGCGCGCGAGCCGGGCCCGGAGCCGGACGAGCCGTCCCGCGCCGGGGGGCGGCCGCTCGATCTCGACGGTGGGCGGCGGGGCCGGGGCCTCGGTGGGCGGCGCCCGCTCGATGGTGGGGGCCGCGGCCTCCGCCTCGTCGACGGCGGTCGCGCCGTGCTGCTCGGCGGGCGGCCGCTCGGCGGGCGGGACCGGCGGACGGCGGCGGCGGACCGGGCGGCGCAGCAGCGTGACCCCGCCGACGATCAGCGCGACCGCGCACAGCGCGACGATGACGATCACATATTCCATAGCGTCCCCAGTTTTCCAGACCGGCGGCGCTGGACCTAACCACCGCCGATCACGCGCCCGCCCCGCACCTGAACGGCACGCCCCCGGCGGGCGTGCCGATCAGCCCCGGAGCGGCGGCCCCGGGGTCTCCCCCGGTACCGATGCCCGTTCGGAGCTCTCCCACTCGTCGACGTTGCGCAGCAGGGCCTCCAGGTAGGAGCGCAGATGGGTGCGGTAGACCTCGCTGTAGGTGCGCAGGTAGGCGATCTCTCGCTCCAGCTCGTGCCGCCGCCCTTCGTCGGCCGGGGCGGCCGGTCCGGGCGGCGCCGTCGCGGCGGGCGGCGGCACGGACCGGACCGCGGCGTCGGCGACCTCGGCGGCCTTGCGGTGCGCGTCCTCCAGCATCTGCTCGGCGCGGCCCTTCGCGTCGGACAGGATCGCCTCGCGGTGCAGCCGGGCCTCGTGCGCCAGCTCGCGGGTGTAGCGCTCGGCGTCCGCGACGTACAGGTCGGCGGTCTGCTGGGCCTGCGAGAGGATCCGGACAGCCTGGAAGTGCGCGTCCTCCGGGGCCATGACGCCGCCCGCGCCGCGGCCCGCCTGAGCGCGCAGCCGGTTCACCTCCTCGCCCAGCGCGGCCTTCTGGTTGAGGATCTGGACGAGTTCCCGCTCGACGTACTGCAGGAAGCCGCGGACCTGGTCCTCGTCGTAGCCGCGGCGGCCGAGGGCGGCCCGCGCGAACACCACCGACTGCAGTTCGCCGGGGGTCAGCCGGGTGCCGTCGGACACGACGGGGAGGTTCGGGGAGTTCACTGCGGTCACCTCTGTGCGTCGGCGAAGGTTTCCAGGCGGATGCGGTCGCGCGCGACGCCCGCCGCGATGAGCCGGTCGACGGCGCTCTCCGTCATCGCCGCCGGCCCGCACACGTAGGCGTCGTGGCCGGGCCAGGGGCCGCGCCGGGCCACCACGTCGGGCAGGTCGCCGTGCTCGATGCCCTCCGGGCCGGGTCCGCGGCCGCCGCCGGACCCCAGCAGCGCGGAGAAGCCGTGCCCGCCGGACTCGTCGGGCGCGGGCTCGTCCGACACGGCGGGGACGACGGTCAGCCACGGCAGCACGGCGGCGCGCTTGCTCAGGTCCTCCAGGTCGTACAGGCCGTCGCGGTCGCGGGCGCCGAAGAACAGGTGCACGCGCGGTGGCGCGGGACGGCCGGCGATCTGCTCCAGGATCGCCTTGAGCGGCGCGAGCCCGGTGCTGCCCGCGACGAGCAGCACGTCCCGGCCGGACGACTCGTCCAGCGTGAGCGTGCCGACGGGCGCGCCCATCCGGACCCGGTCGCCGGGGCCGGTGGCGCGGACCAGGACGGGGCTGACCGGCCCGCCGTCCACCAGCCGGACGTGGAAGTCGACGGTGTGGTCGGGGCGCGGCGCGTTCGCCATCGAGTAGTACCGCCAGTGCCGCAGCCGCGACGGCACCTCCAGCGCGACGGACTGCCCCGGCGTGTACGGCAGCGGGCGGTCCGGCAGGATCCGCAGCACGGCGATGTCGAAGCGGCGCCGCTCCGCCGCGACGACCTGGCCGTTCCACCAGGCGGGGCTGGCGAGCGCGTCCTCGTCGGCGGCCTCCAGCATGACCTTGGCGACCAGGCTGTAGGCGGCGTTCCAGTCGCTCTCGACGTCCGCGCTCCAGGCTGGGCCGGAGAAGTGCCGGAGCGTGGCGAGCAGGCTCGCCCCGACGTGCGGGTAGTGCTCGGCGACGATGCCGAACCGGCGGTGGTCGCGGCCGAGCTGCTGCAGGAAGGACACCAGCGACGGCAGGTCGTCGACCTTGGAGACGATCTGGCCGAGCGCGCGCAGCAGCTTGTCGCGCTGCCCGGTCATCCCGATCGGGAACATGTCGCGCAGGTGCGGGTTGCGCACGAACAGGTCGGAGTAGAAGAACAGGGCGACGGCGTCGCCCTGCCCGGCGACGGCGGCGAAGTTGTCCTTCAGGCGCTGGGCGTCCACGCGGCGGTCAGGCGACGGGCTCGGCGGCGGCCTCCGTCATGACCTGGGCGACCAGGCCGTAGGCGGCGGCCCAGTCGCGCTCCAGGTCCTCGTTCCAGTCGGGGCCGCTGAAGTGGGCGAGGGTCGCCAGCAGGCTGGCGCCGACGGGGGCGTAGTGCTCGGCGGCGACCCCGAATCCGTGGTGCCGGCGGCCGAGATCCCGCAGGAACGGGACGAGTGTATCGGTGTCGTCGACCGTCGACACGATGTGCGACAGCGCGCCGAGCAGCACCTCGTGCTGCTTGCTCATCGCGGCCGGGAACATGCTTCTGAGCTGCGGTTCCCGGGCGAACAGATCGGCGTAGAAATATTCGGCGACGACAATGCCGTTCGCTCCCACCTGCGCGAAATTGTCCTTGAGTCTCTGCGGGTCCACGGGTGTCCTCTCCAGCGGTTCGCCGAGCCCGGGCGGGGTGTCCGGGAGGGGAGCCGGAGAACCACGGGGCACATGACTAGTGGAACCACCGGGCGGGCACAAGCCCGTCAGCGTCGCCGCGGGATCACGGTCGGTGCACACTGCCGGCACCATTCACCCGTCACCGGGGAAAATGCAGCGACGGCAATGCGCTATTCGGACGCGAAATATTTCGGGTGAACATCCGGAACGTCCACGCGACGAGACGGCGGTCTACACCGATAGACCAATTGGAATGGTCCAATTTCGCGGGCGAATGACGGGTCAGGCGGGTTCCTGCTCGCGGAGGCGCTGGCTCACGACCTGGGTGACGCCGTCGCCGCGCATGCTGACGCCGTAGAGGGCGTCGGCGCCCTCCATGGTGCGCTTCTGGTGGGTGATCACGATGAGCTGGGACGACTCGCGCAGCTCCTCGAACACGGTGATCAGCCGCTGGGTGTTGGTGTCGTCCAGCGCGGCCTCGACCTCGTCGAGCACGTAGAACGGCGACGGCCGGGCCTTGAACACCGCGACCAGGAACGCGATCGCCACCAGCGACCGCTCGCCGCCCGACAGCAGCGACAGCCGCTTCACCTTCTTGCCGGGCGGGCGCGCCGCGACCTCGACGCCGGTGGCGAGCATGTCCTCCGGCTCGGTGAGCGACAGGCTGCCCTCGCCGCCGGGGAACAGCCGCGCGAAGATCCGCTCGAACTCGCGGGCCGTGTCGTCGTAGGCGGCGGCGAACACCTGCTGCACCCGGTCGTCGACCTCCTTGACCAGGGCGAGCAGCTCCCGCTGCGTCTTCTTCAGGTCGTCGAGCTGCGAGGTGAGGAACGCGTGCCGCTCCTCCAGCGCCGCGAACTCCTCCAGCGCGAGCGGGTTGACCTTGCCGAGCTGGTTGAGCTGGCGCTCGGCGGCCTTGGCGCGCTTCTCCTGGACGGCCCGCACGTACGGGGCGGGCCGCGCGTCCTCGCCCTGGTCGGGGTCGGGCGGGACGGGCTGGTCGGGACCGTACTCGTTGACGAGGGACTCGGTCTCCAGGCCGAACTCCTCCAGCGCGCGCTGCTCCAGCTGTTCGAGGCGGAGCCGCTGCTCGGCGCGCGCGACCTCGTTGCCGTGCACGACGTTGACGAGCCGCTCCAGCGTGCCCGACAGCTCCCGGACCTGGGTACGGACGACCTTCAGCTCGGCCTCGCGAGCCGCCTTGGCCTGCTCGGCGGCCTCCCGCCGGCGGACGGCGGCGGCCAGCGACAGCTCGATCCGGTCCAGCGCGGTGCGCGCGCCCTTGAGGACGGCCTTGGCGGTCCTCGCCTGGAGCTCGCGGCGGGCGCGGCGCTCGGCGGCGCGGGCGCGCTCCTCGCGCTCGCGGCGGGCGCCGCGCTCCAGCGCGTCGGCGCGGCCGGTGATGGCCTGGACGCGCTCCTCGGCGGTGCGGACGGCCAGCCGCGCCTCCATCTCCGACGAGCGCAGCACCCGGCAGCGCTCGGCGAGCTCGTCGCGGGCGTCGGTGTCGTGCCCGGCCTCGTCGGCGACCTCGGCGGCCTCCTCCGACTCGGCGAGCCGCAGCGCCAGCTCCTCGGCGGCCTCGGTGTCGCGCTCCAGCGACTCGTTCGCCGCGTCGAGGGCCTTGGTGAGCCGTTCGGCCTCGCCGCGCGCGGCGCGGACGTCGGCCTCCAGCCGGGCGGCGCGCTTGGCCTCCTGCGCGGCCTGCGCGTCGAACTCGCGAAGCCGCGCGCGGACCCGGTCGAGGTCGGACTGCGCCTGGTTCACCCCGGTCTGGGCCTGGTTCGCGGCGGCCTGCGCCGCGTCCAGCGCCGCCTGCGCGGACTGCTCGGCCTCCGCCGACGCGGTGAGCCCCTCCGCGGCGGCCGCGGCGGCGGTCTCGGCCGCGGCGAGGTCCTCGGTGGCCTGGTCGAGGGTGGCGCGCATCTGCAGCAGGCTCTGCCCGCCTCCGGCGGCGCCGCCCTGCGCCCAGTGCGCGCCGACGAGGTCGCCGTCGCGGGTGACGGCGCGCAGCGCGGGCTCGCGGCGGACGAGCGCGGCGGCGGCGGGGACGTCGTCGACGACGGCGACGCCGCGCAGCAGGTGCTCCAGCGCGGGACGCACCGCGCCGGGCACGGTCACCGCGTCGGCCGCGTAGTCGACGCCGGGCACGCGTTCGGACCGGTCGGGGTCTCCCCCGCCGACGAGCAGGCCGGCGCGGCCCGCGTCGCGGGACCGCAGCAGCGTCAGCGCCGCCTCGGCGGTGTCGAGCGAACCGACCGCGATGGCCTGCGCGGCGTCGCCCAGCGCGGCGGCCACCGCCGTCTCGTAGCCCGGGCGGACGGTCAGCAGCGAGGCGACCGTGCCGAGCACGCCGTCGACCGACCCGTCGGCGCCGGCCGCGAGCAGCGCCTCGCCGCCGTCGGCGGCGCTGGCGAGGGTCAGGTTCAGCGCCTCGATCCGCGCCTGCAGCGCGGTGACCTTCTTCTGCGCGGCCTGGTCGGCGGTCCGCGCGGCGGCGACGGCGGAGCGCGCCTCCTTCAGCGCGCGGCGCGGCTCGTCGACGGCGGCGCGGGCGGCCTCGGCGGCGTCCTTCGCGGTGGCGAGCGCCTCCTGCGCCATCTCGTGCTCGGCGGCGAGCGCCGGGTCCTCGACGACCTCGGCCTCGAACGCCTCGAACTCGGCCTGCGCGGTCTCGGCGCGCTGCTCGGCCTCGGCCCGGGCGTCCGCGAGCCGGCCGATCTCCGAGCGGCCCGCCTGCGCCTTGCTGCGCAGCGCCTCGACGCGGCCGCGCAGCCGCGCCAGCTCCTCGCGGCGGTCGGCGGCGGCGCGGGCGGCGGCCTGCAGCCGGCGCTCCTCGGCGGCGAGCGCCTCCTCGGCCCCGGTGCGCTGCTCGACCGCGTCGGCCAGCCCGTCCTGCGCCTCGTCGAGCGCGGCGCGGAGCATCTCCTCCTGCTCGCGGATCTCGGCGGCCTCGCGCTCCATGTCCTCGGGGTCGCGCCCGCGGCGCTCCTCCTCGCGGGCTTCGGAGGCGTTGCGGTTCCGCTCGGCGGCGAGGTCGGCGACGCCGCGCAGCCGCTCCTTCAGCGCCGACAGCCGGAACCAGGTGTCCTGCACCTGCGCGAGCTTGGGCGCCTGCTCGGCCTCCTCGGCCTCCAGGACCGCCTCGCGCTCCTGCGCCTCGGCGAGGGCGCGCTCGGTCTCGGTGCGGCGCTCCCGGATCGCCGCCTCGTCGGCGGCCTCCTGCTCCAGCTTGGTGCGCAGCGTGACCAGGTCGTCGGCGAGCAGCCGCAGCCGGGCGTCGCGCAGGTCGGCCTGGATGACGGCGGCGCGGCGGGCGATCTCGGCCTGCTTGCCGAGCGGCTTGAGCTGGCGGCGCAGCTCGGTGGTGAGGTCCTGGACGCGGGTGAGGTTCGCCTGCATCGCGTCCAGCTTCCGCAGCGCCTTCTCCTTGCGCTTGCGGTGCTTGAGGACGCCGGCGGCCTCCTCGATCACCGCGCGGCGGCCCTCCGGGCCGGAGTGCAGGACGCGGTCGAGCTGCCCCTGCCCGATGATGACGTGCATCTCGCGGCCGATGCCGGAGTCCGACAGCAGCTCCTGGATGTCCAGCAGCCGGCACGAGTCGCCGTTGATGGCGTACTCGCTGGACCCGGACCGGAACATCAGCCGGCTGATGGTGACCTCGGTGTAGTCGATCGGCAGCGCCCCGTCGGCGTTGTCGATCGTCAGCACGACCTCGGCGCGGCCGAGCGGCGCCCGGTTCGCCGTGCCGGCGAAGATGACGTCCTCCATCTTGCCGCCGCGCAGCGACTTGGCGCCCTGCTCGCCCATCACCCAGGCCAGCGCGTCCACCACGTTGGACTTGCCCGACCCGTTGGGGCCGACGACGGCGGTGATGCCCGGCTCGAACTTCAGCGTCGTGGAGGACGCGAAGGACTTGAAGCCGCGCAGCGTCAGGGTCTTCAGGTACACGCGCCCGCCGTCCTCCTCCTGCGCTGCCGGCTCCGGGAATCCGAACGAACGATACCGGCCGCGGGCGGTGCGAGCACGGCACCCGCACGGATGGGAGGCGGATTCGGGGCACGGCCCGGAACGCCGGACGTAGACCCGTTAATACGGCGAATGGCCGCAAAGGCCCCGAACTCGGTCAGACCAAAACCCTACGAAGGTTTGACCGGAGTCCGACCGCCCGGCGGCACGCCGTGACGCCCGTCACCGGGTGGCATGGGCAAAACAGAAGGGACGCCTGATGACGGCGTCCCCTGTCCACTTCGAGAAAAAGGCGCCGATCAGGTCAGCGCCGGCTCACGATCCTTCACCGCGAGCGACATCACGTCGTCGTCGGTCGCCGTCGCAAGCGCGTCGTTCTCCGCCTGGAGCCGTACGAGCTCGGCTTCCAGGTCCCGTACGCGCTGCTGCAGGCGCCGCATCTCCGCGACCATCCGGGGGTCGGGACCGCCGACGTGGCCGAGTAGAGCCTTCGCCATGACTAAGGGTCCTCCACGCTGAGTAACCAGCAGGGATCGCGCACGAGAAGCATCTGAAGTCGGTGCGCGTATCGTCTAGAGTCGCACCGGCCGGTGTCCTGGTCAAGACGCACATCACAGGCCGGTAACAACCTTCCTCTACTAGTTTAGCAGGTAAAAACCGGAACCCCCTACCCGGTCACCGTTCCAGGAAACCGGCGGCCTCGCCGCGCGGCTCGCTCCACCGCCGCGTCACGCCGGTCACCTTCCCCGGCCGGTCCGGCGGGCCCGCGACCTGCGGCGGGCCGTCGAGCGGATCGGCCTCCAGCAGCTCCAGCAGCCGCTCGCAGTCCTCGCGGGTCCCCTCCGCCACGACCTCCACGCGGCCGTCGCTCAGGTTCGTCGCGCTGCCGACCAGGCCCAGCTCCAGCGCGCGCGCCCGCACCCACCAGCGGAAGCCCACGCCCTGCACCCGGCCCCGCACCCACGCGGTCAGCCGCACCGTCTCCTGCTCCACGTCCCCCATCGCGCCCTTCCCGGCCCCCTCTTTCCCGAACCTGGGAAGCCTAATACCGCGCTCGGCGGGGCTTGGGCTGGCACACCGGGCAACTGTAGGACGAGCGGTTCATGAACTCGTCGCGGCGGATCGGCGTCCCGCAGCGGCCGCACGGCTCGCCGCGGCGCCCGTACGCCTCCAGAGACCGCTCGAAGTAGCCGCTCTCGCCGTTGACGTTGACGTAGAGGCTGTCGAACGAGGTGCCGCCGACGGCCAGGGCGGCGCCCATGACCTCCCTGGCGGCCTCCAGCACGCGCGCGGCCTCCGCGCGGGTCATCGTCTCGGTCGGCCGCGCCCAGTGCAGCCTCGCCCGCCACAGCGCCTCGTCGGCGTAGATGTTGCCGACCCCGCTGATGAGGGACTGGTCGAGCAGCGCCCGCTTGATGCCCGTCTTGCGGCGGCGCAGCGCGCGGTAGAACGCCTCCGCGTCGAACGCGTCCTCCAGCGGGTCGGCGGCGATGTGCGCGATCGGCTCGGGGACGAGCGCGGCGGCGTCGAACGCGTCCGGCACGAGGTCGGTCACCATCAGGTGACCGAACGTCCGCTGGTCGACGAAGCGCAGGTCGTGGCCGCCGTCGTCGAACACCATCCGGACCCGCAGGTGCTTCTCGCGCTCCCGGTCCGGCTCGCCGACGAGCAGCTGCCCGCTCATCCCGAGGTGCGCGAGCAGCGCCTCGCCCGGGTCGCCCTCCGCCTCGGCGCGCAGCGGCAGCCACATGTACTTGCCGCGGCGGCGCGGGGCGAGCACGGTCCGGGCGGCGAGCCGCCCGGCGAAGTCGGCAGGGCCGGCCTCATGGCGGCGGACCGACCGCGGATGCAGCACCTCGGCCGACGCGATCGTCCGGCCTGCCGTCCACCGCTCCAGCCCGCGCCGGACGACCTCGACCTCGGGGAGCTCAGGCACCGGCGAGCCCGGCCGAGCGCGATCCCTTCGGCCCTGCCTGCGGCTGGGGCTGCGGCCGGTTCTCCGGCTCCGCGACGGCGCCCGCCTGCCCCGCCTGCCCCGTTCGCCCGGCCTGCTCGGCCGCCTCCCGCTGGACGACGATCTCGCGGATCGCGTTCCAGGCGGCCTCGGCGGCGTGCTGCTCGGCCTCCTTCTTGCTGCGGCCCTCACCGGACCCGTAGGTCGCCCCGCCGACCCGCACCGACGCCCGGAACGTCTTCTGGTGGTCGGGGCCGCTCTCGGCGACGTGGTACTCGGGGACGCCCAGCTCCTCGACCGCGGTCAGCTCCTGCAGCGAGGTCTTCCAGTCGAGGCCGGCGCCGAGGCCCGCCGAGCGGGCGATCAGCGCGTCGAAGAGCCGGTGCACGAGCGCGGACGCCTCGTCCAGCCCGCGGTCCAGGTAGACGGCGCCGATCAGCGCCTCCAGGGTGTCGGCGAGGATCGAGGCCTTGTCGCGGCCTCCGGTGCCCTCCTCGCCCCGGCCGAGCCGGATGTGCGCGCCGACGCCGAGGGCGCGCGCGACGCCCGCCAGCGCCCGCATGTTCACCACCGCGGCGCGCAGCTTGGCCAGCTGCCCCTCGGGCAGGTCCGGGTGGCCCCGGAACAGGGTGTCGGTGACGACCAGGCCGAGCACCGAGTCCCCGAGGAACTCCAGCCGCTCGTTGGTGGGCAGGCCGCCGTTCTCGTAGGCGTACGAGCGGTGCGTCAGCGCCCGCTCGAGCAGGTCGGCGGTGACCTCGACGCCGAGGGCGGCGCTCAGTTCCGCGCGGTCGGGAGCGGGTTCGGACGACTTCTTGCTCACAGGCCCTCCTTGGAGGCCGGGCACCGCGCAGGGCGCGGTCGCCGCTGTGGCGCGGCGGCCGGGGAGGCCGCGACGGCGAGCAAGCACGACGCGTCCGGGTCGCCCCGGAAGGACGCCGTCCGCGAAGACGAGGTGCGCGCCGGTTCGGATGATCCCGGCGTGCACCACGGCTCCGGGCGCAGGGTCCGCGCCGCTCACCACGCCGACGTCACGCGCCGGGGTGGTCGGGGTTGCCGCGCGTCCGCGAGGGGCGGCCGCCCGCCCGCGCCGTTCGGCGCGCACGGGCGGATCCGCCCCCCGGGGATGCGAAAAGGCTCAGGCCGACGGGGCGATGACCTGCCGCCGGTCGTAGGTGCCGCACGTCGCGCACGCGGTGTGGGGCAGCTTCTTGTCACGGCACGTCGGGCACTCGACGAGGGTCGGCGCGGTGGCCTTCCACTGCGAGCGCCGGTGCCGCGTGTTGCTGCGCGACTTCTTCCGCTTCGGGACGGCCACGTCAGCCCTCCTGCTTTCCTTGTTGGTCGACTGATCCACGGGGACCGGAGTCCCCGCGTCCCCCCTCGGGAGGCTCCGGCGACAGTTCGCCGGCGAGGTCCTGCAGCGCCGCCCAGCGCGGGTCGGCGACGTCATGGTGGTGGTCCGGGTCGTCCGCCAGCCGTGCGCCGCACTCCGCGCACAGGCCGGGACAGTCGTCCCGGCACAGCGGCGAGAGCGGCAGCGCGAGCAGCACCGCGTCCCGGAGCACCGGTTCGAGGTCGATCAGATCGTCCTCGAGTCGGAGCTCGTCGTCGTCGGCGTTCCCGCCGGAGCGGGTGTCAGGATAGACGAAGAGCTCCTGGAAGTCCGCCTCGAAGGTCGAGGCGATCGGGTCCAGGCAGCGGGCGCACTCCCCCTCCAGGGGGACCGTCGCCGTGCCCGTGACGAGCACCCCCTCCAGCACCGCCTCGAGCCGGAGGTCCAGCTCGATCGCGGCGCCCTCGGGGACGCCCACCATCTCGACGCCGAAGTTCTCCGGAGCCGGCACGGACAGGCGCATCTCCCGCGACGACCCGGGTTGCCTGCTGAGAGCTCGGGTGTCGAGCACGAGCGGGGCGTTGGGATCGAGGCGAGTCAGCGGAGTCCTGCTTTCGTGAGGCATGGCGAACTGCGGCCGCCGTAATGGCCGATGTCCCAGGGTACCGAACACCGGCCGATGCCCCAACTCGCGCCCCTCCCACCAGCGCCGCCCGGGCCGGCGCCGCGGCGGGCGACTCCGCTCGGGGCGCCGGTCAGGTCTGCTGCTGCAGCCGTTCCACGAGGCGGTCGTGCACGAGGTCGGGGACGAGGCCGGAGATGTCGCCGCCGAACTTCACGACCTCCTTCATCAGGCTGGAGGACAGGAAGGCGTACTCGGGGTTGGTGGCCATGAACAGCGTCTCCACGCCCGCGATGCGGTGGTTCATCTGGGCCATCTGCAGCTCGTACTCGTAGTCGCTGACCGCCCGCAGCCCGCGGACGATCACCGGGATGTCCTGCTCCTTGCAGTAGTCCACGGTCAGCCCGTAGAACTTGTCCACCTTGACGTTGCCGTACTCCTTGACCACGGCCGTGATCATGTCGGCGCGCTCGTCGACGGTGAACAGGCTCTTCTTGTTCTTGTTGATCAGGACGGCCACGACCACCTCGTCGTAGAGACGGGAGGCGCGGCTGATGATGTCGAGGTGCCCGTTGGTAACGGGGTCGAACGATCCCGGACAGACGACACGGCGCACGGCGCGAACCCCTTCGGTCCCGGTTTCTGACCTGCGGCGCGAACGTACCAAATCCGGTTCGGCCCGCTTTCACCCGGGCTGCTCGGTGCCCGCCGCAGGTCGGCCGCCGGTCGCCGCCGGTCAGCCGCCGAGCGCGTCGAAGATCTTCGCGGCGATCGGGCCGGACTCGATGCCGTAGCCCTTCTTCTCCGTCATGACCGCGACCGCGTACCTCGGGTCGCTGGCGGGCCCGAAGCCGATGAACCACCGGTCGTTGTAGGGCTCGTTCTCCACGTCGGCGGTGCCGGTCTTGCCGCCGGCCACCGAGGTGCCCCGCAGCTGCTTGCCGGTGCCCTTCGCCACGACGGCCTTCATGAGGTCCCGCATCTGGCTCGCCTGGTCGGACGTCAGCGGACGCGCCATCACCTTCTGGTCCGCCCGCTGGACGACCGACCCGTCCGCGGCCCGCAGCTTGTCCACCAGGTACGGCTGCATGATCTTCCCGTCGTTCAGCACCGCCGCGGCGACCAGCGCCATCTGCAGCGGGGTGGCGACGGTGCTGCCCTGGCCGATCGAGCCGAGCGCGCTGAGCACCGGCTGGCCGGTCTCCGGGAACGCGCTGGGCGCCGCGGACATCCCGTCCGCGATCCTGATCCGGGAGCCGAAGCCGAACTCGCCCGCCTGGTCGTGCACCGCCGCGTTGCCGGGGTTCTGCGCGCCCATGTAGGCGAACGTCGTGTTGCAGGACTGGGCGTAGGCGTCGATGAGCGGGATCGGGTTCTGGTCGCACTCGCCGCCGATGTCGCCGGCGTCGTTGTTGATCGGCTGCCCGCCGCCCGGCGCCTGGTAGCTGCGCCCGGCGCGGACCTGCGAGTCCTCGCTCTTGCCCGCGCTCAGGGCGCTGGAGGCGACGATCGTCTTGAACGTCGAACCGGGCGGGTACACCTCGCCGGTGGCCTTGTTCAGCAGCGGCTTGAGCGGCTCGGAGTTCAGCCTGTTGAAGGCCGCCTGCGACTTGTCCCCGCTCAGGACCGACACGTCGTTGGCGTCGTAGGACGGCGTGGAGGCCATCACCAGGACGGCGCCCGTCTTGGCGTCGATGGCGACGGCCGCCGCACGGCGCGCGCCGGTGGCCTGGAGCGCCTGGTAGGCGGCGCGCTGCGCCTTGACGTTGATCGTGGCCTCGACGGTGCCGCCGGGGATGTGCTTGCCGATGATCTTGTCGACGAGGTTCGTGGTGGCGAGCCGCGAGTCGCTGCCGTCCAGGAAGTGGTTCTCCGCGCCTTCGAGCCCGGTCTCGGTGAAGGGCGAGAAGTATCCCGTGATGGGCGAGAAGACCTTGCTGTCGGCGTAGTGCCGCTGGTACGTCTTGCCGTCCGAGGTGAGCTCCGACCAGGCCAGCCGCTGCCCGTCGGCGACGATGGGGCCGCGCTCGACCTTGTTGCGGTTCTGCAGGCGGCGCGCGTTGAGGCTGCTGTCCCGCAGGTCCTGCGCCTGGAAGCCCTGAACGTAGGTGATGTTGGCGAGCAGCGCGACCGTCATCGCCAGCGCGACGACCCACGTGGCCGCCAAGGCGCGGTCGATCCCCGGTCTCATGCCCAGGCCCCTACCCCGCGCATGACGCCCGATCCGTCATCGCCGTCGACTCCCAGGTGACTCTGGGCGGCCGTTCAGGGGGCGTTCAGCCGCCGAGCGCTCTGCCGTACCAGAACACGGCCTCGCCGTAACGCCGGTCGCGTTCCCCCTCGTACCCGTCCGGCCAGACCAGGTTATGGCCCCGGACGGACCGCTCGACGACGACCAGCGCGTCCGGGGCCGTCCAGCCGTGGTCGCGCAGGTCTTCGAGCAGGCCGGTGACGGCGGCGTCGGCGAGGGCGTAGGGCGGGTCGGCGAAGACCAGGTCGTACGGCTCGTCCGGCGCGGTGCGGGCGAGCCGCTCCACCTTCTCCCCCATCGGGACGGCCCCGGGCAGCCCGAGCGCCGCGGCGTTCTGCCGGATCACCTTCAGCGCCCGCGGGTGCGACTCGACGAGCAGGGCGTGCGCCGCGCCTCGCGACAGCGCCTCCAGGCCCACCGCGCCGGACCCCGCGTACAGGTCGGCGACGCGCAGCCCGTCCAGCGGGCCGAGCAGGGCCAGCACGGTGGAGAACAGGCCCTCCCGCGCCCGGTCGCTCGTCGGCCTGGTGTCCCGTCCGGCCGGGACGGCCAGCCGCCGTCCGCCCGCGCTCCCCGCGATGACCCTGGTCATCCGTCCAGTTTCGCAGGATCCGGGGCCCTGCCGCGTCGCCGCGGGTGCCGTGCTGCGGGGCCGGGCACCGGTCCGGGGCTCCGGGCGGCGGGCTCCGACGGGCCGTCCTGACTCGATCGACCGCCACGGGTCGTTGCGGAAGGTGCACAAACGACCACCGGGACCGTTGTGAACCTGTCCCCAAATACGGGGATCGCCGTTCACTTCGACTACGTGACGTGTCAACGTGCTCGCAGGTTGTGCGACCAACCCCCTCCCCCTCAGGAGCATCTGTGCACCACGGTAGGAGAATCGCGGTGACGGCCGGAGCGACGGTTCTCGGCCTCGCCGCCATGAGCGGCGTGTCGAACGCCGACGCCTCCCGGCCCCCCGCCGACCGACCGTCCCTCCGGCTCGCGCCCGCCGCGCAGCCGGCGGGACCCCACAAGCTCAAGGCCCGGAAGCCGGCTCGTCCCGCCGAACACCGCCACCGCGCGAAGAGCGCCGTGCACAAGGTGAAGCGCGCTCGGCCGGCCGCCAAGACGGTCGCGAAGGCGAAGCCGGCGGCACCCGTACTGGACCTGCATCTGAACGCCACCCTCGCCTACGACCAGCGCACGAACACCGCCGGCGCCGGTCTCGACCTGGGCGCGGGCGTCAGGACGCCGGATGGCGAGGCCGGCCTCCGGGTGCGGACCGGCGCGAGCGTCGGCCTCAACGACGCCACGCTCAACGCGGGCGCCCGCGTGGACGGGAACGCCAGGACACCGGCCGGCGGCGCGAACCTGAAGGTGCAGGCCGGGACGACCCTGTCGGCGGGACGGCGGCTCATCAGCGGCAACGCCGAACTGGCCGCCGGGCTGGCGCCGGCGGGCGGCACGCCCGTGTCGGCGCACGTGAACCTCGGCGCCTGCGTCGGCAGCGGCTGCGAGCAGGCCCCCGCGCCGCCGAGCCCGCCGAGCCCGCCGACCCCGCCGCCCACCTCACCGCTTCCGCCGTCGCCGCCGACGCCGCCCCCGGGCCCCACCACCCCGCCGAGCCCGTCTCCGGCGCCGCCCGGGCCGCCGTCGGCGCCGCTGCTGCCCGACCTGCCGTCCGCGCATGGCGGCGGGCTCGGGTCCGGCGTCTCCGCGTCGGCGTACGTCCCGCCGAAGGGCCTGCCGTTCACCGGCACCGACGCGCTGCCCATCGCCGCG
This sequence comes from Actinomadura sp. RB99, assembly GCF_014706005.1. Taxonomy (NCBI): domain Bacteria; kingdom Bacillati; phylum Actinomycetota; class Actinomycetes; order Streptosporangiales; family Thermomonosporaceae; genus Actinomadura; species Actinomadura sp. RB99. Next base: position 44,864 of record NZ_JABMCA010000027.1, on the reverse strand, counting down.
CTCGGCCTCGCCGCCGTCACGGCCGGGGCCGCGGCGATCGCCGCGACCCGCAGGCGCGCCGCGGCACGCGAGTCCTGACCCGCGTCCACGGTCCAGGGGCGCCCTCGTCCGGGACGCCCCTGGACCGTTTCGGCTTCAGAGCCGCTGCGAGGACGCGACCGTCCACCCTCCGCCCGTCCGCCGCAGCAGCAGGCGGTGGAACGAGACCGGGTCCTTGTCGGTGCACGCGCCCTTGCAGTCGCCGACGGCGATGAGCGCGGTCAGCCCCCGCGGCCCGTCGCCCGCGCGCAGGCCCAGCTCCACCGGCGTCCCCGACGCGACGGACGGATCCCGGTAGACGGCGCCGAGGACCCCGCGCGCCTGCGCCCCCGGCCACGGGAGGCCCGAGGTATCGGCGCGCTGCGACCCCGCCTTGAGCGTGTAGAGGGTGTCGAGGAGCCACCGGTTCCCCTGCCTGACCATCGTCGCGCGCATCGGGTCCGACAGCAGGCGCGGCGACGCGCCCTCGGCGCGTACCGTCCGCTTGACGAACGACAGCACGCTGACGCTGCCGGACGCCGCGCCGACCACCGCGGAGTCGACGACGTCGGTGGTCACCGACCCCTTCTTGTCCTGGAGCTCCTTGCGGTAGCCGCTCGCCGCGAGCTGCCGGTCGTAGTCGGCGCCGTAGCGCGGCGTCGACACCTGGTGCGCCGCCGCCACGTTCCGGTCGAGCGAGGAGTGGTCGAAGCTGAGCACCGTCTCGACCGCCTCCGAGGCCGGCGCGATCGCCGCGCTCGCCGCCGCGGGCGGGGCCGCCTGGTCGGTGGACGCCGTGGCGGGCGCGTCCGGCGAGCCGTTCGCCAGCACCGCCCAGGCCGTCCCACCGCCCGCGAGGACCGCGAGCGGCACCGCCACGAGCGCCGCGCGGCGGCCGACGCGGTGGGTCGGGCCCCGGACCGTGTCGGGCGTCGGCGGCTCCGGTCCGGTCCCCGCCGCGGCGAAGCGGTCCGGCAGGGGCGGCGTGCGCCGGTCCCCCGCCAGCTGCGCGCCGGTCGTCAGCGCGCCGCCGTCCCTGGGCACGGGCGGGACGTCGCGGCCGATCAGGTCGAGCAGCACCTGCTGCGCCTCGGGACGCCGCGCCGGGTCCTTCGCCAGGCAGGCGGCGACGGAGCCGCGCAGCGTCCCCGGCAGGGGCGACAGGTCCGGCTCGTAGTGCAGGATCCGGTGGAACACCGCGGAGATCGAGTCGTTGCCGAACGGATGCCGGCCGGTCGCGGCGAACAGCATCGTCGCGGCCCAGGTGAACATGTCGACGCCGGTGCCGAGCTCGGCGTCGGTCACCTGCTCGGGCGCCATGTAGGACGGCGTCCCGACGACGCCGCTGCCCCGCGCCGCCGCGTCGCCGATCAGCCGGGCGATGCCGAAGTCGATGACGCGCGGGCCGTCCGGCCCCATCAGCACGTTCGACGGTTTGAAGTCGCGGTGCAGGATCCCCGCGCCGTGGATCGCCGCGAGCGCGGTGACCGTGCCGATCGCCAGCCGGTCCAGGTCGGTGCCGGCGCGCGGGCCGCGCTCGGTCACCAGCCCGGTCAGCGACGGGCCCGGCACGTACTCGCTGACGACGTACGGCGTCTCGGCGGACACGTCGGCGTCGACGACCTGCGCCGTGCAGAACCCGGCGACCCGCTCGATCAGCTTCAGCTCGCGCTCGAACCGGGCCCGCCACTCGGGGCTGCGGCTCAGCTGCGCGCGCAGCAGCTTGACGGCGCCGTGCATGCCGTCGTCGCGGCGGCCCAGGTAGACGACGCTCTGCCCGCCCTCGCCGAGCCGTCCGAGCAGCTCGTACCGCCCCAGCCGCCCCGGGTCGTCCGGCCGCAGTGGGGCAACGGGCGTCATCGGCTCTCCTCCGTCGCGTGGACCGCCACGGGAACACCTACCCGCGCGGGCACCGTCCGGCCCTTACCTTCCGGTGCCACGTTAGACGTCGGTGATCGTCCGTGAGTTCTCGGTCACCGCCCGCCGACCGTCCCGCGCAGGTCTTGAAGCGAGCAGGGCGCCCCACCCCAGAACGTCCCGCCCGCATCGAGACCGGCGCGGTGGAGGTGAGAGCGGGCCGCCGGCGCCGTGCCACGCCGGCGGCCCGCCCGCGGGCCCGCGTACGCCTACGCGAGCGCCCAGCGGACCTGGGTGCGCACACCCGGGTCCGGGTCGGTGAGGGATTCGGTGAGCGCCGTGACCACCTCGGGACGGTCCGCGGCCCACTGCTCCAGGGCCCGCACGGCGGCGCGCCGCACGTCCACGATCCGGTCGCCGAGGGCCCGGACGAGCGGCTGGACGGCGACGTCGGCGCGGGCCCGGCCGAGCGCCCGCACGGCGCGGCGCCGCACCTGCCAGCTGGCGTGCGCGGTCGAGGTGACGACGCGCCCCTCCAGCGGTCCGGGGACGCCCAGCTCCGCCGCCGCGTCGAGCGCGGCCATCCGGACGACGGGGTCGTGGTCGCCGAGCAGGTGCTCCAGCGCGGTGAGCGCGGCGGGGCCGGACAGCCGGGCGAGGCCCTCGGCGACGGCGACCCGCACCTCGCGGGACGGGTCGTCGGCCGCGTCGGCGACCTCGGGCACGGCGCCGAGCGCGACGAGCCCGAGCACGGCCTGGATCCGGACCTGCGGCTCGTCGTCCTGCAGGCCCTGCGCGTACAGCTCCCCGGCGCCGCGCGAGAGGATCGCGAGCAGTTCGGCGGCGGTGTCGCGGACGAGGCGGTCGCGGCCGCGGGCGGCGGCGAGCCGCAGCGCGCCGATGCCGTCCTCGCCGATGTACAGCTCGGGCAGCCGGCGCAGCGCGTCGGCGGCGCGGCCGCGGACGTCGCCGTCCTCGTCGGCGAGCGCCCAGGCGAGGGTGTCGCCGGCGCCGCGCGGCGCGTCGCCCGCGCGGACGGCGGCGGTGAGCGCGGTGACCGCGGCGGCGCGGGTCGCGGGGTCGGTCGCGCGGAGGGACTCCTCCACGTCGTCGAGCCGGGTGATCGTCATGGTGTGGCCTCCTGGAAGCCGTCGGTCCTGGACGGGCCGGGCGGGCGCCCGGACCCCGGTCGGGATCAGCGACGGGAACACAGGGCGCTGGCCACGCGCCGCAGGTCGACGTGCAGCCGGGCGACGAGGGCCGAGTTCGGGGTCACGCGACCATCGTGGCGGCGATCCGGCCAAAAGTCAACTTAATCGGTAGGAATTACGTCTTTTCCAGGAAGCCGGCGCGGTCCTCGTCCAGCAGCGACGCCAGCACGGTCGCCAGCCCCGGATGGCCGGACAGGTCCGGATCGGCCTCGACCAGCGACGTCGCCTCCTCGCGCGCGTCGCGGATGACGTCCTCGTCGCGCTGCAGCGTCAGCAGCCGCAGGCTGGACGCGCGGCCCGCCTGCGCCGCCCCCAGCACGTCGCCCTCGCGCCGCTGCTCCAGGTCGAGCCGCGACAGCCGGAACCCGTCCGTCGTCGAGGCCACCGCGTCCAGCCGCTCGCGCGCCTTGCTCCCCGGCTCCGCGTCGGTCACCAGCAGGCACAGCCCGTGCAGCGACCCGCGCCCGACCCGCCCGCGCAGCTGGTGCAGCTGGGACACGCCGAACCGGTCCGCGTCCATGATCACCATCACGGTCGCGTTCGGCACGTCCACGCCGACCTCGATGACCGTCGTCGCGAGCAGGACGTCCAGCTCCCGCTCGGTGAAGCGGCGCATCACCGCTTCCTTCTCGTCCGGGTGGAGCTTGCCGTGCAGCACCCCGATCCGCAGCCCGGACAGCAGCTCCTCCAGCTGCGGCAGCAGCTCCATGATGCCGAGCGGCGACCGCCGGCCCTCCTCGTCGCCGGCGGCGACGGCGTCGCCCTCGTCGCCCTCCTTCTCCCCGATGCGCGGGCAGACGATGTAGACCTGCCGGCCCTGCCCGACCTCCTCCCGGATGCGCTCCCACGTCCGCGCGAGGAAGTTCGGCCGCTCCGGCGGCACCACGTGCGTCTGGATCGCCGACCGGCCCGCCGGCAGCTGCCCCAGCACCGACGTCTCCAGGTCGCCGAACACCGTCATCGCCACCGTCCGCGGGATCGGCGTCGCCGTCATCACCAGCACGTGCGGACGGCCGCCGTCGACCTTCTCGCGCAGCGCGTCCCGCTGCTCGACGCCGAACCGGTGCTGCTCGTCCACCACCACGAGCCCGAGGTCCGCGAACTGCACGGTCTCCTGCAGCAGCGCATGCGTGCCGACGACGATCCCGGCCGTGCCGGACGCCGCGTCCAGCAGCGCCGCCTTGCGCGCCTTCGCGCCCTGCGACCCGGTGAGCAGCGCCACCCGCGTCGCGTGCTCGGCGCCGCCGATCTGCCCGGCCTGCGCCAGGTCCCCGAGCATCCCGGTGATCGACCGGTAGTGCTGCTGCGCGAGCACCTCGGTCGGCGCGAGCAGCGCCGCCTGCCCGCCCCCGTCCACCACCTGCAGCATCGCCCGCAACGCGACCACCGTGTTGTGAGTCGGCGTCCATCCGTCCGTCACGTAGAGGTGACCGGGATGGGCGACGGAGATGCATTGCACCTCCTTGCGGCCGACGTACTCGATCGCGCGGATGCCCTTGCGCCTGCGCTCGTACTTCGTCCGCGGCCTCAACCGGCTCGCCTTGCGGGACAGCCGGAAGGGCGGGAAGGCGTTCGGCAGTGCGACGCTCGTCGTCCAGTAGGGCTTGCCCATCTTCATGGTCTGACGGCACCGGGCGTAGCCACCGAGCGACCGGGTCAGCCAGGCGACGTCCTCCGCCAGTCGCCGCGAGGCGGAGAGCAGCCTGACGTCCCTGCCCTCGGCTCGCAACGTCCCGTCCGTGTCCAGCAGCCCTTGCAGCAGCGCATGCCGCTCTTTCGCCGATGCGTTCAGATAGCCGGCCGGAACGAACTTGTCGTGCGCCCCCTTGCCGTAGACGCCCAGGTCCCGTAGAGCGGCGATGACCGGGTTTCCCGCACCGCGTCGCTCACCGAGAATCGACCAGTCGAGTGGACGATCCGCTCGCTGGACGAGCCTGCATCCATCGGGCACCAGTTCCCCGACGGCATCGACGATCTCCCGGTCCTGCGTCGATATCGCCAGCCGCCCGTACTTCATGAATCCATCGCCGAGCAGGACGCCCAAGAGGTAGGGATCGATCGGGCGGGCGATCGGCGCGTCCAACTCGGGCGCCTCGACCAAGGGCAGGTACCACTTGCTGACTCCGGACTTGCGAAGCAGGTCCTGGCGCAGTTCGCGCGTCGTCAGGACCTTGAGATCACTCCCGCGGTGCCAGCCCGTGTCGGTCTTCACCGCCCAGAGATGCTCGTCATCGCATTCGACCGAGGTCCCGTCGGAGAACACGAGGCGGTAGACCTCCCGTTCGCCTTGCGGGAACACGCCCGTCACCACCGTGACCTCGCCCTCGGGCGTGATCACCTCGTCCCCCGCCCGAAGGTCGCCCATCGGCCGGAATCCGCCGGGCGTCAACACGCCGGCGTCGATCGGCTGGGCCTTGCCGGCGCCGACGTCGCCCTGGAGGAGGCGGTGCATGGGGTGTTCGAGGGCCAGGTCGGCGGCGATCTCGTCGCCGACCTCGCGCTGGCCCTTGGTCAGCTCGAACGGCAGGCGGGCGTCGAACTCGGCGAGGACGCCGCCGAACGACGGCGGGCGCGGCTTCGCCGGGAGGGTGGCGGCCGCGAGCCGGCGCTGCGCCAGCGCGACCTGCACGACGAACGCCTCGTCCCACTTCAGGCGGGCGCGGGCGCGGGTCAGCTCGTCCCAGGACTTCGGCCGGTGGATCCCCTCGTACGCCTCGCGGAGGCCGATCAGCCCGCGGCGGCGCAGCAGCGCCTCGGGCATCGGGTCGGCGGGCAGGTCGAGCTGGTCCAGGACCATCCCGACCGACATGCCGATCGTCTCGATGTCCAGGCCCTTGGTCGACGGGTAGATCGGGATGATCTCGTCGGCCCACTCCTGCGCGGCCTGCTCGGCGGTCCGCTCCGCGACGACCTTGTACTGCGGGTGGGTGAGCTGCCGCTGCACGTTCCCGCTGCGCGGCCGGTAGGTGCTGATCTTGCCGGCGAACAGGCCGCGGGTGCCGGGCGACAGGTCCTTCTCCGGGCGGTAGGAGCCCTTGCGGCCGAAGAAGCTCAGCTTGAGCTGCCCCGTCCCGTCGGTGACGGTGATCTCCAGGACGTAGCCGGGGCTGCGGGTCAGCGAGCGGCCCTGCACCTTCACGACCTCCGCCATGACGGTGACGTGCTCGCCGTCGAGCAGCTCGTTCAGCGGCGTCAGCTCGCCCCGGGTGGCGTAACGGCGCGGATAGTGGTGCAGCAGGTCACCGGCCGTGTGCAGGTCGAGGCCCTTCTCCAGCACCTTGGCCGTCTTGTCGCCGAGAACCTTGCGCAACGGCTCGTCGAGATTCGCCACGGACCCTTTCTAGCCCATGGCGGCGACACGAATCACTCGACTCCGATGAGCAGCGGGTAGCGGCGCTGCGCCCCGTCATAGAGGGCGACCTCCACATCGGGACGGCCGTCGCGCAGCTGGTCCTCCAGCCGCTCGGCCAGCCCGGGCGGGGCGTTGCGCCCGGCGATCAGGGTGACGAGCTCGCCGCCGCCCGACAGCATCCGGTCCAGGACGCGCCGCGCGACCTCCGCGATGTCGGCGCCGATCGTCGCGACATCGCCCTCGATCAGGCCGAGGACGTCGCCGGGCCGGCACAGGCCGACGCTCGTCACCGCCTCCTGCGCGGCGACCTCCAGGTGCCCGAACCGGGTGGCGCCGGCAGCGCGGGTCATCGCGATGACGTCGTCGCCGAAGCGGCGCAGCGGGTCGTGCACCGCGAGCGCGGCAAGGCCCTGCACGGACGCCTTCGCCGGGACCACCGCGATGCGGGCACCGCCGTCCCGCGCGCGCTCGGCTGCGGCCTCGGCGAGCGCGAGGACCTCCGGCTCGTTCGGCAGCACCACCACCTCGTCGCCGGCCGCGAGGATCGCCTCGGCCAGCACGGCGAGCGGCGGCACCGCGCCGGGCTCGCGCCGGACGACCCGGGCGCCGGCCTCCTCGAACAGCGCGGCCAGCCCGTCGGCGGCGGTCACCGCGATCACGGCGCGGCCCGCGTGCGGCCGGTGCTGCTCGTCCGGGGACGCGGCGTGAAGGTAGGTGACGCGGATCCGGTGCGGGCGCCCGGCGGCCAGGCCCGCCTCGATCGCGGCGCCCGCGTCGTCGACGTGCACATGGACGTTCCACAGGCCGTCGCCGCCGACCACGACGAGGGAGTCGCCGAGGCCGTCGAGCCTCTCCCGCAGGTCGTGGACGGCCGCGTCCGGCGCGTCCAGCAGGTACATGACCTCGTAGCCGGGTCCCTGCGGTTCGGGGCGCGCGGCCGGCGGCGGCGTCGCGCCGGCGGCACGGGCGGGGACCTCGTAGTGCTCGGGGTACTCGTCGGTGACCACGGCGGCGAGCGCGTCGAGGACCACGCACAGCCCGGCCGCGCCCGCGTCCACGACGCCGCTGCGGGCCAGCACGTCGAGCTGCCCGGTCGTGCGGCGCAGCGCGCGGCGCGCCCCGTCCGCCGCCGCGCGGGCCGTCCCCTCGATGCCCGTCGCGGACGCCTCCGACGCCGCCGACGCCGCCGCGCCCAGCACGCTCAGGATCGTGCCCTCGACGGGATGCTCGACCGCCGCCCTGGCCAGCACCGACGCGTGCTCCAGCGCCTCCGCGAGGGCCTCGCCCCCCGTCCGCGCCGGCGGCGAGCCGAGCACGTCGGCCATGCCCCGCAGGACCTGGCTGAGGATCACCCCGGAGTTGCCCCGCGCGCCCAGCAGCGCGGCCTGCGCGACCGCTCGCCACGTGTCCGCCTCGCACGCGCCGGAGGGCAGGGCGTCCGCCGCTTCCGCCGCAGCGAGGACGGTGAGGTGCAGGTTCGTTCCGGTGTCGCCGTCGGGGACGGGGAAGACGTTCAGCGCGTCGATCTCCCCGCGGGTGCGGCCGAGGGCGTCCGCCGCGAGCCTGCACCACCGCCGCACCGACGCCGCATCAAGGACCATCGGGTCATCTTGCAGTGCCCTCCCCGCCGGGCGCCAGAGCCCTGACCGCGGCTTCGATTCGCTTAGTCAGGGACCGTTCGGCTAGTCTGATCCGTGCGCCTCGTCCGAGGCGCGATCAGTGAGCGCCCACGATGCCCGGCCCCGCCCGAGGCGGCGACGGGCGGCGCTCCGGTAGAGCATCGACACCACTTGGAGTTTCCCGTGGCTTCCGTCTGCGACGTCTGCGGCAAGGGACCCGGTTTCGGCATGCGCGTCTCCCACTCGCACCGCCGCACCCCGCGCCGCTGGAACCCCAACATCCAGCGCGTGCGCGCCGTCGTGAACGGCAGCACCAAGCGGATCAACGCCTGCACCTCCTGCATCAAGGCCGGCAAGATCGTCAAGCCGACCGTCTGAACCGCGGGACGCGAGCCTGAGCCGGTTCATCGGGACAGCCCGGTGAGCCGGTTTTCGCATGCCCGGACACTTTTGACACACGGCCTTGATGCACGGATTCGACGCGCGGCGCCCGGCCGTCACGCGAGCGCGTGACCTGACCGGTGGAGGCGACGCCGGAGGCGAGGCCCTCGGGCCGGGATTGCGAGTTAACGCCACCGCCAGCCGTGGTCGACGGGCCCGATGCCGGCGCCGAGCGGGAAGCCCGCGGCGATCGCGCCGGTGACGTACTCCTTGGCCTTGCCGACCGCCGCGGGGACGTCGTCGCCGAGCGCGAGGTGGGAGGCGATCGCGGACGCGAGGGTGCAGCCGGTGCCGTGGGTGTGCCGGTTGTCGTGCCGCGGCGCGGTGAAGCGGTGCTCGTGCTCCCCGTCGAACAGCAGGTCGGCGGGCTCGCCGGGCAGGTGGCCGCCCTTGATCAGCACCCAGCGGGGGCCGAGCGCCTTGACCGCCTCGGCGGCCTCGCGCAGGCCGGCCTCGTCCACCACCTTGACGCCGGTGAGCTGCTCGACCTCGTACAGGTTCGGGGTGGCGACGGTCGCGGCGGGCAGCAGTGCCGAGCGGACCGCGTCGACGGCGTCGGGCGCGAGCAGCGAGTCGCCGTGCTTGGAGACGCCGACCGGGTCCACGACGGACGGGGCGTCGGAGGCGGCCAGCGCCTCGGCGACGGTCTCGACCAGCGCGGTCGACGCCAGCATCCCGGTCTTGATCGCGTGCACGCCGATGTCGGACAGCACGGAGTCGAGCTGAGCGCGGACGGCCTCGACCGGCAGCTCCCAGTAGCCCTGGACGCCGAGGGAGTTCTGCGCCGTGACGGCGGCGATGACGCTCATCCCGTGCACGCCGAGCGCGAGCATCGTCTTCAGGTCCGCCTGGATCCCGGCGCCGCCGCCGGAGTCCGAGCCCGCGATGGTGAGCACGAGGGGCGGGGCCTGGCGGGGCGCGGGCGCGTTCTGCTGCATGGCATCCACTTTATGGTGATCCATCGCGCGGCGCGGCTCCCGGCCAGGGGAGCTCACAGGATGGCGCAGGCCAGCTTGTTCATGACGCAGTAGGTCGGCTTCCGCGGCGTGCCGTTCGCGGTGAAGACGAACTGGGCGGAGCGTCCGGGCGCGAGCCCCGTGCGGCCGCGGACGTAGGCGAGCTGCCCGGTCTTCACGACGATGGCGCCGCTGACCGCGCGCACCGTCACGTTCGGGATCTTGAACGCGAGCGCCCAGCGGGAGATCGCCTTCTGCCCCTGGTTGGTGACGGTGCCGGTGGCGCGGAAGGCCGTGGTGGTGCGGGAGACGACGTGGAAGGCGATGACGAGCCCGTCGGGGCGGCTCGCGCGGCTGGCGCGGTTGCCCGGCCCGCGCTGGGAGACCGTGCTGTCGCGCGGGTTGGTGTCGACGGGGTTCTTGGGGGCGCCGCCGGCGAAGTTGAGGGAGATCTGCTGGGTGCTCAGCGCGTAGGCGACGACGCCGACGGCGATGACGAGCGCGACGATCGGCAGCATCGGGACGGGGAGCGCGGACACGAGCCGGGCGACCCGGGCCCGCGTCGAGCGCGAGGAGGCCGGGGAGGCCGCGGTGTCCGCGGCGGGCGCGGCGGGTGGCTGCGCGATGCCGTCGGCGGCGGGACCCGCAGTGGGCCCGGACGGCGGCAGGGAGGGGGCGGGAGCGCCGGGGACGCGGTCGTCGCGGCCGGCCATGGCGGCGGGGAGGTCGCCCGGGTAGTCGCCGGGATAGGGCTCGAAGCGGCGCGGGTCCGGGGGGCCGTGCTGGCGCTGCGCGGCCGGCGGCGGGCCGGCCGGGGAACCGGGCGAGGAGGCGGGAGGGTAGGGCTCGTAGGAGAAGAACACCTGGTCGTCGGTCGGGCCGGAGAAGGCCTCGTAGGACGGGCCGGGAGGGGCTCCGAGGAACGAACCCGCGGGCGCCGGATCGTCCGGCGCGGGCTCGTCATCGGGTCGCTCGCGCTTGGTGTGTCGTCCCATCCCATTCCTCTTCGATCACAGGATGTATACCAAACCAGTACCAAACATGCCTACCGGATGAGGGAAAGCGCACCCCGTCGGCACCCGGCGTCGACCGGCCGTTCACCCCCGGAAATGGTCCCATCCGGAGGCGTCCGGAACGCGCCCGTCGACGCGCACTCCCGCACCTTTCCGTACGGTTCCGATCACCGTCCAGGACGGGGGCGGCGGCGAATCGGGCGGGAAGGCGCCGGCGAACGCGTGGTCCTCGCCGCCGGTGAGCACGTGCCGCAGCCCGTCCGGGCCGAGGACCTCCGGGACGACCAGTCTCGCGGAGTCGACGTCGATCCGCACCCCGCTCGCCTCGGCGAGGTGCCCGAGATCCTGGACGAGGCCGTCGCTCACGTCGAGCAGAGCGGTCGCGCCCGCGTCCCGCGCCTCGGCGCCCGCCTCGTACGGCGGCTCCGGGCGGCGGTGCGCGGCGAGCAGGTCGGCGGGCCCGTCGCGTCCCTCGGCGAGCAGCGCCAGCCCGGCGGAGGCGTGCCCGAGCCGGCCGCGCACCGCGACGAGGTCGCCGGGACGGGCGCCGGACCGGGTGAGCGGCGCGCCGCCGCCGAGGTCGCCGAGCGCGGTGATCGCGAGCGTGACCTCGGGGGCGCCGACCACGTCGCCGCCCGCGACGGACGCGCCGGCGCGGCGGCACTCGTCGGCGAGGCCGTCGTAGAGCCGCTCGGCCCAGGCCGTCTCGGTGGACGGCGGCGCCGCGAAGCCGACGAGCAGCGCGGTCGGGCGGGCGCCCATCGCGACCACGTCGGCGAGGTTCTGCGCGGCGGCCTTGCGGCCGATGTCATAAGGGCCGGACCAGTCGCGGCGGAAGTGCCGTCCCTCGACGAGCAGGTCGGTGGTGGCGGCGACCCGGCCGTCCGGCGCGGCGATGACCGCGGCGTCGTCGCCGGGGCCGAGCAGGACGGCGGGGCCCTGCGGCAGCCGCCGCGTCAGCCGGCCGATCAGCCCGAACTCGCCCAGCTCCCCGATGGTGCCCATCCGCCCCGTTCCCGCCCTCTCACCGCCCGGCGCCCGTGTCCCGCCGGCCTCGTCCGGCCCGTGAATGGGCTGTGCGGCCCCCGAACGCCCACGGCGCCGCCTAACACGATACGGTGACCGTCCGACGGCTAATTCTCCGCCCAGGGGAGGACGTGATGGTGCAGGCCTACATCCTCATCCAGACCGAAGTGGGCAAGGCGGCCGAGGTCGCGGGGCACATCTCCGGAGTTCCCGGCGTGACCCTGGCGGAGGACGTCACGGGACCCTACGACGTGATCGTCCGAGCGGAGGCGCGGAATGTGGACGAGCTGGGCAAGCTCGTCGTCGCGCAGATCCAGACGGTCGAGGGCATCACACGGACCCTCACCTGCCCCATTGTCCACATCTGAGCTCCGGTTCCGCTGGGCGCCGCTGCTGCTGGCTCCGCTGATGCTGCTGCCGGCCGCGTGCGGGGACGGCGCGGTGGAGGTCCCGGTTCCGCATCCGGACGCGGCGACGCAGCGGCTCTGCGAGGGGCTTCGCCTGCCGGCGAAGGTGCACGGTCGGTCGCTGCGGGACACGAAGCCGGATTCGCAGCTGACGGCGGCGTGGGGGTCGCCGGCGATCGCGCTGCGCTGCGGCGTGCCGATACCGGCGGCGCTGCGGCAGACGTCGGAGCTGGTGGACATCAACGGGATCAGCTGGTTCGGGCAGCCGGTGGACCGTCCGGTGACCTGGACGGCGGTGGGGCGGCAGGCGTACGTCGAGGTGACCGTCCCGGCGAAGTACCGGCCGGCCGGGGACGTGCTGATCGAGCTGACCCCGGCGATCAAGGCGACGATCCCGGCGAAGCCGGAGGGGCAGATCTAGGCCGTCCTCGTCACGCGCGGGCGCCGTCGCCGCCGGGCAGGATGAGCCGCGCCATCTCGGCGAGCCGGTCGGCCATGCGGGTGTAGGAGGTGTAGCCCATGCCGGCGTGCAGGAGCGCGCCGGAGTAGGCGAGTTCCAGCGCGCCGAGGACCGCGGGGTCGTCGTGGTCGCCGAGGGCGTCCCGCAGCCGGGTGCGGATCGCGACGCCGACGCGGGCGCGCAGCTCCCGGACGTCGGGGTCGGTGCCGAGCATCGCGGTGGTGCACGCCGCGGCGAGCTCCGGCTCGTCGGAGACCAGCAGCGCGATCTCGCGCAGCACCCGCTCGACGCGGCCGGCGACGTCGGGGTCCTCGCCGGTCTCGACGGGCGGCAGCGCGCTGAGGCGCCGCCAGAACACCTCGGTGATCAGGTGGTTCTTGGACGCGAAGTAGGTGTAGGCGGTGGCCGGCGCCACGCCCGCGCGGCGGGCGACGTTGCGGACGGTCAGCCCCTCGTAGCCGGTGTCGCGGACCTCCTCGACGGCGGCGTCGGTGAGCCGGCGCACCGTGTCGGCCTGCCGCGGCGTGAGACGGCGGCGCGGGGGCTCGGTCGACACTTCTCCGGACACATGTCCAGACATTAGTTCAATGCCCGCCGCCCCGGCAACTCGTTAACTCTCCGTTATCACGGGTAACAGTCCGCTGTCCGGAGCGCCGCGTTTCCGGCACCACAGCGAACGACCGACGCGCCTGGGAAGGGAACCCGATGCGCACTCTCCTGGTCCATCCCAGCGGACTGATGTACTCGGAGATCTTCCTGCGGCTGGAACCGCTCGGGGTCGAGCGGGTCGCCGCCGCGCTGCGCACCGCGGGCCACCAGGTCCGGCTGCTGGACCTGCAGGTCTTCACCCACGACGACCTGCGCCGCGAGCTGCGCGAGTTCCGGCCGGAGGCCGTCGGGTTCGGGGTGAACTACCTGGCCAACGTGCCGGAGATGATCGACCTGGCCAAGGAGGTCAAGCGCCGGCTGCCGGAGTGCTTCGTGTTCGCCGGCGGGCACAGCGTCTCGTTCATCGCCCAGCACGTCCTCGACCAGGCGAACGGGGCGCTGGACGCGGTGCTGCGCGGGGAGGGCGAGGTCGCGGCGCCGCTGCTGCTGCAGGCCGCGCGCGACGGCGGGCTCGGCGAGGTGCCGGGCGCCGTGACCGCCGACGGCACCTGCAAGAAGGTGCCGCTGCTGCTCGACAGCCTGGACGCGCCCCGTCCGGCCCGCGACCTGACCCGGCGCCGCCACAAGTACTTCATCGGCGTCCTGGACCCGGCCGCGTCCATCGAGTTCACCCGCGGCTGCCCGTGGGACTGCTCGTTCTGCAGCGCCTGGACGTTCTACGGGCGCACGTACCGGAAGGTGTCGGCGGAGGCCGCGGCGGAGGAGATCGCCTCGATCCGCGAGCCCGGCCTGTTCATCGTGGACGACGTCGCGTTCATCAAGCCCGAGCACGGCGACGCGATCGCCGCCGAGGTGGAGCGGCGCGGCATCCGCAAGGAGTACTACCTGGAGACCCGCGCGGACGTCCTGCTGCGCCACCCCGAGGTCTTCGAGCGGTGGCGGCGGCTCGGCCTGAACTACATGTTCCTCGGCATGGAGGCGCTCGACGAGGAGGGGCTCGACCGGTACCGCAAGCGGACCAGCCCGGACACCAACATCAAGGCCCTCGAACTCGCGCGCCGGATGGGCCTCACCGTGGCCATCAACCTGATCGTGGACCCGGCCTGGGACGCCCGGCAGTTCAGACTCGTCCGGGAATGGGCGCTGTCGGTGCCCGAGATCGTCAACCTCACCGTGATGACGCCCTATCCCGGCACGGAGATCTGGCATACCGAGTCCCGCAAGCTGACCACGCGCGACTACCGGCTCTTCGACATCCAGCACGCGGTGGTGCCGACGAACCTGCCGCTGTACGAGTTCTACCGCGAGCTGGTGAAGACGCAGTCGGTGATGAACCGCAAGCACCTCGGCGTCGCCGCGGCGGCGCAGACGCTCGGCATCATGGGCCGCCACCTGTGGCACGGGCAGACGAACTTCGCCAGGTCGATCTGGAAGTTCCGGTCCGTCTACAACACCGACCGGCAGTACGGCGACCACCTGCGGAAGGTCCGCTACGAGCTGCCGGTGCCCGACCACCGCTCCGTCGGGCCCGCCGGCCGCAAGGAGCTCTACATCCACGAGCGCCAGCGCTGACCGCACCCCGGGAGGGGGATCCGGTGGGGCGGGTGGGATTCGAACCCACTCAGCATTGCACCTGTTTTACAGACAGGCCCGACTCTCCCGCGTCGGCGCCGCCCCGGGCGCGGGCCCACGGCCCGCCCAGTACCTCCGGAGGGATTCCAACCCCCAGCACACGGCACCTCATGCCGCTGTCTCTACCGTTGGACTACGGAGGCGTGCGTGCGGCTCCCGGGATTCGAACCCGGAACGTCCACCATCTGAGGATGGCCCCTCTGCCTGTTGGGGTAGAGCCGCAGGTCTGTGCGAGGCGTCGCTCGCGGCGGCTCGGCCAGGGGCCTCTAGGAGAGGGGATACCGGCCGGGGCGGGCGTGCGACGCCGAGGGCAGTCGAAGTCGTAGCTGCTCCATCGCCATGGCCGGTCCTCCTCTCGAGGTCTCGTGTCGCCGTCTTCGACGGGCTGACGTGTCCTACGGTGCCATCCGCGCCGGACGGCCCGCAACGGATTAAACGCGCGGCCGGCCCGGCGTCATCCGCTGGACGTGTCGTCCGGCAGCGACCAGCCGAGCAGGACGAGCAGCCAGAACGCGACCATGAGCCAGCCGAGCGCGATCCCGGTGATCGCGAAGCCGAGGCCGCGCTGCCGGGAGCGGCGCACCCGCGCCCACGCGATGTGCCCGGCGACGATCGCCGGGATGGACGTCAGCCCGCACGAGATCAGCCCGACGAGCCCGCAGGTCAGCGCGTAGATCGAGGCGTGGTTGTAGGACGGCTTGCCGTACCCGTTCGGGCGGGCGGCGGCCCCCGGCGCCTGGGTCGCCGGGGCGTAGCCGGGCGCGGTGCCCTGCGGATACGGCGCCGGGCGCGCGGCGACCGCGTCGGCGTACTTCTGCCATGACTCGGCCTCGGCCGTGCGTCCTTGCATGCCGAGCATCACCGCGAGGTTGCGCATCGCGGACGGGTCGCCCGCCTGCGCGGCCTGCCGGTACTGCCGTTCGACGAGCGCGTCCGCCTCGCCCGCCGCGAGCGCCGGGGAGGGCGCGGGCCCGGGCGGGGGTGTCGGAGCCTGCGCCGGGCGCTGCATGGAGGCGTGCGCAGCGGGCGGCGCAGAGGCGTGAGCAGGGGGCGGTGCCGCGGAGAGGCCCGCGTGCCGTGGGGGCGGCGGACTCGCCGGGCCGCCCGCGGAGGCGGCGTGCCCCGGCGTCCCCGCCGACGTCATGCCGGTCCGCGAAGCGCCGGCGGGCGCCTGCCGGGGCGCGCCGCCGGAGATCAGCCGGTCCAGGAGCGCCTGCGCGGACGGGCGGCGCGCCGGGTCCTTCGCCAGCGCCGCCTCGACCGCGCTCCGCAGCGTCCCGCTCAGCCCGCCCAGGTCGGGCTCCCCGCTGACGATCTGGTGGATGATCGCGGGGATCGAGTCGCCGCCGAAGCAGGGGCCGCCGCGCGCCGCGAACGCGACGGTCGCGCCCCACGCGAACACGTCGGACGCGGGGGTCGCGCCGCGCCCGTCGAGCTGCTCGGGCGCCATGAACGCGGGCGTGCCGACGATGCCGCCGGTCGCGGTGAGGCGCGTCCCGTCCACCGAGCGGGCGATGCCGAAGTCGATGACGCGCGGGCCGAACGTGGACAGCAGCACGTTCGCGGGCTTGAGGTCGCGGTGCACGACGCCCGCGTCGTGGATCGCGGTGAGCGCGGTCGCGATGCCGACGGCGACGGCCTCCAGGTCGGCGCCGCGCAGCGGGCCGTCCTTGGCGACGGCGGCGTCCAGGCTGGGGCCGTTGACGAACTCGGTGACCAGGTACGGCGGGTCGGCCGCCGGGTCGGCGTCGAGGACCGGCGCGGTGCAGAAGGGGCGGACGCGCTGCGCCGCCGCGACCTCCGCCTGGAACCGCGCCCGGTACTGCTGGTCGGCGGCGTACTCGCGGCGGATCACCTTGATGGCGACCTTGCGGCCGGTCCCGTCCAGCCCGACGTAGACCGTCCCCATCCCGCCCTCGCCGAGCCGGTCCGCCACCCGGTAGGGGCCGATGCGATCCGGCAGGTCGGCTGGCGGCACGGCACGTTCTCCTCAGGACGGGACCACTTTCCCCAAGCCTGGCATATCCGGGCAGCGGGCGTGGCCTCCGCCGGGTCACAGGTCGAGGGTGATCCGCCCTCCGGTGGCGCGCGAGACGCAGACCAGCATGGAGTCGTCGCCCTGGTCGGACGGCGCGCGGTCGTCCACAGCGCCGGCCAGCACGCCGGTCCGGCAGGTGCCGCAGAAGCCCTGCCGGCAGGAGTAGGCCACGTCCGGCAGCTCGTCCCTGATCACGTCGAGCGCGGACCGGTCGGCGGGCACCGCGAGGGTGCGGCCGCTGCGCCGCAGCTCCACCTCGAACGGCTTCCCGCCGACGATCGGCGGCGGCGCGAAGCGCTCGTAGTGCAGGGTCGCGTTCAGGCCGACGGCGGCGCGGACGGCGTCGATCATCGGGGCGGGGCCGCAGCAGTACACGGCGGTCCCGTCGGGGACGTCGCCGAGCAGGTCCGCGGCGGACGGCACGCCGTGCTCGTCGTCGGTGCGGACGGTCACGCGGCCGGCGGGCAGCTCGTCCAGGAACGGCAGGGACGCGCGGGTCCGGCCGGTGTAGACCAGGCGCCAGTCCGCGCCGAACCGGTCGGCGGCGACGGCCATCGGCAGGATCGGCGTGATGCCGATGCCGCCGGCGAGGAACACGTACCGGTCGTGCGCGAGGAACGGGAACGCGTTCCGCGGTCCCTGGACGGCGACCGGTGCGCCCTCCCCCAGCTCGTGCATCTCGACGGATCCGCCGCCCCCGTCGGGCAGGCGGCGGACGGCGATCCGGTAGGCGCGCCGGTCGGCGGGGTCGCCGCACAGCGAGTACTGGCGGCGGCGCCCGGACGGGAGCAGCACGTCCAGGTGGCCGCCGGGCTGCCACGGGGGCAGGACGCGCCCGTCGGGGGCGGCGAGCCGCAGGCTGACCACGTCGTCGGCCTCGCGGCGCACCTCTCGCACGGTCAGGCGCAGCGTCCGGTCGACGGGCCGGACGGCCGGCGGGGCGGGGGCGCGCAGCGCGCGGAACCGCTGGATGCCGTTGAACGCGGCGTTCACCGCGACCCAGAACGGGTCGCGGTCGCGGCGTCCCCGCAGGTCGGGCGGGATCATCGCAGGGCCGCCCGGGCCGCCGGGGACGCGGCGAGGTAGGCCAGCGCCTGGCTGGTGGACCCCTCGTCCAGCGGGCTGTAGGTGCGCCTGAGGTAGCGCCGCACGGACGCGCCGACCATCCGGCCGTCCGGGGTGAGGCCGGCCGGGCCGGTGCGCCGCAGGTGCCGCAGCCCGCCCTTGATCCGGCCCCGGACGATCGGGTCGCGGGCCATCAGGAAGCGGTGCCCGCGGTGCCACAGCGCCCCCAGCATGGTGATCGTCTCGCCCATCGCGCGGAGCCGGGCCGCGTACGAGCCGTCGAGGTGCATGAACAGGTCGTGCGCGACGTGCCGGTGCTCGACCTCCTCGGCGCCGTGCCAGCGCAGCAGGTCCAGCATCATCGGGTCCGCGCCCGCCTCGTCCAGCGCCTTCGCGTTGAGGATCCAGTCGCCGAGGACGCCGGTGAAGTGCTCGATCGCGGCGATCAGCGCGATCCGCTCGAACAGCCAGGCGCGCTTGCGGTCGCCCTCCAGTCCGCGGTCGCCGAGCAGGTCCTCGAAGACGAACTCGACCTGCCGGACGAACGGCCGCACGTCTAGGCCCTGCTCGACGAAGTGGTCGAGGACGGCGTCGTGGGAGGCGGCGTGCATGGCCTCCTGGCCGATGAAGCCGAGCACGTCCTCGCGGAGCCGGTCGTCGCGGATGTACGGGACGGCCTCCTTGAAGACCTTGACGAACCACTCCTCGCCGGCCGGCAGCAGCATGTGCAGGACGTTGATGAGGTGGGTGGCCACCGGGTCGCGGGGGATCCAGTGCAGGGGGACGTCCGACCAGTCGAACCGGACGTCGCGCGCCTGCAGGACGATGTTCTCCGGCTCCGGGGGCCGTACGGGCGGACGCTGGACCGACATGGGCTTCCCTCCGGCGCGCCGACGGGCTATTGACGAGACGTCTAGTAAGTTACCGGCGGTCCCGGCGCCCAACAATGGCACGGTCCGGTGAGGATCGTCACCCCGCCGGGTCGCCGGCGAGCGCGAGGGCCGGGACGACCAGCAGCAGCGAGCACGCGGCCGCCGCGAAGGCGCCCGCCGCGCCGGCGTGGTAGACCGGCAGCCACACCAGCGGCGCGACCGCCCCGCCGCCGAACCGGAACGCCGACACCGCCGACAGCGCCCCGCCCCGGTTCCGCGGCACCGCCCGCATCGTCAGGCTCTGGAGCGCGACGGTCATCATCGACGCGCCGGCGCCCGCCAGCGTCCACCACACGGCGAGCGCGCCCACGGAGCCGGACGTCCCGACCACCGCGACGAACCCTCCGGTCACGACGGCCGCGACGCCTCCGCACAGCCGTGCCCCGGCGCGCTCGGCGACGCGTCCCCAGACCGCGCCGAGCGCCAGCCCCGCCACCCCGAACCCGAGCAGCGCGACGCCCGTGAGGTCCGCGCCGGCGTGCAGCTTCTCCCGCGCGTACAGCGCCACGAGGAACGGCAGCGCGGACGCGCCGAGGTACGACACGAACGAGGCCGCCGACAGCAGGCCCATCCGCCGGCTCAGCAGCGGCCGCCAGGGCGGTGCCGCCGCGGCCGGGCGCGGGTCCCCCGGCGGCGGCGCGAACGCCAGCAGCACGGCGGCCCCCGCGACCACGACGAACCCGAGCCGCCACGACGACGCCGCGGCGAGGCCGCCGACCAGCGGCGCGAACGACTGCCCGGCCGCCTGGCAGCTGGAGTACGCCCCGACGGCCCGGCCGAGGCGGTCGCGCGGGACGATGTCGCCGAGCCCGGCGAGCAGCAGCGGCGAGGTGAACGCGTTGGCCGCCCCGAGCGCGGCCCGCGCCCCGAGGAACAGGCCCAGCGCCGGCGCGAGCGCGCACACCAGCGAGCCCGCCGCGTACACGAGGTAGGCGATCCGGACCGTCCGGCGGCGCCCCCACCGCTCCCCGAGCGTCCCGGACACCAGCTGGACCAGCGCGAACGGCACGAAGTAGGCGGTCAGCGACGCGGCCGCGGCGCCCGCCGAGGCGTGCACGGACCGGCCGATCTCGGGGAGCATCGGCGAGACGACGCCGCCGCCGAGCGGGCCGAGCAGCGCGCCGCCGTAGACGGCCCCGACCTTGATCCGCTGCAGTGCCACCGCTCCCCCGGCGCTCACCCTAGATCATTTCGCCCCGGATTCGGGGCTCCCGCCCCGAATCTTCGCGATGCGATGGACGCCGGGTTCGAGGTGATCCGCCCTTGCGCCCCGGACGGTCCTGAACTGTAGTCTGGACACCTGTCCAGAAACAGCGGCCGGACGGCCGCGCGCGGAGGGGACTGTGAGCATGAGGTTCGAGGGAAGGGTCGCGGTCGTCACCGGCGCCGCCCAGGGCATCGGCGAGGCGTACGCGCGGGGCCTCGCGGCGGAGGGCGCGTCCGTCGTCATCGCGGACGTCGACGAGCGCGGCCAGGCCGTCGCCGACGACATCAAGGGCCTGTTCGTGCGGACGGACGTGTCGGACCCGGCGTCCACCGAGGCCATGGCCGCCGCCGCCGTGGAGCGGTTCGGCGGCATCGACCACCTGGTGAACAACGCGGCCATCTTCGGCACGATGAAGCTGGACTTCCTGTTCACCGTCGACTGGGACTACTACAAGAAGTTCATGGCGGTGAACATGGACGGCGCGCTGCTCTGCGCGCGCGCCTGCTACCCGCACATGCAGGCGCGAGGCGGCGGGTCGATCGTGAACCAGTCGTCGACGGCCGCCTGGCAGTACTCCGGCTTCTACGGGCTGGCCAAGGTCGCGATCAACGGGCTGACGCAGCAACTCGCGCACGAGTTCGGCAGCATGGGCATCCGGGTCAACGCGATCGCGCCGGGCCCGACGGACACCGAGGCGAACCGCAAGGTCGTCCCCGGCAACATGTCGCAGAAGATCGTCGACCAGAAGATGGCGCTCAAGCGGATGGGCACGCCCGAGGACATGGTCGGCGCCTGCCTGTTCCTGCTGTCGGACGACGCCGCGTGGATCACCGGGCAGATCCTGAACGTGGACGGCGGCGAGGTGTTCCGCGCCTAGCGCCGCGGTCGCGGCCCGGAAGCGGCGGGCGGGAGCGGGCCCGGTCCGGCGGGCGGTGCGGGCGCGGTCCGGAGAGACGGCGGGCCGCGCCCGCGGCTAGGCGATCCGCGGGGACGGGTCGGGCATCAGCATCGGCCCGGTCACCCGGAACCGCTCGACGCCCCGCCGGGTCAGGTTGATCCGCAGGTCGATCCAGCCGGGCAGCCCGGAGGCGCCGCAGTCGGGGGCGCCGCGCAGCGGGAAGTGCAGGTCGCCGACCGACAGCTTGGCGCCGTGTACGTGCACCGGCAGCAGGATCCGGGACCCGGCGGTGAGCGGCGCGATCGCGCAGCCGCCGATCTCCCGGCCGCGGTCCGCGCTGCGCACCGCCTCCGCCGCGACACGGGCGCGGGCCGCCGGATGGACCCCGCCGAGCAGCATCCGGCCCCGGTCGCCCTCCGGCGTGGCCCGGACGGACCGCGGCGCGCACCCGATGAGGCCCGGATGCCCGGACGCGCAGTACACCCCGTCGGCGCGCCCCACGCCGAGGACGTCCACCACGATCACGTCGCCGGGCTCCGCGCCGACGACCACGAGCGGGCCGCACAGCACCGCGTCCTCGCCCGGCTCGCGAGCCGCGCACTCCATCCGGACGGTCCCACCGGTGATCACCTCGGCGACCGCCGGGATGGCGGGATGCCAGCGGTCGTGCCCGGGGACCGGCCGCCCCCTCCCCTCCAGCGTGAAGGGGGCGGCCGGGGCGGGCGGAACGGGTGAGAGCGTCAAGGCGGGCGTCCTTCCAGAACGGTGACCGGGAACGGTCCCGATCCTGGCCGGGGCGCGTTTCAGCCGGATTTCACCGCCGCGAAGGACACGTCAAACCGCCTTCACCGGGAACCGGAAGGCGGCGCCGCGGCCCGCTTCCGGAGCCGGGCGCCGGGCGCCGGGCGCCGGGGTCAGCGGAGCCCGGTGGAGCGCCGCAGCGCGGTCTGGATCAGGCGGTCGACGAGCGACGGGTAGTCCAGCCCGGTCGCGGCCCACATCTGCGGAAACGCCGACGCCGGCGTGAACCCCGGCATCGTGTTGATCTCGTTGAGGATCCAGCGCCCGTCCGGGGTGTGGAAGAAGTCGACGCGGGCGAGGCCCTCGCAGTCCAGCGCCTCGAACGCCTGCGCCGCGATGGTCCGGACCTCGTCGATCGCCTCCGCGGGCAGGTCCGGCGGGATCGCCATCCGGGTGCCGCCGTCGAGGTACTTGGTCTCGAAGTCGTAGAAGTCGTGGTCGCCGGCCATCAGCACCTCGGCGGGCAGGCTCGCCTCCGGCGGGCCGTCGTCCACGCCCTGCAGCACGCCGCACTCGATCTCGCGGCCCTCGATCGCCGCCTCCACGATCACCTTCGGGTCGTGCTCGCGGGCCGTCTCGACGGCCGTCTCCAGGTCGGCCTCGTCGGTGACCCGGGTGATGCCCATGCTGGACCCGGCGCGGGCCGGCTTGACGAACACCGCCCGCCCGGCGGCGAGCCCGAGCTGCTCCTTGACCTCGTCGAGCTTGCGCTTGCGCTCGCGGCGCCACTCCCGGTCGCCGATCAGCACGTACGGGCCGACGGGCAGCCCGCGCGCCTGCCAGACGAGCTTCATGAAGCCCTTGTCCATGCCGACCGCGCTGGCCAGCACGCCGGCGCCGACGTACCGGACGCCCGCCAGGTCCAGCATGCCCTGGATCGTGCCGTCCTCGCCGTACGGGCCGTGCAGCAGCGGCAGCACGACGTCGACCTCGCCGAGCGTGGCGGGGACCTTGCCGGGCTCGACGACCATCAGCCCGCGGCTGTCGGGGTCGAACGGCAGCGCCAGGGCGCTGCCCGCGCCGGACACCTCGGGCAGGCGGCCGTCCTGGATCGCGAGCCGCTGGTCCTCGGGCGCGAGCACCCAGCGGCCGTCGCGGGCGATGCCGATCGGCAGCACCTCGTAGCGGTCCCGGTCGATCGCGGCCATCACGGCGCCCGCGGTGACGCAGGAGATCGCGTGCTCGGAGCTGCGCCCGCCGAACACCACGGCCACGCGAATCTTGGAAACCTGGGACATGATTCCCGACCCTACCGGTGATCAGTACGGTGCGGCCACGAACGATCCGGGCGTGCCCCGGCCTCCGGACGCGACGTCGCGTCGTCCACGGGTCACACTCCGTACCGTTCCGGCTTCGGTGAACGGGAGATCAGCGAGATCGCCGCCTCCGTGATGGGGGTGCCGTGGTACAGCACCGAGACGACCGCCTCGGTGATCGGCATCTCCACGTTGTGCTTGCGGGCCAGCTCCAGCACCGCCTCCGAGGACTTCACGCCCTCGGCGGTCTGCTTGGTGGCGGCGACGACCTGCTCCAGCGTCATCCCGCGGCCGAGGTTCTCGCCGAACGTCCGGTTCCGCGCCAGCGGCGACATGCAGGACGCGGCGAGGTCGCCCATCCCGGCGAGCCCCGCGAAGGTGTGCTCGTCGGCGCCGAGCGCGATCCCGAGCCGGGTGATCTCGGCGAGCCCGCGGGTCATCAGCACCGCCTGGGTGTTGGACCCGAACCCGAGCCCGACCGACATCCCGACGCACAGCGCGACGACGTTCTTGATCGCCCCGCCCAGCTCCACGCCGATCACGTCGGTGGAGGTGTAGACGCGGAAGTAGGGGGTCATGGTGGCGGCCTGCAGCCCCACCGCGGCCTGCTCGTCCACGCAGGCGGCGACCGCCGCGCTCGGCTCGCCGGTCGCGATCTCGCGCGCCACGTTCGGCCCGCTGAACACCGCGACCCGCTCCTCCGGGACGTCGGCGACCTCGCGGACGACCTCCGACATCCGCCGGGTGGTGCCGAGCTCGACGCCCTTCATCAGGCTGACCAGGACGGCTCCGGGCGGCAGCAGCGGCACCCAGCCGGAGAGGTTGTCGCGCAGGCTCTGCGCCGGGACGGCGAGCGCCACGAAGTCGGCGCCGTCCAGCGCCTCGGCCGGGTCGAGGGTCGCCCGGATCGCCGCGGGCAGCTCCACGCCCGGCAGGTAGTCGGCGTTCTCGTGCCGCTCGTTGATCGACTCGACGAGCTCGGGCCGGCGCCCCCAGAGGGCGACCTCGCCGCCCGCGTCGTGCAGCAGCTTGGCGAACGTGGTCCCCCAGGACCCGGCGCCCATCACCGCGGTGCGGTAGGTCACGAGTCACCCGCCTTCGTCTTCTCGGTGGTGTCGGACGCGCCGTCCGCCGGCCCGGCCGGGTCGGGCACCCCGGCGGTCCCGGCGGCCGCCGCGTCCCGGGCCGCCGCGTCCTCGGCCTCCTTGGCGGCGCGGCGCCGCTCCTCCAGCACCCGGTGGTGGTCGTAGCGCTCGGCGGGCGGCCGCTCGCCGCGCAGCTCGCCGAGCAGCTCGGAGATCACGTCCATGATCTCGTCGGTGGCCGCGCGCAGCGTCTCCTTGGAGAGCGGCAGCCCCTCGTACTTCGACAGGTCGATCGGCGGCCCCGCGATCACCTTCATCGTCTTGCGCGGGAACGGGTGGAACCCCTTCTTCAGGCTCCCGGCGAGCCCGCGCTGCTCGGCCTTCTTGTACGGCAGCAGCTCGTGCGCGCCCCACGTCGCGACCGGGACGACCTTCGCGCCCGTCTGCAGCGCCATCCGCGCCACGCCCGTCTGGCCGGTCATCGGCCACAGCTCGGGGTCGCGGGTGCAGCTGCCCTCCGGGTAGAACATCAGGCACTCGCCGTCCACCAGCGCCTTCTCGGCGTCCTTGAGGGCCAGCGCGGCGTCGGCGCGGTCGCGGTGCACGGGGATCTGGCCGGTGCCGCGCATCGCGGCCCCGACGATCGGCGTGCTGAACAGCGCGGCCTTGGCCAGGTAGACGGGGTAGCGCCCCGCCTCGTAGACGAAGTGCGCGAGGGCCAGCGGGTCGGACTCGGAGATGTGGTTGGCGGCGATGATCACGCCGCCGGTCCTGGGCACGTTGCCCCGGCCGCGCCAGTCCCGTCTCAGCAGCCCGAACAGCAGGGGCCGCAGGATGACGATCGTGAGCTTGCGCCAGCCAGGCGAGTACCCGTGGCTCATGACCCGTCCCTCCTCCATCCGTACCCGACGTGAACGCGGGGTGTCCACAAGTGTCGCGGTTGTCTGCGCATAGTGTCGAGTTGCCATGTCTACCCCAGCGCCCAGCGCGCCTCATCCCGAGTGGTCGCTCGTCGTGCCGGTCAAGGTGCTGGCCAGGGCCAAGACCCGCATGTCGGCGGCGGCGGGGCCGCACCGCGAGGCGCTCGCCCTGGCGGTCGCCGCCGACACCGTCGCGGCCGCGCTCCGCTGCGCCCGCGTCCGCGATGTGATAGTGGTCACCGACGATCCCGTCCCCGCCGGGGAGCTGGCCGCGCTCGGCGCCCGGATCGTCCCCGACGAGCCCGACGCCGGGCTGAACCCGGCCCTGATCTACGGCGCGGGGCGCGGCCGCGACCTCGCCCCGGACGCGGGCGTCGGCGCACTGTCCGCCGATCTGCCCGCCCTGCGGCCGGACGAGCTCGCCGCGGTCCTCGACGCCGCGGCTCGGGCGCCGGAGGCGTTCGTCCCGGACGCGGCAGGCATCGGCACCACGCTCTATACGGCGCGTCCCGGGGTCCCTTTCTCCCCCGCGTTCGGCGGGGACTCCCGCACCGCGCACCGCGCGCGCGGCGCCCGCGAGCTGCTGCTGCCCGGGACCGACAGCGTCCGCCGCGACGTCGACACCCCCGACGACCTCCGCGCCGCTCTGGCCCTCGGCACCGGCCCGCGCACCGCGGCCGTCGCCGCGCTGCTCCCCGATTTCGCGCCGTCCGCCGGGCACGGCCGGGGATAGGGTTCCCGCATGCAGGGGACGGTGAAGGACTTCGACCCGGCCGCGCGGGCGGGGAGCGTGCTGCTGGACGACGGGACGGAGCTGCCGTTCGACGCGGACGCGTTCGCGGCGGGGGGCCTGCGGCTGCTGCGCTTCGGGCAGCGGGTGAACCTGGCGATGGAGGGCGACCGGGTCGCGGTGGTGACGCTGTCGACGTTCCCGTTGCCGGGGACCTGAACGGGCCGTGGAAACGGCAGCGCCCGGGACCGTTCGGAACGGTCCCGGGCGCTGCCGCGGTGAGGCTACTTCTTGCCGGCCACCAGGTTCTTGAAGTCCGCCCCGGCCTTGAACTTCGGCACGGACGTCGCGGGAACCTCGATGGTCTTGCCCGTTGCGGGGTTGCGGGCCGTACGGGCAGGCCGGTCGGCCTTCTCGAACGAACCGAACCCGGTGATCGCCACCTTGTCGCCCTTGGCGACGGCGGATTGGATCGCCTCCAGGATCGCGTCGACGGCCTCGGCTGCGGCCTTCTTGCTGCCCAGCCGGTCAGAGATGGCGTCGACCAGCTCACGCTTGTTCATGGGTTACTCCTCTAGTTCCCCCCTTGCCCGAACGAAACTAAGGGACCCTCAGCATGGACACAATCACCTGCACGCAGAAGTTGCCGTGTCGCTGGCGTTTTTGTCGGCCTCGCCCCCGTCTCGCCGGGTGACCGGACCGGATCCGGCCACTGCGCACGCTAACGGACGTCGGGCGCCTCGTGGAAATCGGCCAGGAACGCCTCCAGCCTGCGGGCGGCCAGGTCGGAGTCCCTTTTCGCCAGATCCGTGATCGCCAGGAGGTGGCGGATGAGCCGCTGCCGGGTCTGCGGCGGCAGCGGCGCCACGGCCCGGTGCGCGTCGCGCAGCTGCCGGGCGAGCCGGGTCAGCGCCGGGTCGTCCCACTCCGGCCCGCTCCACGGCGTGGCGTTCACACAAGCCCCCCAACGCTCGGGCGTCTTCGTCCCCTGCGAAGAATTGTCCCGCGCGAGGCTACGCGACCCCTGCCCCGGGGTCCCCCGACCCCCCGAAACCCGCCCCCAGGCCCGGATGTCCAAAGCCAGACCCGAGGTTTTTGAAGCCCA
This sequence comes from Actinomadura sp. RB99, assembly GCF_014706005.1. Classification (NCBI taxonomy): domain Bacteria; kingdom Bacillati; phylum Actinomycetota; class Actinomycetes; order Streptosporangiales; family Thermomonosporaceae; genus Actinomadura; species Actinomadura sp. RB99. The sequence goes on along the minus strand of NZ_JABMCA010000027.1, from coordinate 18,226 downwards.
ACCCGGGTGCTCGAAGCCCAACACGAAGGCTCGAACCCCAGCCCGAAGGTTCGACGCCCGCCCCGAGGGTCCGACGCCCAGCCCGAAGACTCGAACCCCAGCCCGAAGGTTCGAAGCCCAGCCCGAAGGTTCGAAGCCCAGCAGGGGGGTTTGAAGCCCGGCCGGGGGTTTGAAGCCCAGCCACGATCACGGGCAGGCACGCGGAGCGAGCGCAGCGAGCGGAGCGGGCATGCCCGACGACGGACGGGCTGTTTCGCCGCGGAGCGCTAGCGGAGTGGCGAAACAGCCCGTCCGTCGTGACGGGGGGTTCCAGGGGGGTCGTCCCCCCTGGGCTACACCGTGACCGGCAGCCAGGTCGGCCGGGCGGCCTCGTAGTCGTTGATGGCATCGCCGTGGCGGAGGGTCAGGCCGATGTCGTCGAGGCCCTCCATGAGCCGCCAGCGGGTGTAGTCGTCGATCTCGAAGGCGGCGGTGTCGGCGCCCCAGCGGACCTCGCGCTTCTCGAGGTCGACGGTGATCTCCAGGGCGGGGTCCTTCTCGGCGGCGCTCTGCAGGGCCTCGACCTGCTCGCCGGTGAGGACGACCGGCAGCAGCCCCATCTTGGTGGAGTTGTTGCGGAAGATGTCGCCGAAGCGCGGCGCGATCACGACGCGGAACCCGTACTGCTGGAGGGCCCAGACGGCGTGCTCGCGGGAGGAGCCGGTGCCAAAGTCGGGGCCGGCGACGAGGATACCGGCGCCCTGGTACTGCGGCTGGTTCAGCACGAAGTCGGGGTCCTCGCGCCAGGCGGAGAACAGGCCCTTGTCGAATCCGGTGCGGCTGACCTGCTTGAGCCAGACGGCGGGGATGATCTGGTCGGTGTCGACGTTGCTGCGCCGCAGCGGGACGGCGCGTCCGGTGTAGGTGGTGAAGGCTTCCATGGCTCGGGTCTCCTCAGAGGTCGGCGGGAGCGGCCAGGCGGCCGGTGACGGCGGTGGCGGCGGCGACGGCGGGCGACACGAGGTGGGTGCGGCCGCCGGGGCCCTGCCGGCCCTCGAAGTTGCGGTTGGACGTGGAGGCGCTGCGCTCGCCGGGGGTGAGCTTGTCGGGGTTCATCGCCAGGCACATCGAGCAGCCGGCCTCGCGCCATTCGGCGCCGGAGGCGGAGATGACCTGGTCGAGGCCCTCCTCCTCGGCCTGCTTCTTGACCTTCATGGAGCCGGGCACGACCAGCATCCGGACGCCGTCGGCGACCTTGCGGCCCTTCAGCACGCCCGCGACGGCGCGGAGGTCCTCGATGCGGCCGTTGGTGCAGGAGCCGACGAAGACGGTGTCGACGGCGATGTCGCGGAGCGGCGTCCCGGCGGTGAGGCCCATGTACTCCAGGGCGCGCTCGGCGTTCTGCCGCTTGACCGGGTCGTCGATGGTCGCGGGGTCGGGCACGGACTCGCCGAGCGGCAGGCCCTGGCCGGGGTTGGTGCCCCAGGTGACGAACGGGGTCAGCTCGGCCGCGTCGATCACGACCTCCTTGTCGAAGACCGCGTCGTCGTCGGTGCGCAGGGAGGTCCAGTACTCGACGGCCTTGTCCCAGTCCTCGCCCTGCGGGGCGTTCGGGCGGCCCTTGAGGTAGGCGAACGTGGTCTCGTCGGGGGCGATCATCCCGGCGCGGGCGCCGGCCTCGATGGACATGTTGCAGACCGTCATGCGGCCTTCCATCGACAGGGAGCGGATCGCGTCGCCGCGGTACTCGATGATGTGGCCCTGGCCGCCGCCGGTGCCGATCCGGGCGATGATCGCCAGGATCAGGTCCTTGGCGGTGACGCCCTCGGGCAGGTCGCCGTTCACGGTGACGGCCATCGTCTTCGGCTGGATCTGCGGCAGGGTCTGCGTGGCGAGGACGTGCTCGACCTCGCTGGTGCCGATGCCGAACGCGAGCGCGCCGAACGCGCCGTGCGTGGAGGTGTGCGAGTCGCCGCACACCACGGTCATGCCGGGCTGGGTCAGGCCCAGCTGCGGGCCGATGACGTGCACGATGCCCTGGCCGTCGTCGCCCATCGGGTGCAGGCGGACGCCGAAGTCGGAGCAGTTCTTGCGGAGCGTCTCGACCTGGGTGCGCGACACGGGGTCGGCGATCGGCTTGAGCAGGTCCGTGGTCGGGACGTTGTGGTCCTCGGTGGCGATCGTCAGGTCGGGGCGGCGGACCTGGCGGCCGGCCATCCGCAGTCCGTCGAACGCCTGGGGGCTGGTGACCTCGTGGACCAGGTGCAGGTCGATGTAGAGGAGGTCGGGCTCACCCTCGGCACGCCGTACGACGTGCGCGTCGTACACCTTCTCGGCCAATGTACGGCCCATCACACCCACCTCACCTGTCATGATCGTCCGGCGCGCCGTCGCGCCGAGGTCCGGTCCGGCTGATTTGCATCTCAAATTACGAGACGGCAATATCAAGACATGGACAACTCTAGCGGAGTCGGCGTACTTGACAAAGCGGTTCTCGTGCTGAACGCGCTCGAAGCCGGTCCCGCCTCGCTCGCGCAGCTCGTGCAGACCACCGGTCTCGCCCGCCCCACGGCCCACCGGCTCGCCGTCGCGCTGGAGCACCACCGCCTCGTCCACCGCGACACCCAGGGCCGGTTCATCCTCGGCCCCCGGCTCGCCGAGCTGGCCGTCGCCGCCGGCGAGGACCGCCTCCTCGCCATCGCGCAGCCCATCCTCGCCCAGCTGCGCGACCACACCGGCGAGAGCGCCTCCCTCTTCCGCCGCCAGGGCGACGTCCGCGTCTGCGTCGCCGCCGCCGAGCGCACCAGCGGCCTGCGCGACACCATCCCCGTCGGCGCCGCCCTCCCCATGACCGCCGGGTCCGCCGCCCAGATCCTGCTGGCCTGGGAGGAGCCGGACCGGATGCACCGCGGCCTGCGCGGCGCCAAGTTCGAGGCGACCACGCTCGCGTCCGTCCGCCGCCGCGGCTGGGCCCAGTCCGTCGGCGAGCGCGAGCAGGGCGTCGGCTCGGTCTCCGCCCCCATCCGCGGCGCCGGCGGCCGCGTCATCGCCGCCGTCTCCGTCTCCGGCCCCCTCGAACGCCTCACCCGCTCCCCCGGCCGCCTCCACGCCGCCCCCGTCGTCGCCGCCGCCGAGAAGATCAGCGAAGGCATGCGCAGGAGCTGACCCCCCGGGGGACTCCCCCATACCCCGGGCTGTCCCGTGATCGGCGGCTCGGGTTCAAGCCTTGTGGGGACGGAGGGTCTCCAGAAGGTCGTCGACGTGGGCCCGGAAGAGGGCGGGCATGTCGATGCGGTCCGGGTCGAGGAGCCACTGGGTCTGGAGGCCGTCCATGATGGCGATGATCCGGGCGGCGGTGGCGTCGGCGTCGAGGCCGGCGCGCAGCTCGCCGGCGTCGGCGGCGCGGCGGAGGGCGTCGGCGACCCAGGCGCGCAGGCGCGCGTAGCGGGCGCGGGCCCAGTCCCGTGCGGGGTGGCCGGCGGTGACGGCCTCGCTCGTCAGCACCACGAAGAGCCGGACGAGCTCGGGCGTGCGGCTGTTGTGCTCCACGACCCGGACCAGCGCGGTCAGCAGGTCGAGGCCGCCGGCGCCCTCGTCGCCGGCGAAGAACCGCTCCATGTCCCGCCGGTCGCGCAGTTCGAGGACGGCGACCAGCAGCTGCTCCTTGGTGCGGAAGTGGTGCAGCAGGCCGGGCTGGGACAGCCCGGCGCGTTCGGCGACCCGGGCCAGCGACGTGCCGCGGTAGCCGTGTTCGGCGAACTCCTGGGTCGCGATGTGCAGGATGCGCTCGCGCCTGGCGTCGCCCGCGGCGTAGCCGCGCCGCCGATCCGTGCCGGTCCTCACGCCACCTCACTCTACGCAGACCAGAAATAACGTACGAATAACAAACCTACCGAGTACTCGGTATCGGAAAATAGGGTGGGCGGCGTTCGGATACAGGAGGAGGTTCGATGTCCGTCGACGAGTCCGGCCTGCGCGAGCGGCTCGCCCAGCTGACGCTCGAGGAGAAGGTCCATCTGCTGAGCGGGGCCGACTTCTGGTCGCTGCGCCCGATCCCGGGCATCGGGCTGCGGAAGGTGGTGCTGTCGGACGGCCCGAGCGGCGTCCGCGGCACGGCCTGGGACGAGCGGAGCACGAGCCTGCTGTTCCCGAGCCCGACGGCGCTCGCCGCGACGTGGGACCCGGCGCTGGCCGAGCGCGCGGGCCGGCTGAACGGCGCCCAGGCCAGGGACAAGGGCGTGCACGTCCAGCTCGCGCCGACGATCAACCTGCACCGGACCCCGCTCGGCGGCCGGCATTTCGAGAACTACTCCGAGGATCCGCTGCTCACCGCGCGGATCGGCGTCGGGTTCGTGAAGGGCGTGCAGTCGGCCGGGGTCGCGGCGACCGTGAAGCACTTCGTCGGCAACGACTCCGAGACCGCCCGGATGTCGTACGACGCCCGGATCGACGACGCGACCCTGGACGCGGTGTACATGCGCCCGTTCGAGGACGCGGTGAAGGCCGGCGCGTGGGCGGTGATGGCCGCCTACAACAAGGTCAACGGCACGACGATGACGGAGAACCGCGCGCTGCTGACCGGCGTGCTGAAGGAGCGCTGGGGGTTCGAAGGCGTGCTGATGTCGGACTGGACGGCGATCCGGTCGACCGCGGCGAGCGCGAACGCCGGCATGGACCTGGAGATGCCGGGGATGCCTGGCAACGCCTGGCGGGACAGGCTCGTCGCGGCCGTCCGCGACGGCGAGGTGGCCGAGGAGCTGGTCGACGACAAGGTGCTGCGGATCCTGCGGCTGGCCGCGCGGGTCGGCGCGCTGGACGGGTTCCCCGAGCCGGCGCCCGTGACGACGCCTCCCGACGCGCCCGCCCAGCTGCGCGCGCTCGCGGCGCGCGCGTGCGTGCTGCTGCGCAACGAGGGCGGCGTGCTCCCGCTGAACGTGCCCCGCAGGCTGGCGCTGATCGGCCCGAACGCGGTGCGGTTCAGCGCGCAGGGCGGAGGCAGCGCGCACGTGAACCCCGAGCACGTCGTCTCGCCGGTGGACGGCCTGCGCCGCGCGCTCGGCGCCGACACCGAGCTGACCGTGCGCGCGGGCGTCTACCCGCACGAGCGGCTGGCGGCGCTGCCGCTGGACATGGCGGCCGACCCGGAGACGGGCGAGCCGGGCGTGCGGCTGGAGTTCGTCGACGCGGACGGCGCCATCGTCGACTCCGAGCACCGCGGGGCGGCCCGCTTCATGTTCTTCGAGGGCGTCCCGGAGGGGACGGCGCAGATCGTCGTCCGCGCCCGGGTGACGCCTGCGGCGGACGGCGTCCACACGTTCGCGGTCGCGGGCGTCGGCGAGTACGAGGTGCGGGTCGCGGACACGACGGCGACGGTGAACCTGGCCCTGGACGGCGGCGACCCGGTCGAGGCGATGATGCGTCCGCCGGAGCACCGCGTCGAGGTGGAGCTCGCGGCCGGGCGGGCCGTCCCGGTGGAGCTGCGGCGCGCCTACAAGGCCGGATCGTTCCTGACGGCGTTCGGCATCGGGTACCACGAGCCGCACCTGCCCGAGGACGAGGAGCTGGCGGCGGCTGTCGAGGCCGCCCGCGCCGCCGACGCGGCGGTCGTGATCGTCGGCACGAACGACGACGTGGAGAGCGAGGGCTTCGACCGGACGACGCTGGCGCTGCCCGGCCGCCAGGACGAGCTGGTGTCCGCCGTCGCCGCCGCCAACCCGCGCACGGTGGTGGTGGTGAACGCGGGCGCGCCCGTGCTGATGCCGTGGCGGGACGAGGTCGCGGCGGTGCTGTGGGCGTGGCTGCCGGGCCAGGAGGGCGGCGACGCCATCGCCGACGTCCTCACCGGCGCGGCCGAGCCGGGCGGGCGGCTCCCCACGACGTTCCCGGTGTCGGAGGACGGGATCCTGTCGCCGGTTCCCGGCGAGGACGGGTCGCTGCCGTACGCGGAGGGCGCCGCGATCGGCTACCTGCACTACGCGCCCGAGCAGGTCGCGTACCCGTTCGGGCACGGCCTGGGCTACACGGACTGGGAGTACGAGTCGCTGGCGGTGGCGGACGGGGTGACGGAGGTGACGGTCCGCAACGCCGGCGACCGGCCGGGGCGCGAGGTCGTCCAGGTGTACGCCGCGCCGGACGGGCTGCCCCTCCGGCTCGCCGGGTTCGCGGTCGCCGAGGCCGCGGCGGGCGAGCGGGTGACCGTCCGGGTCCCGCTGGACGAGCGGCTGCCCGGCGGGTGCGCGGTGCGCGCCGGACGGTCCGTCGCCGATCTGCGGCTGACCGCCTGACGCCGGGGGCGGGGCGGCGCCCGATGCCCGCCCCGCCCCCCCCGGCGTCCCGGCGTCCCGGCGTCCCGGCGTCCCGGCGTCCCGGCCGGAGCGTCTCCGCGCATGGTCCGACAAAGCACCGCATCTCGGGCCACCTTTGAAGAGTGCCGGTATCGGCCCGCACGCCCTGGATAGCGTTGTGCTCCGGACAGGGAGGTGCGCGGTGCAGATCTCCGAGCTCAGCGATCGCAGCGGCCTGACGGTCCAGACGATCAAGTTCTACATCCGGGAGGGGCTCCTCCCGAAGGGCTCGACGGTCAGCGCGACCCGCGCCGAGTACGACCACCGGCACCTGGAGCGGCTGCGGCTGATCAGCGCGCTGCGCGAGGTCGGCGACCTGCCGGTCGCGGCGATCCAGCGGATCGTCGAGGCGATCGAGGACGAGCGGGTCGGCCTGCATGAGCTGTTCGGCACCGCCCAGTACGCCATCGGACCGCACGTCGCCGCGCCGTACGACCCGCACTGGCGCGCCGCGCGGCAGGACGTCGACGCGCTCGTCCGCGAGCTCGGCTGGACGGTCGGCGACCGCTCCCCCGCCCGCGACCTGCTCGCGCACACCTTCGTCGCGCTGCGCCGGCTCGGCTTCCCGATCACCCTCACCGACCTGCGGCCCTACGTGAAGGCCGCCGCCGAGGTCGCCGACCACGAGATCGGCCGGGTGGCCGACGGGGCGCCGCGCGCCCGGACCGTCCACACCCTGCTCGTCTCCACCGTGCTGTACGAGCAGGTCCTGACGGCCCTGCACCGGCTGGCCCAGGAGAACGCCTCGGCCCGCCGCTTCGGCTGAGGCGGCCTGCGCAAGCCATGCGGCTCACGCATGGCCGGTCTGCGAAACCTGCGCTGGTGGCATGGCTCGGCGGCGCCTAGCGTCGGTCGCACCATGACACGAATCGCTTTTCTCGGACTGGGGCGCATGGGCGCCCCGATGGCCGGACGGCTGATCGCCGCAGGCCACGACGTGGCGGTGTGGAACCGGACCGCGAGCAGGGTGCCCGCCGACCTCGGTGCGGCGCTCGCCGCCTCCCCCGCGCGGGCCGCCGCCGGCCGCGAGGTCGTCATCACCATGCTCACCGACGCGGACGCCGTCGAGGACGTGCTGTTCGGCCCCGACGGGGCCGCGACCGTGCTGGAGCCCGGAGCCGTCGTCGCCGACACGTCGACGATCGGGCCGGACGCCGCGCGCCGCGTGCGCGAACGGCTGCCGGACGGTGTCGGCCACGTCGACGCGCCCGTGGTGGGCAGCGTCCCGCAGGCGGAGGCGGGCGAGCTGGAAGTGCTGGTCGGCGGCACGGATGACGACCTCGCCCGGTGCACCGGGGCGCTGGAGGCGCTCGGACGGGTCCGGCACGCGGGCCCGCCCGGGTCCGGCGCCGCGCTGAAGCTCGTCGCGAACGGCATGCTGGTCGCGAACTTCGCCGTGCTCGGCGAGGCGCTCGCGCTCGCCGGCCGCCTGGGCCTCGACCGCGACCTCGTGCTGGACGTGCTGTCCCGCACGAGCGCGCAGGCGCGGCGGCTGAAGGACGCGGTGCCCGGCGCGGCGCCGCGCTTCACGGTCGCGCTCGCCGCCAAGGACCTCGATCTCGCGCTGGACGTCCCGGGAGCGCCCACCGGGGGCGTCCTCGCCGCCGCGCGCGCCCGCGCGTCCGCCGCGCTGGCGGACGGCCTCGGGCCGCACGACCTCATCGCACTCGCGGATCGGACACGGAAGGACTCCCCCATGCGCGTCACATTCGGCGACCCCGCCACCGTCCCACCGCCGCCGAACCCCTTCTACTCGCACGCCGCGCACGTGACGGCCGGTCCGATGCTGTACGTGTCGGGGCAGATCGCGCTCACCGAGGACGGGAAGGTGGACGCGCCCGGCGACATGGCCCGGCAGTCCGAGGTGATCTTCTCGCTGCTGGAGCGGATCCTCGCGGCGCACGGGGCCGGGTTCGCGGACGTGGTGAACGTCCGGACGTTCGTCACCGATCTCGGCCGGGTCGCCGAGTACGGGGCCGTGCGGCGGCGGTTCTTCCCCGGCGCCGCGCCCACCAGCACGACCGTCGAGGTCGCCCGGCTGTTCCACCCGGACGCCCTGCTGGAGGTCGAGGTGGTCGCCGCGATCCCCTGACCCGGCCGGGCCGTGCTAGCCCAGCTCGGCGGCGACGGCCCGCAGGTCGTCCAGGAACGCGGTGACCGCCGGGGACCTGCGGGCGTGCCGGCCGACCGCGGCGCGGACGGCGCGGGTGGGCTGCTCGGGGGCGAGCGGCCGCAGCACGACGCCGTCGCGCGCCGCCGCTGCCGCCGCGAGCGCGGGCACGAGGGTGACGCCGAACCCGGCCGCGACCAGGCCCAGCTTGGAGATCCATTCGGCGACCCGCAGCGGGGTGCGCGGCTCGAACCCGGCGGGCTCGCAGCGGGCGCGCAGCGCCGCGACCGCCTCGGGGGCGTCGGCGACGATCCACGCCTCGCCGGCCAGGGCGTCCAGCGGGACGCGGCGGCGCGCGGCGAGCGGGTGCCCGGACGGCAGCGCGACGAGCAGCGCGTCGTCCAGCAGCGGCACCAGGTCGCCGGCGGGCAGCGCGGGGACGGTGTGCGTGCTGACCACGGCGAGGTCGAGGTCGCCGCCGTCCAGCATCGCGAGGAGCCGGTCGGTGACGCCCTCGCGCAGCGTGGCGCGCACGCCGGGATGCCGGTCGCGGAACCGGGCGAGCGCGCGCGGGACCAATGCCGCGTTCGCGGTGGGGAACGCGCCGAGCCGCAGCGTCCCGGTGTCGAGGCGGCGCAGCCCCTCCATGGCCTGGACGGTGTCGGCGAGCCGGTCGAGCAGGGCGCGGGCGTGCGGCAGGAGGTGCTCGCCGGCGGGCGTCGGCCGCACGCCGCGGGCGCCGCGCGCGAACAGCTCGACGCCGCAGACGTCCTCCAGCGCGGCGACCTGCCGGGACACCGCCGACTGGGTGTAGCCGCCCGCCGCCGCGGCCGCGGTGAACGAGCCGAGGTCGGCGACGGCGACGAAGGTCCGCAGCAGGAGCGGATCGAGCGATTCGGCGCGCATCCCCGGAGGTTAGCGCCGGTTCGGCCATGAAATCGGCTTGGTAGGCTGCTGCTCTCCTCTCCGCATCCCCGCAGGTCCCACCGAGGTCGCCCATGTCCGGAAGCCGCCCCTTCGTCAGCATCGCCACGGACTTCGGCGCCGCCTACACCTCGATCTGCGCCGGCGTCGTGCACACCATCGCGCCCGAGGCGAACGTCCTGGTGCTCAGCGACGAGATCACGCCGTTCGACGTGGTGGAGGGCGCGATGCTGCTGCGACAGGCGCTGCCGTACCTGCCGGTGGGCGCGCACACGGGCATCGTGGACCCGGGGGTCGGGACGCCGCGCCGCCCGCTGGCGGTCGAGACCGGACGCGGCGACGTACTGGTCGGCCCGGACAACGGGCTGCTGGTGCCGGCGGCCGAGGCGCTCGGCGGGATCGTCCGGGCGCACGCGCTGGAGAACCCGGCGTACCGGCTGACGGAGGTCTCGACGTCGTTCCACGGGCGCGACATCTTCTCCCCCGCCGCCGCGCACGTCGCGGCCGGCGTGGACGTCGCCGACCTCGGCGCGCCGGTCGAGCCGGTGCCGCTGGACCTGCCGGCGCCGGTCGCCCGCGACGGCGAGCTGACCGCCCCGGTGCTGTACACCGACCGGTTCGGCAGCCTGGTGCTGGGCGCGGAGCGCGACGATCTCGCCGCCGCGTTCGGCGCGCTGGAGCCCGGCACCCCCCTCGAAGTGGAATGGAGCGTTCCAGACGGGGCGTCCCGCACCGCCCTCGTCCCGTTCGAGCGGACCTTCGGCAGCGTCGCCGTCGGCGAGCCGCTGCTGTGGATCGATTCCTCGGGCTGGCTCGGCCTCGCCGTCAACCAGGGCCGGGCCGCGGACGTCCTCGGTCTGGCCGGCGCGCGCACCGTCACCCTGCGCGCCGCCGCCCCGCGCCCCACCACCCCGCATTCTTGATCATGCGACACCGCACCGCTGGAGGCACCCCCGTGACCCGCCGCCCCCTCGTGGCCGCCCTGACCGGCGTCGCCGCGCTCACCCTCGCCGTCACCGCCTGCGCCCCGCAGGACGACGGCGGCTCCGACGCCTCGGCGAGCAAGAGCCCCGCCTCCTGCACCAAGGACAAGCTGCCGCTCAAGACGCCCGGCAAGCTGACCGTCGCGACCGACAAGCCGGCGTTCGAGCCCTGGTTCAAGAACGACGACCCGTCCAACGGGCAGGGCTTCGAGAGCGCCGTCGCGTACGCGGTCGCCGGCAAGCTCGGCTTCACCAAGGACCAGGTCGCCTGGACGACGCAGTCGTTCGAGTCGTCCTACGCGCCGGGGCCGAAGAACTTCGACTTCGACATCAACCAGATCTCCGCCACCCCGGCCCGCGAGAAGGCCGTGACGTTCAGCGACGGCTACTACGACGTGCAGCAGGGCGTCGTCGCGCTCAAGAACGGCGAGTTCGCGAACGCGGCGAGCATCGCGGAGCTGAAGAAGGCCCGGATCGCCGTCCAGGTCGGGACGACCGCCCTCCAGGCGGTGCAGAACCAGATCAAGCCGGACAGCCAGCCGAAGATCTTCAACACCCAGATCGACGCGGTGAACGCGCTCAAGAACAAGCAGGTCGACCTGCTGCTGGTCGACCTGCCGACCGCGTTCTACGTCACCGCCGCGCAGATCGACGGCTCGAAGATCGTGGGCCAGCTCCCGCAGACCGAGGGCGGCAGCACCGAGCACTTCGGGCTGCTGATGGAGAAGGGCAGCACGCTCGTGGGCTGCCTGAACCAGGCGGTCGGGCAGCTCAGGTCGTCGGGCGAGCTGGCGAAGATCCAGCAGCAATGGCTGACCTCGTCGGCCGGCGCGCCCGTCCTGAAGTGACCCTGCGATGACGGTGCGGGCCGGCGGCGAGACCGCCTGGGTCAAGAGCGAGCGGCAGCTGGACCGGGAGCGGCGCCGCCGGCGTGCCGGCGTCCGGTCCGGCTCGGTCGCCGCCGCGTCGACCGTGCTGTGCGTCGCGGTCGTCGTCGCCGTGGTGGTGACGTCGCCCGGCTGGCCGCGCGTGCACGAGACGTTCTTCAACTGGGGCGAGTTCACCGGCGCGTTCCCGGACGTGCTGCGCGGCTTCTGGCTGAACGTGCGGATCTTCCTGATCGCCGAGCCGGTGATCCTGGTGCTCGGCCTGCTCGTCGCGCTCGCGCGCGGGCTGCGCAACCCGCTGTTCTTCCCCCTGCGGGCCCTGGCCGTCGCCTACACCGACGTGTTCCGCGGCATCCCGACGATCCTGCTGGTGTACCTGGTCGGGTTCGGGCTGCCCGCGCTGCGGCTCCAGGGCGTTCCGGACAGCCCGGCGGTGCTGGGCGGGTTCGCGCTCGTCCTGTCGTACGGCGCGTACGTCGCGGAGGTGTTCCGCGCGGGCATCGACTCGATCCACCCGAGCCAGCGCGCGGCGGCCCGGTCGCTCGGGCTCAGCAAGACCCAGAGCCTGCGGTTCGTGGTGCTGCCGCAGGCGGTGCGGCGCGTCGTCCCGCCGCTGCTGAACGACTTCGCCTCGCTGCAGAAGGACACCGCGCTCGTCGCCGTGCTCGGCCCGCTGGAGGCGCTGCGGCAGGCGCAGATCCACTCGGCGACGAACTTCAACTACACCCCGTACCTGGCCACGGCGGTGCTGTTCGTCGCGCTGACGGTGCCGATGGCCCGGTTCACCGACCACCTCGCGGCGCGCGCCGAGCGCCGCCGCGCCCCGGGAGGCGGCACATGAGCGGACCGCTGCTGCGCGTCGAAGGCGTCTGGAAGACCTACCACGCGCATCCGGTGCTGCGCGGCGTCGACCTGGACGTCGCGCCGCACGAGGTCGTCTGCCTCATCGGCGCGTCCGGGTCGGGCAAGTCGACGCTGCTGCGCTGCGTGAACGTGCTGGAGACGGTGGACGACGGCGCGATCCTCCTGGAGGGCGACGACATCACCGACCCGGACGCCGACCCCGACGAGGTCCGCAAGCGGATCGGGATGGTGTTCCAGTCCTACAACCTGTTCCCGCACATGTCGGTGCTGGACAACATCACGCTGGCGCCCGTCCGCGTCCACAAGCGGCCGAAGGCGGAGGCCGCCGAGCAGGCGCACGCGCTGCTGAAGCGGTTCGGCCTCGCCGACAAGGCCCGCGAGTACCCGGACCGGCTGTCGGGCGGCCAGCAGCAGCGCGTCGCGATCATCCGGGCGATGGCGACGCGGCCGAGCCTGCTGCTGCTGGACGAGGTGACCTCCGCGCTCGACCCGGAGCTGGTCACCGAGGTGATGGGGATCATCCGGGAGCTGAAGGAGTCCGGGATGACGATGATCCTGGCCACCCATGAGATGGGGTTCGCTCGGGACATCGCCGACACGGTCTGCTTCCTGCACGACGGCGTGCTGCTGGAGCGCGGCCCGGCCGAGCAGATCTTCGAGGAGCCGGCCGAGCCGCGCACCCGTGAGTTCCTCCGCCGCGTGCTCGAATCCCGGCGTATCTAGGATGGCGGGCGTGGCGGATCTGGACGTGGTGGCGTGGGTGCGGGTGGTGGACGGGCGGCTGCTGGCGGTCCGGTCGCGGGGCCGTGACCTGCTGTACCTTCCCGGCGGCAAGCGGGAGCCGGGCGAGGACGACTGGACGGCGCTGTCCCGGGAGGTCCGGGAGGAACTGGACGTCGAGCTGGACCGGGCGTCGTTCCGCGAGCTGGGGGTGATCCGCGCGCCGGCGCACGACCAGCCGGACTACACGCACGCCCGGATGGCGTGCTTCACCGCGGCGCACCGCGGCGAGATCGCGGCGTCCGGCGAGGTCGACGAGTACCTCTACCTCGCGCCGGCCGACCGGGGCCTGCTCGCGCCGGCGGCCCGGGCGGCGCTCGACCTGGCATTGGACCACGGCCTGCTTCGCTGAAGGTCTCCGGAATCACACCAATCTCCGGAAGGACGCGGTTAGGATCCTGGCTGGATCCGAGATCTCTTCACTTTCCGGGGAACCGCATGGCGCACGTGCACCATTTCTCCTACGGGCCGCTCACGCCCGTGTCGGCGTACCTGATGTCGTTCGTCGGTTCCTTCCTCGGGCTGCTGTGCATGTCCCGGGCCCGCGCGTCCACCGGGCGCTCGCGCGCGTCCTGGCTGTCGCTCGCGGCGCTGGCCATCGGCGGCACCGGGATCTGGGTGATGCACTTCATCGCGATGCTGGGCTTCAGCGTCTCGGGCATGCCGATCCGCTACGACGTGCCGGTCACGCTGCTGAGCTGCCTGACCGCGGTGGCGGTCGTCGCGGTCGGGCTGTTCATCCTCGGGTTCGGCGGGTCCGGGCCGGGCGTGATCGTCACGGGCGGCGCGGTCATGGGGATCGGCGTGGTGAGCATGCACTACTCCGGGATGGCCGCGATGAACATGCCCGGGGACATCGGGTACCGGCCGGGCCTGGTCGTGCTGTCGATCGTCATCGCGTTGGTGGCGGCCACCGCGGCACTGTGGTTCTGCCTGCGCGTCCGGGGCCTGCCGGCGACGGCCGGGGCCGCGCTCATCATGGGCGTCGCGGTGACCGGCATGCACTACACCGGCATGGCGGCCATGCGGATCACCATGGACCCGGCCATGCCCGCCCCGCACGGCGCCACCGCGTCCGACTTCCTGATCCCGCTCATCGGCGGCATCGCGGCGGTGTCGATCACGCTGCTGATCATCATCGCGATGGCGCCGAGCGAGGACGAGATCCGGGCCGACGCGGAGTTCCAGGAGCGCATCGCCGCGCGGCGGGCGGTTGCGGAGGAGGGCGGCCCGGCGGCGGCGCCGGACGCTCCCCGCGCGCGGACCGCGGGCGAGCGGTTCGACGGCCGCTGACGGCCCGCGCCCGGCGGGTGCTCGCCCGGCGCGCCCTCGCCCGGCGCGTGCTCGTCCGGCGGCCCGCGCCGGTCAGGACAGCTCGGCGATGATCTTCTCGAGCGCGCTGCGCAGGTGGCGGCGCTCGTCGTCGGTGAGGGTCGCGGTGGCGCGCTCCTCCAGCCGCCGCCGCGCCTCCCGGATCGGCGCCTCGGCCCGGCGGCCGCGCTCGGTCAGGTAGAGCCGGACGAGCCGGGCGTCGGACGGGTCGCGGCGCCGGGTGACCAGGCCCGCGGCCTCCATCCGGGTCGCGGTGTTGACGACGGTCGGGGTGGTGAGGGCGAGCCGGTTCGCCAGCTCGCCGGGGGTCAGGCCGTCCTCCTGCCAGAGCACCTCCAGCAGCAGGTTCTGCCCGACGCGGACGCCGTGCTCGCTCATCGCCTCGTCGGAGGCCGCGCGCAGCAGCTTGTGGGCGCGGGTGGAGAGCCGGAGCAGGTCGTCCATGCCCCGATCCTAGTAATCGTTTGCATGCTAGCGATCTCACCGCTAGCGTTCCATTAGCACGCTAACGAAAGGAGGGGCCCGTGATCCTCGTTACCGGCGGGCTCGGATTCATCGGCTCGCACGTCGCGCGGGCGCTGCTCGACCTCGGCGAGTCGTGCCTGCTCACCCGGCACTCGGCGGCGCCTCGGGACGTGCCCGCAGGGGCCGCCGCGGAGCGGCTCGACATGACCGACCGGGACGCGTTCCTCGCGCTCGGCGACCGGTACGCCGTCACCGGGATCGTCCATCTGGCAAGCACCCCGCTACGCGGCACCGACGTGGTCGCGGAGATGCGGGCCAACACCGCCGGCCTGCTCAACGCGTTCGAGGCCGCGCGCGCCTGGGGCGTCCGCCGGGTCTGCGTCGCCAGCACGATCGGCGTGTACGCCGGGGTGCGCGACAGCCCGTTCCGCGAGGACGCGCCGCTCCCGCCGGGCGTCCCGCACCCGACCCCCGCGTTCAAGCGGAGCGCGGAGGCGCTGGCGTCGGCCATCGCGGGGCACGCGGAGTTCGAGGCCGTGTGCCTGCGGATCGGCGCCGTCTGGGGTCCGCGCGGGCGCGCCGAGTCCCCGTTCTTCGCGCTTCCCGGGCTGGTCAACGCGGCGGTGCGCGGCGAGCCGTACCCGGGGAAGGCGTACGCCGGCGACGGCATCGACGCGCTGTACGCGCCGGACTGCGGGCGCGCCATCGCCCTCCTCCAGACGGCCGGGACGCTGCGCCACGCCATCTACAACGTCGGGTCCGGCGGTGTCACCACGAACGCGGAGGTCGCGGCGGCGATCGCCAAGGCCGTCCCGGACGCCCCGATCGAGCTGGCCGAAGGGCGCTCCCCGGGCGGCCCCGACGAGGACTACCGCCTCGACGTCACCCGCCTGCGCGCCGACACCGGTTTCGCGCCCGCCCACGACCTCGACGGCGCGGTGGCCGACTATGTCGCCTGGCTGCGCGGCCGCGCGGAAGGCTCGCCGCGTCGTTGACGGAGAACGGGAATCATGCCGTGAGCGCGACCCCGGCGCCGACGCCCAGGACGAGCGAGAGCAGCGCCGCCGCCACCGGCAGCGCGATCGCGCCGATCCGGGCCAGCGCCCGGTCGGCGCGCGGTGTGACGCGCCGCTCCATCGCCAGCAGCCGCGCGGCCTCGCGGAACGGGCCCGGACCGCCCGCAAGCGCCGCGTCCAGCGACGCCGCCGCGACCGCGAGCGCACCGAGCACCAGCACCTCAAGCATCGGCGGTCACCGCGCCGAGGTCCGGATCCAGGCTCGCCGCGATCAACCGGGCCTGCGCGAGGTCGGCGCCCGTCACCAGCTCGGGCAGCACGGACACGAGCGCCTCGTCCCGGTCGTCGCCGTCGACCGGCGTACCGCCGCCGTCGAGGGCGAGCCGGATGTCGCGGAGCCACCCGTCCAGGCGGTCGGCGACGTCGCCGACGTACCGCGCGGGCACGCCGTGCCGGTCCGCCGCGTCCGGCGCGAGGTGCCCGATCCCTCTGGTCATCCAGCGCAGGAGCCTGGACCGCCGGACGGTCCGCTCGAACGCCTCGAACCCGCGCCCGATCTCTCGGCCGTCGAGAAGGCCGTCGCGCAGGACGGCCGCGCGCCGCGCAGCGTCGTCCCAGCCGGCGACCCGCAGGAGCCGGGCGGCGCCGTCGAGACGGCGCGCCGCCTCCCGCCCCGCCCAGAACGGTCCGCCGCCCGTGTCGACCATGACGGCCTCGGCCGACTGCACGACGTCCCCCTGCAAGGCGAGGTCGAGGCGCAGCCCGGCGGGCCAGTCCGCCAGCACGGGGCCGAGCGGGACGTGCAGGACGTCGAGGCGCAGGCCGTCCCGGTCGTCCGCCCGGTCGGCCATGCCGGCGTCCTCGGGCGGTTCCGCGCCGCGCCGCCGCGTCCGGTCCGGTTCGATGTCGTCGAGCGCGTCCGGCCTGATCCTCGCCCGGGGGCCGGCATCGCCGACCACACGAGGTCGATCGCCTCGGCGAGCGCCTCGCCGGGCCGGCCGCAGACCACCAGCACGCCCGTCTCCGCGGGCGACACCGCAGGACGCCACCGGCGCTCCCGCAGCCCCGCCTCGACCGCGAGCCGGTCGCCGGTCCCGTCCGCCGCCGACACGACGAACGGGCGCGGACTCCGCTCCGCGAACCCCCGCAGCCGCTCCCTCAGACCCACCGCAGCGCCCCCTCGCGCCACGCGTACAGCACCCCGACCAGCAGCAGCCCCAGGAAGGCGAACATCTCCACGACCGCCTTCGCGCCCACCGACGCCACCACGAGCGCCCACGGGTACATGAAGACCATCTCCATGTCGAAGGCGAGGAACACCATCGTCACCGCGTACCAGCGGACGTGGTACCGCGAGAAGGCGTGCTCGCGGGGCCGCCCGCCCGACAGGAAGGGCCCGGCCTCCAGCGGCCCCGGCGCCATCGCGTACGAGATCGCGTAGACGGCCGCGATCACCGCGCCCACCAGCCCGAGGACGGAGAGGACCACGGCGTACGGCGGCATCGCTCCTCCCCGCTCCCGGCGTCCACTCCCGGGAGGTGTACCTGATCACCGCCCGCAGGAAACCTCCCGGGGGTAAATCGCCGGAAAGCGGGACGGGCCCGGACGCGCGGAAGGGAGCCGCCCGGACCGGACGGCTCCCCTCTGAGCCCGGCTCACGCGCCGACGCTCTCCTTCTCGTCCGCCGGCCGCGCCGAGCGCGCGCGCAGCGTCACCAGCGCGAGACCCGCACCGGCCAGCGCCACGACCGCGGCGCCGACGAACGCGGCCTGGAACCCGTCGGTGAGCGCGGGCAGGTCGCCCGGCCTCCCGGCGCCCTGCGAGGTGGCGATGGCGGTCATCACCGCGAGGCCGATCGCCGACCCCACCTGGTAGGTGGTGTTGACGATCCCGGACGCCAGCCCGCCCTGCTCCGGCGCGACGCCGCCGATCGCGGCCATCGTGGCGGGGATGAACACCAGCGACATCCCGACGGCGGAGACCAGCGAGCCCGGCAGCACGTCGGTGAGGAAGCCGCCGTCCGCGTCGATCGTCGACAGCACGAGCAGCCCGGCGGCGAGGACGACCAGCCCGGTGACGATGAGCGGGCGCGTGCCGAACCGCGCGATGAGCCGCCCGGTGACGCCGACCATCAGCACCATCATCAGCGCGGTCATCGGCAGCAGCGCCGCACCGCTGGGGAACGCCCCGTACCCCAGCACCTGCTGCAGGTAGAGGTTCAGGAAGTACCACATCGGGATCCACGCGGCTCCCAGCAGCGCCATCGCCGCGTTCGCCCCGGCGAGGCCGGGGGTGCGCCACACCGACAGCGGCATCAGCGGGCCGCGCACGATCCGCTGCCACGCCACGAACAGCGCCAGCAGCAGGACGGCGCCGCCGAGCTGCAGGACGGTGGCCGGCGCGTCCCAGCCGCGCCCCGGCGCCTGGACGATCGCGTACACGGCGAGGCCGAGCCCGGCCGTGACCGCCGCGGCCCCGGCGACGTCGAGCCCGGCGCGGCGGCCGGGCACCGCGGGCAGGACGGCCGGGACCGTCGCCAGCG
>NZ_JABMCA010000026.1:0-125507 GCF_014706005.1 Actinomadura sp. RB99 | reverse complement strand
GACGGCGACGCGGACGGCGACGCGGACGGCGACGCGGACGGCGACGCGGACGGCGACGCGGACGGCGACGCGGACGGCGACGCGGACGGCGACGCGGACGGCGACGCGGACGGCGACGCGGACGGCGACGCGGGTTGCTCGGCCGCCGGGACGGACACCGGGATTTCGGTCTGACCACCCGCCTCACCTGCGGAAGGCTTGCCGTCCTCGTCCGCCTGGCCCTCGTTCTGGGTGGGCCGGACGGCCGGGACAGACGCGGGGGGTTCGGGACGGTCCTGCTCCCACACCACCCAGGGGGAGGACGGGACCGAGGACGAGGAGGACGAAGGGGACGGACGGCCGGAGGAGTCCGGGACGGTCAGCGCGTCCGGGACGGACACGGACGAGGGACGGGCCGCCGGGGGTGTGTTGACCTTGCGGCGTTCCAGCATGGAGACGGCGACCAGGAAGGCCCCGGCGGGGGTGCCGGCGGTGATCCAGCCCCACACTGACCGGTCCGCTTGCGCCAGGTTCGCGGCCAGCGAGAGCAGGATGCCGCCGACCAGGACCAGCGTCGGCCACGACAGCCGCCCCGTCTGGCGGCCGGTGCGCTTGTCGCGCTGGCGTTCCCCGGCCGCCATGACGCAGGTGAGATCGATGCAGACGGCGATGGCCCAGGCCATCCATCCGCGTTGGCCGTGGTCGGTGGCGGTGTCGCGGATGTGGGTGAACGACCCCGCCGCCGCGATCCCGGCCAGCACCACGACCGGCCCGGAGTCGGTCACCGCCCCGACGAGCCGACGCATCACGCCGCCCGCCGGGTGGTGACGAGCGCCAGCAGCGCGGCCAACTCCGGGTCGCAGGTGTGGTTGTCGGCCCACTCATCCACTTCCACCGACGAGGCGGAGGCGTAGGACTCGGCGCAGCGCTGGCACCGGGCGACGTGCAGGGAGCGGAACTCGTCCCACTCGACGCCGACCGGGAACACGTCCCAGGACGACACCGCCGACGGCCGGGACGGACCCGAGGATGGCCGGGACGGCGAGGAGGACGGGGACGGGACGGCGACGAATCGGGGGCGATGGCGGGGACGAAGGATACGGATGCGAGCGGGCATCAGGCAGCCTCCAGGGACGGGTTCAGGCATGGGTCGGGTAGGGACGTGGCGTGATCAGGGCTCACGCCGAGCCGCAGAGGAGAGAGAGGGAGAGGGGAGCCGAGCCGTCTATGCGGCGGGGCGGACGTCCGGGACGGGGCCGACGAGGGCTTGCCAGTCCGGGGTCAGGTGCGCGTACTGGCGCGCGGCCTGTTCGGCTTCATGCTCGGGGACATAGACCGACCGGGCGCGGTGCCAGGCACCGTCTTGGCCGGCGACGACGCACACCCCCGGCGTCTCGGCGGGGATCGCGCGGGCCGCGTCCAGCGCCGCCGGGTCCAAGTCCCCCAGCGTCATGTTCGCCGTCTCCGGGTCGTTGACGCGGTGACACACCCGCCCGGACAACTGGGCGCGCAGCGCGGTAACGCCGGGGCCAAGGTCGGAGCCGATGCGCTGGCCGCACACGATCAGGTAGACCGCGAACGCCCGACCGAGTTGGGCCACCCGCAGCAGCGCGGTAGCCGTCCGGGACACCTCCTCTTTCTCGGACTTGTCGGCCATCAGGAACAGTTCGGCGACCTCGTCCACCAGGACCACGATCGGAGTCGGCCGCAGGGCTTCCGGCAGCGTCCAGACGTTGCGCGCCCCCTGCTCACGGCACAGCGCCATCCGGTTCTCCACCTCGCCCACCAGATCAGACAGCAGGTCAACCGACTCCTTGCGAGTCGTGGCCAGCGCCGACAGCCGCGGGGCGTAGGGGGTGAATTCCACCCCGCCCTTGAGATCGAACCCCACCAGCGCGACCGGTTGCGGCGCGAGGCCCTTGATGAGGGCGTTCGCCCAGTTCGATTTGCCGGACTGTGTCGCCCCGGCGTTGAGCCAGTGCGGCACCGTCCGCAGGTCGATCACCCAGTCCCGGCCGTTCTCCAGCTTCCCGGGACGGACCTTGAGAAGCTCGCCGGTCTCCGGCTCGGTCACGACCTCCACCAGCGGGTCACGCATGGTCGCCCACAGCGTGACGTAGCCCGGCCGGACATCGACCACCCGAACCGAGTGGACGCGCCAGGCATGCGCGATGCCCTCCGCCGCCTTCTCATAGTCCGCCGGCACCTGCCCGTCATGCAGCCGGAGCCGCATCCGCCAGCCCAGCCGGGTCGGGCGCAGCAGGCCGAGCCGGGGCGAGCGCTCGACGTCGACCCGCCGCACCCGCCGCTTCTGCTCCACCACCGTCGCCGCGTGGCGCGAGGCGGGACCGACGACGGGGACGGCGTCCAGGGTGAGGCGGAACCGGCGCCGGTTGCGGGTCAGCTTGCAACCCGACGCGACGTGATGCCACGTCAGGTACACCAGCGCCGCCCGCAGCGGGAAGCCCACGCCGTACCAGAACGACACCGGGTGCCACCGGCGCCAGGCCCAGAGCCCGGCCGCCGCAGCGGCCAGGACTCCGAGCACCAGGTAGGCGGTTGTGTCGTTCATCTCAGGCAGCCGCCGCAGCCTCGCCGCCCGCCGGGACGATCCGCTCTGCGCGGAACGAGACGCCCGACCGCTTCTCACCGTTGAGCGTCTGCTCCCAGTAGAAGCCGACCAGGCCGACCGGTGTGACGACCTGTCCGAGCGTCAGGCCGGGGTCACCGGCGACGGCCACCGTCACCAGGTCCACGCGACCCGCTTCGTTCGCGGCCGACAACCCCACCTGATAGACCGCCTCGCCGTTCTTGTCGAGCTTGACCTCCCCCGTCTCCTGGCTGACCAGCTTCGGGCGCGCAGGCGAGACGCACACGAACGACAGCGAGGAGACGTCCACAGGGATGTTGCGCACGGTTGAACCTCCGGGGTTCTCGTTGACTTGTACAGATACCAAGGTACCTAGTTATGTTTAGAAGTCAAGCGAGTGACCGAAAATTTCCTCAGGTACCTAGAGACCTAGTCGCAGGCGTACACTGCCTGACATGGCAAAAGGCCCGGTCGACCGACGCAAGCCGTACGTGCGCATCGCTGACGAGCTGCGCCACGACATCGCGACGGGGAAGTACCCCGTGGGTGAGAGCTTGCCGCCGGGCGCCAGGCTCGCCGACATGTACCGCGTCTCGGGAATGACGATCAGCAACGCGATCGCGGTTCTGCGGGACGAGGGACTCGTCACGACCCGCCAAGGGGCCAGGGGCGCGACCGTCATAGCGACCCCGGACACGCAAGACGCCGGAGAGGCCCCGGCGGAGCGGAGCGAAGAGTTCGAGGTCATCTTCGCGCAGCTCCAGGAGATCCGGGGCCACATCCGGCGTCTGAGTTCTAGGCTGGACGAGATCGACGAACGGACTCGGGATCGGTGACCCGCATCGAGAGTTCCGCCGTCCGGTCCTGGAGTTCGTCCAACTCGGCCGCGATCTCGGCGAGCATCGCGAACAGGATCTGACGCTCTTCTTCGGTCAGCCCGACCGCCCTCCTTTGAACGTTCCTGCTACGTGTGCGCGACGCATCCAGCCGCACGACCTTGCTACGGGACTGCCGGTCGAGCATCACGATGCCGCGTCCGCGTCGTACTTGCGCAGCCGCTCCCGCAGTTCCGGCGCGTTGTCGGCATACAACGAGCCCCAGTTCGGCCGGACGGCGACCCACCGTCCCGAGGTTTCGCGGGAGATCAGCCAGCGCGGGAACTCGGTCTCAAGCTCGTACTCCATGCTTGCGACCAGGCCCGACAGGTCGATCTCGGGCTTGCCCATCACTCGCCACCGCCCAGCAGGTGCAGGCCCTGGACGTGCGTGGCAATACGTCGCGCAGCGCCGGGCATGTCGTTGACCGGGTGCTGGTGGTTGCCCTTCGCCCAGGAGAAGAACCGGCCGGTGAAGCTGACGAAGACCCACAGGTAGACGCCGGGCGCGTCGGTGCTGACGGCCAGGCCGGCGACGTCCTCCCTCACCTCCGACCGGATCTCGTGCTCGCTAAGCGCCCCTCGCAGTTCGGCGAGCAGCTCCAGCTCTAGCGACATTGTCGTTTCCATCGCCTCGCCCCTCGTTGGGAGCGGTCCCGGTGACACGGGACCACGGTCCGCGCCCGTCCTCGCCGTGTCACCGGTCCCGCCGTCGATCACACCTACGAGGTTCGCGGGGAGACATGTCGCATCACGACACCGTGCGTGACGCATCCCGTGCAGCTTGCTCTCTTCTTGTCTCGTCTGTGTCGCGTCTCGTGCTACTTTCGCCGAGTCGGGAGGCCGAAGATGACGAATCCCCCAGTGCGGTTGAAGGTCTTGCTCCTCGAACGTCACTGGCAGACTCACCGGACGTTTGCGACGGAATACGACAAGGCGGCGCGCAAGGTCGACCCCGCCCTTGTCGGCAGCGGCCCGAGCCGGGCCCAGCTCCACCGGTGGACGTCCGGCGAGCTGAAGGGACTTCCCTACGCCGACCATTGCCGGGTCCTGGAGAAGATGTTTCCCGGCTGGACGGCGGAGCAACTGTTCGAGCGCGTGACGAGCGAGCAGGCCACGGACGAACAGCGACCCGACGCGAGCACGGACACACCCCAGACGAAAGACCTTCTCACCACCATTGACCAGCGGCTACGAGCGCCAGCCGGAGAGGTGGAGTGGGGAACGCACGAACCGTCGAGTCCCGTCATGTCGCCGAACGCGCTCGACTCCGTCGAGGGGGTCAGTGACCAGGCCCGGCAACTCGGCCGCCAGCTACTGGAGTTGCGCCAGGTGCTGCGCCTCAGCGAGGAAGAGACCACCCAGCTTGCCGCCCTGTCCGGCAACATCGTGGAGCTGTCCATGATGGCCGATATCGACATCGACGCGGACGGCTGGTCGACCGTGGTCTACCGGCACCAGTTGCTCAACCTCAGCGATCGGCCCGTGACCAGACTCGCGCGCGAAGTGTGGTTCGAGTACACCGAAAAGCGCTTGGACATCAGGCCGAACGCCGACTCAGACCGCCGCGTCATGATCCAGCGCATCCATGACACCGCGAACCTGTCGAAGTTCGCCCTCCAGATCTCTCCGCCGATCCAGCCGGGGGAGTCCGCAACGGTCGGGTTCACAGTCCGAGGCGGCCAGTTCCTCGAAGATCACTACTGGCGCCAGTCCATCCCGCGCTACCTGCGCCATTACACGCTTCGTATCCGCCATCAGGGCGCCGGACAGCTATTGCGCTGCTGGGCGACCGAGGAACACCCGGACGGCTCGGAGAACTCCGCTGAAGATGGCCTCATGTGGGATGAGGTGGACGGCGACGTCGTGATGACCTTGGCTCGAAACTACCTGCGTCCGAACCAGGCCCTCACTCTGCGATGGGACGTACCACATGAGTCTGCGTGACGAAGCCGAACACGTTCTCCGCTCCTGGAACGCCTACGAAACCGACCGCGGAGGATCGCCGATCATCGATTTCGACTGCAATCCCGGCGGCCCCGACCCAGAACCGGCACCCGACCGCCTTACCGTCTACCGCCAGCTCGCAGAACTGCGCGCCAGCGCCACCGGCCAACTGGCCACACGGCTTGACGCCGATCTGGCCTACCTTGGCGCCCTCCTCGGCGAGCACCCGCCCCTCAGCGACTACGTTCGCGCCACCCAGGGCTGCGACGCCGCCGGATGGCCGGAGGAATACGTAGCTGAACGCGCCGACCAAGCCCGCGCCGCCCTCGCCGACCTTGGCATCACCTGGGGACCCCACGCCAACACCGAACTTCGCCAAGCCGAGGGACTCCTTGACGTCAGCGAAGCCCCCGACGCCATCCGCCAGGCCGCCGAGGAACTCGAGCCACTCGTCCGCGAGGCGACCGGCAGCACCGCCCCCTACACGCTCACCGTCGAGACCGCCGACGTTGACGCCTACTGGGCGTACTGGCTGGACGGTGCCGGCCACAACGTGCGGCTCCGCCTCAACCTCCCCAACATCGAGTTCACCCAGACCGGTGCCCGGCAGTTCGCGCTACACGAGGTACTCGGCCACGGGCTCCAGAGCGCCAGCCTCACCGCCCAGGCCGCCGCCGAAGACGTGCCCTGGGTGCGCCTCCTCAGCATCCACGCACCCCACCAAGTCATGCTCGAAGGACTCGCGCAAGCATGGCCCCTGTTCCTCTTGCCCGAGGACAAGGTCTTGATCACGCGCGTCCGCCTCAGCCACTACACGCAACTCGTCCTCGCTCAGGTCCACCGCGCCATCAACGACGGCCAACCCGCCGTCGAGTGCGCCGACTACCTCCGTGCCGCCGTCCCCTGGCTGACGGACAAGACCATCGCCGGCTACCTCGCCGACCGGGGGACCAGCCCAGAACACCGCTCGTACATGTGGGCGTATCCAGCCGGGTTCGACTGGTTCGCGGCACTCTCCGAGGTCGACGCTAAGGTGTCCCGGGAGGTACTCCATGCCGCATACCGAGCCCCGCTCACCCCAACCGACCTCGCAAGCCTCTGGCCCGAGGGACCGACTGTCGGTGGACCCGGAGGCCCTGTTCGTCTACGGAAGCCTCCAGTTCCCTGAGGTCTTGTTCGCCCTGATCGACCGTGTCCCCGATCATGAGCCCGTAGCCGCCGAAGGATGGCGGGTCGCCACCCTCCCCGGACGCGTCTACCCGGGACTTGTCCCCGGCGACACCACCGCCCGCGGCTACCTGCTGACCGGTCTCACCCTCGACGAGTGGCGCCTCCTGGACGCATTCGAAGATCCCGTTTACGAACTCGTCCGCGTCGACCTGGTCGACGGCCGCCACGGCTGGACCTACGCATGCAACCCCGGTGCCGACGTCGGCCCCGACGACTGGTCAGCCGACGACTTCGAAGCCCAGCACCTGCCCGCCTACGTAGAACGCTGCGCAGCCTGGCGCCGCCGCTACGAAGCCAGCGAACGAGTCAGCTAACCCCCAGCTCAGCACGTTCCACGTGCCGGATGAGAACTTTCTTTACGTCTTCAAGGGCGCCCGCTACGCGGTCGCCGGCGGCCGCCCGGTCCGGCGCGCCGGGCATGCGGCCTGTCCCGTCCGGTCCCGCCGCGCCGGACCGCCCGTCCGCCAGCAACAGGCGTGCCATGCAGAAGTGATGCAAATCACTTCACTATACGGCCTGCTTACCCGTGCAACCGATCTAGCAGCAACTTTGTAACGGCTTTCCGATACCAAGCAAGCGCCCAACTGGTCACACTAGCGAGACCGGTTAAGCACTTGCTTGAGTCTGAGGTAGTGAACGCGGCGCTAATCTCATCCAGAGAAATGGCCACCCCCGGTCGCTCTAGACAAGTTCCGAGGATGGCCATCCTTTGACTCCGAGGAGCCATGGTGAGAACACTACCTCGACCAGATGGGCCAGTCCTGTTGCTTGGCATCGCATCGACCGCCATCACCACGTTTTGGCTGGTTGGCATTGCAGCCGAACAAATTCACGTGATCCTCAGTGACCTAACCAGCATGATCGCGATCTATATGCTGCACGCCGCTCAACGCTCGTGATCTCACGTTAGGCGAGGGTGAAGCGGGGGCTTCGCAGCCCCCAGCCCCCCGCGAGCCGAGGCACTCGTTCGCGCGAAACGGTCTGTCACACCTTGGTCGCCGTTCGCGCGAACGAGCACCCCGGACCGGTCGGCGCGGAGTGCTCAGGTTTGCTAACGCGGGTGCTAACGGCGGGTCTGGATGGGCTTGGACGAGGATGGAACCCAAGGGCGTCCAAGAGGCGGGCCGGGCAGGTCAGTGGACGAGGCTGGACGAGTGTGGATCTTGTTCGTGAGACTCGTAATGAATAGGTCGTCGGTTCGATTCCGACAGGCGGCTCCACCTCAATGGCCCCTTGCGATCACCGCAAGGGGCCTTTTGCCGTCAGCGGCACTGCACCGCTTCGTGCACGACCCGCACGAACGCGCCCGCCGCGCCCCCTCGCTGATCTGGCGGTCTGGGGAGCAGGTCCGGTCGTGGTCGCGGTACCGGCTCGGGTCCGGTCGCCTTCAAGGGCGCTTCGCGGTTGACGGCGGCTGCCACGCGGCTTGCGGGGCGTCGTACGGCCTTGCAGCCGTCCTGCCTTCCCGTTCGCCCGGTATCGTCCCGTCTGTGGACGATGCGGGGATCGAGGTCTTCCAAGCCGAGCAGTCGAACAGCTTCAGCCGGGTGACTCTGCGCCACCTCGCCAGCGGTGATCAGGACGAATTCCTGGGCTTGGTGAACGCCAGTGCCGATCTGCATCGCCCATGGGTGTCTCTGCCGTCCACGCCAGAGCAGTACCAGGGTTACCTAGCGCGGTACGCGCAGCCCGATGAAGAGTCGGTGTTGATCTGCGCGCGCGGCAGTGGAGCCATCGCCGGTGTGGTCAACATCAACAGCATCATTCGGGGACGGTTCCAGTCCGCGTCCATCGCCTACGCGGCCTTTGCTCCTACTGCCGGCCAGGGCTACATGACCGAAGGGCTCACGCTGGTGGTGCGCTACGCCTTCGAGCAATTGCAGCTTCACCGGCTCGAAGCCCAGATCCAGCCCGACAACCATGCCTCCCTCAAGTTGGTTCGGAAAGTCGGCTTCCGCTATGAGGGCTGCTCTCCCGAGCTGCTGTACATCGATGGCGCCTGGCGCGACCACGAAAGATGGGCGATCACCAACACCATGATCGACATCAGGCCGACACCTCCGCATGCGACGCTGCCAGAGCGCTAGAGCATGAGTTTCGCGGGGCTTCCGTCCACGGCCGATGAAGGGCGCCTCACCGAGACCGAAGTGGCACCACGAGTGTCGTGTTCGTGGCGTAGGCGGATGGCCATGTGGGCGAGGAAGTACAGGCCGGCGATGAGGTAGCAGTTGGCTACCGGTGTCAGGAGATGCAGGCCGTATTCGCGTGGGTCTCCGTTGTGGGGTGTCCACCACAAGGGGGACAGGACGAAGATGGCGCAGCCGGCCAAGGCCGTCTTCCGGCACCCGTCGCGGAGAAGGACGGCCAGGGCCGGGACGATCCACACCCAGTGGTGCGCCCAGGAAATCGGGGAGACGAGCAGGCCGGTCATGCCCGTGATCGCGGTGACGCTCAGCCAGTCGCCGCGCCTTGCCCAGAGTGCGGCGATCGCGAGACCGCAAACGCCGATGGTCAATGGAATGGCGGTGTACCAGCTGCCTATCTCGGCTGTGCCATGGAGAGCGCGGGCCAACGCGCCATAGGGCGACTGGTTGCTGATGTACGTGACGCCGACGCGCGACGTGTCATAGAAGGTGTGCAGCCAATAGGTGTGGGACGCGTCGGGTGCGATCGCGTAGGCGAGCAAGGTGCAGACGGCGAAAGCAGCAAGGGCCGTGATGGCGTCCTTGGTCCTTCTCGTGAGCAGTAGCAGGACGATGAAGATGGCCGGTGTCAGTTTGACCGCGGTGGCGATGCCTATGCCGATCCCGGCTGGACGGCCGAGGGCCGCTCGGTGCATGTCCGCGAGGACGAGGGCCAAGAGGAAGAGGTTGACCTGGCCGAGGAAGAAGGAGTGCCGGACGGGTTCCAGAAGCAGGCCGGCGGCCACGACCGCGACGAGCGGCGGACGGCGGTCGGCCAGTTTCGCGGTCAGGGAGCAGGCCCAGATGAAGGCCGCGAACGCGGCCGATTGCCACAGCATCCGGGCAAGGGTGAGCGGCAATGCGGCGAGAGGTGCGAACAACGCCGCCATGAAAGGGGTATTGGTGAACCAGAGGCCGGCGATTCGCTCATGGTAGAGGCGGGAGCCGTCCGTGACGACGTGCCCGCCCAGCCAATAGATGCGGAAATCGAGCGAGTCGTACATCGCGGAGAAGAGTGCGATTCCTAGGATCTCGAAGGCCAGTAAGAACGACGCCCAGCGTTTCATGGAAACAACGGTGCCGACGGTGCGGCGGCCCGGCATCGGCCCGTCGGACACTTTTATCGCCGCTGCTCACAGCCTGGAGGATTACGCCTGCGGGCCAATGTGCGGGTGGGTGGCCGAAGGTTACGATCGGCGCATGTCAGCCCTGCCGCGGCGTCGAGCGCGCCGAGTCGCCGGGACGGTCCTGGCCTGGTGCGGGGCCGCCCTCTATCCCGGCGTCCTGTTCCTGACGTTCTCCCCGCCGAGGTTCCCCGGCGAGGTGGCCGTGCTTCTGTCGGCCGGTCTCACGGCGCTGGTCATGGCCTTGCTGAGGCGCCGTCCGCTGGCGGCCCACGGGATCCTGCTCTTCGCCTGGATCGTCGCCCTCATGCAGACGCGGAGCGGGACGATCGCCGGGCTGGAGATACTGCTCACCGATCTCGCGGTCGGTTACATCGCGGCGGCACGCGAGCGAAGGATCTCGGTCCCCGTCGCCGCCGTCACCTGTGTGCTGCAGGTCCTGTCCGTCCTCGCGTGGCTGTCCGCGGACGCGGTGCTCCACGTCACCGTCGTCTTGGCGATGGCCGTGACGTGGATGACGGGGAACTCCATCCGTGCGCGGCGCGCGCACACGGAGATGCTCCGCGAGCAGGCCACGGCGCAGGCCGTCGCGGCCGAGCGGCTCCGAATCGCCCGGGAGTTGCACGACATGGTCGCGCATAGCATCGGCATCATCGCGATCCAGGCCGGCGTGGGCGGACGGGTGATCGGCACGCAGCCGGTGGAGGCGCGTAACGCGCTCGACGCGATCGAGGCGACCAGCCGCGACACCCTGTCCGGTCTCCGTAGGATGCTCACCGCCCTTCGCAGGGACGACCCGGGCGCCGCACCGCTCGGTCCCGCCCCCGGCCTGGCCGATCTCGACCGCCTGGCCGCGGCGACGATGGACGCGGGCGTCGAGGTCGAGGTCAGGAGGGTGGGAGAGCCGCGGCCGCTCCCGCCGGACGTCGACCTCTCCGCCTACCGGATCGTCCAGGAGGCGGTCACGAACGTCGTCCGCCATGCGGGCACCGACCGCTGCCGGGTGACGATCGACTACCGGGACGAGGAGGTGGCCGTCGAGATCGACGACGACGGCAGCGGCGGCGTGGTCGGTACCGGCTACGGCATCGTCGGGATGCGGGAGCGGGTCGTGCTGCTGCGCGGCGATTTCACCGCCGGTCCGCGTCCCGGCGGCGGGTTCCGGGTGGCGGCGAAGCTCCCCCTGCCGGCGGCGGTGGCATGACGATCCGCATCGTGCTGGCGGACGACCAGCCGCTGATCCGCACCGGCCTGCGCGTCCTCATGGCCGACACCCCCGACATGGAGATCGTCGGCGAGGCCGGGACGGGCGCCGAAGCGGTCGCGCTGGTGGACGAGACCCGCCCCGACGTCGTGGTGATGGACATCCGGATGCCCGACATGGACGGCATCGAGGCGACCCGGCGCATCAGGACGGCGCACGTCCTGATGCTGACCACGTTCGACGACGACGAGTACGTCTACGGCTCGCTCAGGGCGGGCGCCAGCGGGTTCCTCGTCAAGGACATGGCGCTGGAGGAGATCCTGGCGGCCATCCGCGTCGTCGCGAACGGGGAGGCCCTGATCGCGCCGAGCGTCACCAAGAAGCTGATCGAGGAGTTCGCGGCGCGGCCGGAACCGGCGCCGAGGCCGCCGCGCCCCGCCGACGGCGTCACCGAGCGCGAGCGCGAGGTCCTCACCCTGGTCGGGCGCGGCCTGTCCAACCAGGAGATCGCGGCGGAACTGGTCATCAGCGTGGCGACGGCCAAGGCGCACGTGGCGCGGCTGCTCGCCAAGCTCGGTGCGCGCGACCGCGTCCAGCTCGTCATCATCGCCTACGAGCTGGGTCTGGTCAGGCCGTCCGGCTGAGGCGGCCTGGGGCTTCCGGCCTTCGCTCGCCGGGCGCGTCAGGACACGGGGACGGGCAGGTGCCTGGCGAGGACATCGATGTGGGTCTTGTGCGCCTCGGCGTGCCGCGCGCGGCCGGCCTCGGTCACGGCGACGAACACGCCGCGGCGGTCCGACTCGCACATCACGCGCTCGACCAGGCCGTGCTTCTCCAGCCGGGCGACCGTCCGTGACAGCGCGCTCTGGCTGAGATACATCGCCGCGGCGATCTCCTGCATGCGGCGCTTCTCACAGTCGGCCTCGACGAGCCTGTCGAGCGTCTCGAACTCGCTCATGCTCAGGCCGTGCGCCTCCTGCAGCGAGCGATCGAGGTCGCAGGCGACCGTGTTGTAGCACGTCGCCAGCGAGCGCCACCGGCCCACCAGGGCCGTCTCCGACTCCATGCCGCGCATCTTAGCATGCGCGCGCATCAGATGCACCCGCATTAAGTTCGTACGAAATTTATGCTTGGACATTGAATGCATGTGCATGTATCGTCCTCCGACGTGACTCTCACCGACACCTCACCCGCCTCCGCCGTCCGCGGCCCGGCCGCCGCGAGCGCGCCGGCCGAGCAGGCCTGGACTCCCCGGCTGTGGGGCGTCCTCGCGGTGCTGTGCGCCGTGCTGTTCCTCGACGGACTCGACGTCTCGATGGTCGGCGTCGCGCTCCCCTCGATCGGGACCGAGCTCGGCCTGTCCACCACGTCCCTGCAGTGGATCGTCAACGGCTACGTGCTCGGCTACGGCAGCCTGCTGCTGCTCGGCGGACGCACGGCCGACCTTCTCGGCCGCCGCCGGGTCTTCCTCATCGCGCTCGCCGTGTTCGCCGCCGCCTCGCTGGTGGGCGGCCTGGTGAGCGACGGGACGCTGCTCATCGTCACCCGCTTCGTCAAGGGCCTGGCCGCCGCGTTCACCGCGCCGACCGCCCTGTCCATCCTGACCACCACCTTCCACGAGGGACCCGCGCGCAACCGGGCGCTGTCGGTGTTCTCGGTCTTCGGCGCGAGCGGCTACTCCTCCGGGCTGATCCTCGGCGGGCTGCTCACCAGCTTCGGCTGGCGCTGGACGTTCCTGACCCCCGTTCCCCTCGCCCTGGTCGCGCTGGCCGCGGGCATCGCCCTGATCCCGCGGGACAAGGCCGCGGCGGACGGCGGCCACGACCTCGTCGGCGCCGTCACGCTGACCGGCGGCATGCTCCTCGCCGTCTACACCGTCGTCTCGGCGCCGGACCGCGGCTGGCTCGACCCGGTCACGCTCGGCTCCGTGGCGCTCGCCGCCGCCCTGCTGATCGGCTTCGTCGTCACCGAGAACAAGGTGCGGCACCCGCTGATCCGGCTCGGCATCCTGCGGATCGGCACCATCGTCCGCGCCAACCTCAGCATCGTCGCGCTCTTCGGCTCGTACCTGAGCTTCCAGTTCATGATGACCCTGTACCTGCAGGACGTCCTGCACTGGTCGCCGCTCAAGATGGCCATGGCGCTGCTGCCCGCCGGGCTCATCGTGGCGTTCGGCTCCCCGTTCGTCGGCCGGCTGATCGACCGCTACGGGACGCCGCGGCTGATCATCAGCTCCATGACGTCGCTGAGCCTCGGGTACGTGTGGTTCCTGGCCACCGCCGGGAACACCCCGCACTACGCGTTCACGATCCTGCCGACGATGCTCCTGCTGGGCGGCGGCTTCGCGTTCGGCTTCAGCTCGATCATGGCGCAGGCGACCGACGGCATCGACGACTCCGAGCAGGGCCTGGCCTCCGGCCTGGTGCAGACGTCCGGCCAGGTCGGCGCGGCTCTGGTCCTCGCCGTGGTGACCGCGCTGGTCGTGGGCGGCACGGCCGGGGGAGGCGGCGGCTTCGCCGAGTTCCACCCGGGCGTCAACCTGGTCAGCGGCGTCGCGGTGGTCGGCCTGGCGCTGAACCTGATCCCGCTGCTCCGCGTCACGCGCGCCAAGCGCGCCTGACCTCTCCGTCCCCGGTTGCACGCCGGGCCCCAGGGGCGGCCTCCCGACCGGGAGGCCGCCCCTTCGCCGTCCGCAGGTGGGATCACCGGCCTCGCTTCCAGAAGGGGCGGCGGGTCGGCGGGCGGACGGGCTCGCCGGTGAACTCGCCGAGGGTCTGGAGCACGCGGGTCCAGAGGTCGTCGACCTCGCGCTTCGGGCTCGTCGGGACGATGCGGAGCAGGGCTTGGCGGAGCGTCTCCAGCGTGCGGAGGGGCTCGGCGTCCGGCGCGAAATGCGCACCCATGCGTTCGACGACCGACGTCAGCGCCGGAAGCGCCTCGTGCTGCAGACGGCCGATGCGGTCGGCGGTGTCGGACGAGGCCTCACGCAGCGACTCCAGCAGGCGTGCCAGTTCCCGCTTGTAGGCATCGAGGTCGGGCGTCGAAGGCTGCTGGGGTGAGCCGTAGCCGGAAGGCGTGCCGGTGTCGCCCGCCGGCGGCACGGGGGGCGAGGTGTCCCGGAGGAAGTCGGGCAGGTCGAGGTCGTCGTGATCGTCGAAGGCGTCCGGGGGCACCGGGGCGGCCGGCGGCGCGGGCGGACCACCGGGAGCCGGGGCACCGCCGCCGGCGGGGCGCCTGCTCCGGGGTGCGCTGCCGGGCGCGGCCGGACCGGCCGGCGAAGGGGCGGCGCTCGGACGCGGAGGTCCGCCGGGGGCCGGTGGCGCGAAGCTGGGCCGCGGCGGAGCCGCGCCCTCGAGCTGCTCGAACGGCGGGGCCATCAGCGGGCTCGCCGATCCGTACACCGCGGGGGCGGGTGCGGAGGCGGCCCAGCCGTCCGGCATCTCGACGGGCTGGACGACCTGGTGCGGCGCGGCGGAGTCGGTCACGACCCGGCTGTCGACGGCGACGAAGGCCGTGAAGCGGCACAGCACCCCGAACCGCAGCGAGGCCTCGACGATGCGCTGTTCGAGGTCGGGGGGCCCGCCGACGGTGTAGCGGTCCTCGAGGTCGCGGAGGTGGGCGCGTGCCCAGATCGCCGTGGCGGCGGGGTTCCGGGCGATGGTGCCGGGCGCCTGCTGCCGCCAGGCGGTGCCGTCGGACGCGGTGCCCTCAACGGTGATCGATCCGGCGGTCGCGCCGCGGAACCGCCCCGCGATCACGAGCGGCACTCCCGGGAAGAGGGCGCCCAGCCGGGCGGGCGCCACCGAGTCGGGGACGATCTCCAGGCCCTCGGCCCGCAGGGAGAGGCCGGTGGCGACGGGCGCGCCGATGCGGTGGTGGATCTCGTCCATGGCCTCGTCGAGACGGTCCTCGGACTCGACCAGCTCGCAGCGGCCCTGGCCGATCGAGGCCAGCCGGTTCAGGAAGCCCGCGTTCACGGCGCGGTCGATACCGACGGTGTGGACGCGCACGCCCCGCAGCCGCCGCGCCAGGCGCGCGAGGATCTGGTCCTCGTTGCCGACCTGCCCATCGGTGATGAGGACCAGCACCCGGTCGCGCTTGGAGCCGGCGAAGAGGCCGCAGGCTTCGTCGAGCGGGGCGAGCATCTCGGTGCCGCCGCGGGCGTCCAGCGCGGCCAGGTGCTCGACGGCGCGGAACCGGTTGCGGTCCGTGCCGGCGGCCAGCCCCGAGCCGAGGCCGCGGGGGCGCTCGACGACGCTGTCGAAGGACAGGACGGCGAACCGGTCCTGGTCGCGGAGCGTGTCGACGATCCGCGCGGCGGCCCGCCGGGCGGCGACCATCTTCCAGCCGCTCATGCTGCCCGAACGGTCGAGGACGAGCACCACATCGCGGGGGCTCGGCCGGGCGTCGCCCGAGGGAAGGACCGTCAGGCTGAAGGTGCCCTCGTCGCCGCTCTCGTCCGGCACCAGCGACAGCGCCGCGCTCTCTTGCGGCGCGAAGCCCAGGCGCAGGATGAAGTCGCGGTCGAGGCGCTCGCCGGGATGGAGCCGGACCGTGGTGCGGTCGCCGCCGCTCTCCTCGGTCACCACGTGCAGAGCCGAGTGGATCTCGGTGAGCGGCAGTCCGGACGGGTCGATGTCGGCGCTGATCGCGAGCCGGACCGGGTTGGGGAACCCCGGCAGCAGGACCGGCGGGCTGATCCGGGACGCGTCCGGCACCGCTTCGGTGTCCTCGGCCACTCCGCCGCCCGCGGCCTCGTCGTCCAGAGGCGCTCCCGGGATGTACCGGGGGGCGACGACGAGCGGGAAGCGGAACGTCGCCGTGGAGGACGATTCGTGCGGCAGCGGCTGGGTGAGCCCCAGCCGGATCGTCACCCGCTCACCCGGGAGGATGTTGCCCACCTGCATGGTGAACACGTCCGGGCGGTCCTCCTCGGCGATGGCCGCGCGCTGCCCCGCCGCTATGGCGGCGCTGTAGTCCTGGCGGGCCTGGCCCCGTTCCTTCAACGTCCCCTCGATGACCCGGTCGTCCGCCTCCATGCGCAGCGCGGTCACGGCGGCGCGGTCGGGCAGCGGGAAGATGTAGGTCGCCTCCAAGGGCACGTCGAACGGGTTGTGGAACCCCTGGACGACCTCGACGCCGGCGGCGAGACCGGTGATCGCGGCGTGCACGTCGAGGGAGTCGAGCGGAAGGTTGCCCCGGTCGGTGGCCAGGGCGCCGAGCCCGCCGCCGGGTTCCGCGGGCGCGTCGGTCTCGGGCAGGGGGAGTATGCGAACGGTCATTGCGGCCTCCGGGGAGGATCGGCGGGCGGGCGAGCGGAGTCTGCGGGGGAGGCGATGAGCCCCCGCGCGGCCAGCTCGTCGAGCAGCGGCCGCGCTGCGGTCTCGATGGCGCGGAGGTCGTCGGCGCTGAGCGAGCCGGCCTCCAGCAGGAGGGTGAGGTCGGGGGCGAGGCGGACGCCTTGCACGACGGGTAGGACCGGACGGGCATAGTCCGCCGCCACAGTGGCTCGGCCGAACGACATGTCGGGGCGAGCGCTCCAGAAGCGCCCTCTGGCCCGCGCTTCCCCGTCGGCCTGCTGCGCGTCATGCGATTGCTGTGCGCTGGCCGATTGCCGTGCGTCGTCCGTTTGCCGACCGCTGTCGGCCTGCTGTGCGCCGTCGGCGGGCGGTGCGGTTTCCGCGGACGCTGCGCGCGGGGTCGCGGTGTCGTTGGTCGGGGCGGCTTCGGGGCGCGGCCGGGTCGGCTGCCGCACAGAACCGGCCGTCTCCGTGTCGGCTGCTTCTACGTCAGATGCTTCTGTAGCTGCTGCTTCTGCGTCATCCGCTTCCGTGTCGGGTGCCGAACCGACCGCGGTCGCTCCGGCGGCCGGGTGCGGCATTTCCGCTGCGGAATCCATGGCGCCGGGCGGGAGGGCGGCGATGCGTTCGAGAGTGGCGTCGGTCGCCGCGGCGAGTTCGAGTTGGATCTCGGCGATCGAGCGGCCCGCCGCCTGGCGCCGCTTGACCGCGACCAGCTGGAGAAGGTGCCGCGGGCCGTAGAGCGCGGTGCGACCGCGCCGGCCGGCGGGCGGGTCGACCAGCCCGATGGTGGTGTACCAGCGGATCAGCCGCTCGTTGGGTAGGTCGCGCACCCGGCCGTTGACCTGCGCGGATTCGCCGGCGGCGAGCACCGCGGCGGCGCGCTCGGCCAGCTCTCCGATGGTCCAGGTGACGTCCATGGCTCGATGATGACACTGTCATGATGACAGTGTCAAATACGCGGGCCCGGTAGCGGGCGCGCCCCCGGCCGCCGGTCGGGCGGAAGGTGGGAGACCGGACGAATCCCCGCTAAAACGGCCAAATGCAACACTCGGGAAAAGCATCTAAAAATGCGGAAGAATTGAGCGGTGTCACCGAGTTCGATCTCTTGAAATTGCCAGTAAAGCCCTACGGGAGGCTTTACCTTTTCTGGTATGAACGACCATCTCCTGGTCGAGGCGCTGCGCGGGCGCGACGTCGGCGCCCCGGCCGCCATGTACGCGGCCTACGCCGATCGGCTCTACGCCTACTGCTGGTTCCAGTTGCGGGAGCGGGACGCCGCGCAGGTCGCGCTGCGGGACGCGTTCGTCGTGGCCGAGGCGCACATCGGCAAGCTGCGCGATCCGGACCGGTTCGGGCCGTGGCTGTACGCCATCGCGCGGCTGGAGTGCGCCCGGCGGTCGCCGGTGCGGGAGCATCCGCCCGACCTGCCGGTCGCCAGCCACGACCAGGACGACGTCGATCAGCGGATCACCGCCTGGGAGGCCGTGGCGTCGCTTCGGGCCGTTTCCAGGGAAGTCCTTGAGCTACGGGTCCGGCACCAGATGTCCATTCCGGATCTGGCGGCCATTCTCGATGTCCCGGGCAAGGAGGCCGAGGCGGTCCTGGAGCGCGCGCACGCCGAACTCGAAGCGGCGTTGACGGCGGAGATCCTGGTGAAGCAGGGGCCGTACGGTTGCGCGGAACGTGCTCGGCTGTTGCGGCAGCGGCACGGTGACCTCACCGCGGAACTGAGCGAGCGGCTCTTGGCGCACGCCCAGGAATGCTCAGCCTGCGGCCCGTTCCGGCCGCGCAGCGTATCGGCGGCCAAGGTGTACGGGCTGCTCCCGGACGCGGACCCGCCCGAGGATCTGCGGCTCCGGGTGATGAGCTGCTTCATGGATTCCGAACTCGTCGGCTACCGGTTGTTCGTGGCCACCCGCGTCACCGAGTTCACTTCGGCCGGGTTTCCTGTGCAGTCGGGGCAGGCCGCCGGCCAGGTCCGGGTGCCTCGTCCCAGAAAGCGGCTCTTCCTGCGAAGGCGGCCGAAGGGGGAGCGCAGTGCGTTACCGCCGGACGGGCTGGCCGCGCAGGCCGCCCGTGCCTTCGCCGTGCTCGTGATGGTGGCGGTCCTGTTCAGCGGTGGGATCGCCGCCGTGCGCGGGTTGTTCGGCCAGGCGGAGGACGCCGGGCGGGCGGGCGCTCTGACTGGGCCCCGGCCCAGTGCGGTTCCAGGTCTTTCCCACAGTCCGATGGCTGACGGCCGTCCGGGCGCAGGCCGCGATGGTGTCGTCGACGCCGCGCCGGTTTCGGCCACCTATCCATTGGGCTCGTTAGGTTCTTCCGCACCGCCCACCGCCCTGTACCCGTCGCCCCCCGCGCCGCCGCAGGGAGGCCCCCTCCCTTCGCCGACGAAACCGCCGAGCGTCCTCGTGGTGTCCCCGCTGTACCTGGACCTTGCCGGAGGCTCGGACGGCTCAGTGGAGCTGCAGGCGACAGGTGGACCCGTGGCGTGGAGCGCCAAGACCTGGGGTGCGCTCCGACTGAGCAGGTCCTCCGGGCGACTGGAGGCCGGCCAGACCGTCTCCGTCTCCGTGCACGTGTCCCGCCGCTCGCGCGCGCGGGGAGAGGGCGGCATTTCGTTCCAGCCGGGCGGAACCGAGGTGTGCGTCACCTGGCGTGCCGATACTCCAAGTACGCCCGGCGGTGGCTCGAATCCCACCCCGCCTCCGACGGGCCCCGGTACGGGCGCCCCGTCCACTCCGCCCGAGACGGACCGGCCGGGTGATCCGCCGACGTCGTCCGACCCGAGCCCGCCGCCCTCGTCGGCGCCGCCGGAGTCGGACCCGCCGCCGTCGTCCGATCCGCCACCCTCGGGCGGGGAAGCCCCGCCTTCGGGCGGGGAACCGGATCCGCCTCCGCCGTCGGACCCGCCCGCCTCTTCGTCGGCGTCCGGCGCACCGTCCGCCCCGAACGGAAGCACGGCGCCCGCGTGACGGACGTTCCGATTGTTGCCCGTCTCAACTACGCTTCGTAGGTGATCATTTGCGCTAAGTAAAACACGCCAGGGGGAGGACGTGTTCATGGGACCGAGCGCAGTAGAGCCTCGCCGTCGCGGAACGGTGTCCTCCGCCAGGAACGCGACCCTTCGCTTGATGGTGTTCTCCGCCGGGATGGCGGTCGGCATGAGCTGGCTGACCCCGCCGGTGTCGGCCCGTACCGCGCCGCGCGCCGCGGGCAAGCCGGTTCCGAGCGCGCACGACGTCGAGAAGAGCCGGCAGCTGGTGAAGGACCGCGCCGCGGCCATCGGCCGGACGAAGGCCGAGCTCGCGCAGGCGGACGGGGAGCTGGACAGGCTGAACGCCGCGGCCGAGGCGGCGGTGGAACGCTACAACGGGGAGCGGGTCAAGCTGGAACGGTCCCAGCAGACCTACCGTGACACGCAGCAGCGGCTGACCGAGGCGGCCCGCAGGGTGGGCGAGGCCCAGGACCAGCTGGCGTCGTTCGCCGCGCGCGTGTACCAGGACAACACCGGCTACGACCGGGTCTCCTCCGCGATCTCCGGCAGGGGCGGCCCCCAGGGCTTCATGGACCGGGCGGGGATGGTGGACGTCCTGGCCGAGCAGCGGACCGCGATGGTCCGCCGGGTCGAGGCGTCCAAGACCGTCGCGGACGTGTTCCGGCGGCAGGCGCAGGCCGCGCTCCAAGAGCAGACGGCCGCGACCAAGAGCGCGGAAGTAGCGAAGGGGCAGGCTCAGGCGGCGGTCGCGGCGCAACAAGCGTCCATCCGGCGGATCGCCGACCGCAAGCGCGCGCTGGAGAAGCGGCTCGGCGCGGCCCAAGCGCGCGCGGAGCGACTCGCGCGCGAGCGGGAGCGGGCGCTCGAAGCACGCGCGGATCGCAAGGCGCGGGCCGGCCTGGAAACGGCGAACGTCGTCCGGCGCGGTGCGACCGTGGCGCGAGCGGCGCTCGAATGGCTCGGCACCCCGTACTCCTGGGGCGGAGGGACGTACGACGGCCCCAGCCTAGGAGTCGACCGGGGGGCGGGCACTCTCGGCTTCGACTGCTCGGGCCTGGCCATGTACGCGTGGAGCAAGGCGGGCATCCGGCTCGACCACTGGACGGGCACTCAGTGGACGTCGGGGCCGCACATCCCCGTCCGCAGGCTCCGCCCGGGGGATCTGGTGTTCTTCGCCACCGACACCTCGAACCCCGACACCATCCACCACGTGGGCGTCTACATCGGCGGTGGCCGGATGGTGGAGGCGCCCTACACGGGCGCGCGCGTGCGCATCTCCAGCATCCACCGGAGCGATCTGATCGGAGCCACCCGTCCTGCGGGCTGAGCATGGCGCCGCATGGCACGGGCAGGTGACCGCACATGGCCCGCGCAGGGGCGAACGCTCTCTGCGCGGAAGCGAGAGCCCTTCCATACGGTCACCCGTACGGAAGGGCTCTACGCGAATCCTGGGGCGCGTACGGCGGGGAGCGGATCTACGCCGTCGCGCGGCTTCCGGATCCGGTCCTTGTGGGGGACCGGGAGTGCCCGGACGCTGCTCAGTGACCGCCCTTTTCGGCCTCGCGCTTGCGGGACCGTTCGATCTCGGCCTCGGCCTCGACGCGTCCCGCCCAGCTGGCGCCCTCGACGGACTTGCCGGGCTCCAGGTCCTTGTAGACCTCGAAGAAGTGCTGGATCTCCAGCCGGTCGAACTCGGGGACGTGGTGGATGTCGCGCAGGTGCTCCATGCGCGGGTCCGTCGCGGGCACGCACAGGACCTTGTCGTCACCACCGGCCTCGTCCGTCATCCGGAACATCCCCACCGCGCGGCAGCGGATGAGGCACCCGGGGAACGTCGGCTCCTGG
Organism: Actinomadura sp. RB99; assembly: GCF_014706005.1. Taxonomy (NCBI): domain Bacteria; kingdom Bacillati; phylum Actinomycetota; class Actinomycetes; order Streptosporangiales; family Thermomonosporaceae; genus Actinomadura; species Actinomadura sp. RB99. The sequence continues at coordinate 104,233 of NZ_JABMCA010000026.1, read as the reverse complement.
AGCAGCACCAGCGCGTCCAGAGGGTCGCCGTCCTCGCCCAGCGTGTTCTCGATGAACCCGTAGTCGGCCGGGTACTGCGTCGAGGTGAACAGCATGCGGTCGAGCCGGATGCGGCCGGTCTCGTGGTCCACCTCGTACTTGTTCCGCTGGCCCTTGGGGATCTCAATGGTGACGTCGAAATCCAAGATGTCCTCCGCTCCCTGCGCGGTCGCAGTGAATAGTCTTTCGGGGGTCTGTGCGGGCGAGGCCGACCCCCACAGGGGTGAGTTCCCTTATATAAGGATGTCGCACGTTGGTGAGTGCTGAGTGGGAGAGGGGCGGTCACGTGCCTGCACGCGGTCGTGCCCTCGCCGTACTGTCGCTGTCCCTCCTTAACGTTTTCGTCGTCGGCGCGGGGCTGGCAGTGGTGAAACTCACACCCGACCGGCACCTGTCCCCGCAGCCGCCGGGCGTCGCGGCGCGCGATCTGGTGCGGTCGTCGGCCCGGATCCCCGCCGCCGATCCCGCCGGGGGGCGCGCGCCGAACCCCCAGGCCCTGTCGGGCCGGCTGGCGGCGCTCATCGGCGGCCCGAAGGCGAAGATCAACGCCGTGGTCGTGGACGCAGAGACCGGCCGTACGCTGTTCGCGCAGCGCGGGGACCAGCCCGCCACGCCCGCCTCCACGACCAAGCTGGCGACGACCGTCGCCGCACTGGCCACCGTCGGTCCTTCGCACCGGATCAACACCCAGGTCGTGCGCGGTACCGGCGGCGGGATCGTCCTCGTCGGAGGCGGGGATCCTACCTTGACGGCCCTTCCCGCGCGCGCGGACGAGGGCCACCCGCCTTACGCATCGCTGCTGGACCTCGCGAAGCAGACCGCCACCGCGCTCAAGGCGTCCGGTGTGACGCGGGTGCGCGTGGACTACGACGCCTCGGCGTACCAGGGGCCGCGTACAGCGGCCGGGTGGAAGCCGAACTATCTGCCGGAAGGCGAGTTGGCGCCGGTCACCGCCCTGACCGTGGACGAGGGACGCGTCTCCCCGGCGGACCCGACCAAGCGCGCGCGGGTGTCGGACCCGCCGGCAGCGGCCGCGAGCATCTTCGCGAGCCTCCTGACCAGAAACGGGGTGGCGGCCAAGGCGGGGCGTAGGACCGTCGCGCAGAAGGGGGCGCAGCGCCTGGGCGCGGTCCAGTCCCCGCCGCTCTCCGCGCTGATCGAGCATCTGCTGACCGAGAGCGACAACGACGTGGCCGAGGCGGTGGCCCGGCAGGTGGCCATGAAGCTCGGGCGTCCGGCCACGTTCGTGGACGGGGCGCAGGCGGTGCGGCAGACGCTCGCAAGGCTCGGCGTCACGCAGGGCGTATCGGTCAACGACGGCAGCGGCCTGTCGCCGCGCAACCGCATCACGCCGCTCGCGCTCGCCCGCATCGTCGCCCTCGCGGCGAACCCCGCGCACCCGCAGCTGCGTTCGGTCATCACCGGCCTGCCCATAGCGGGGTTCTCGGGCACCTTGAGACCGCCGCGCTACACGCTCGCCACCAGCCAGGCCGCCGCGGGCGTCGTGCGCGCGAAGACGGGCACGCTGGCCGGGGTCAGCACCCTGGCCGGCCTCACCTACGACGCCGACGGCCGGCTGCTGACGTTCGCGTTCATGGCGGGCGACGGGAAGGGGCCGGTGGATCCGGGCAAGCTCGACCAGCTCGCGGCCGCCGTCGCCACCTGCGGCTGCTGAGGCGCGGCCGCCCGCGGCCGCTGATCGTCCGCACCTGCGGGCGCCCGGCGGAGTGTGGGCGGGGCCGTACGGGAGATAACCAGAACGGTTGTTCGTTGAACGATCGTGCAGGGGCGCCCCGGCGCCGTGTCCGAAAAGTACGGTGGAGCACATGAGCGCCTCAATGATCGACTGGAACGTCGCGGTGCAGGCGGGAACCCGTCTGGTGCGTCCAGGACCGCAGGTCAGCCACGAGGAGGCCCGCGCGGTCGTGGCGGAGCTGCGCGAGCTGTCCAGGGACGCGCACGGGCACGTGCGGGACTTCACGGGCATGGCCTCCGAGCTCGATCCGGCACCGGCGACGGTCGTGGACAGGCCCGGATGGATCCGCGCCAACGTGGACGGCTTCCGGGTGGTGCTGGAACCGCTCATGGAGCAGATGACCGAGCGCCGAGGCCCCGGCCCGCTGGGCGGCGCCGGCAATGTGGTCGTGCAGGCGGTCGGTTCGCGAGTGACCGGAATGCAGGTGGGCGCGATCCTCGCCTACATGGCCAGCCGCGTGCTGGGCCAGTACGAGCTGTTCCTGCCGCCGGACCCGTCCGGGCAGGCGCCGACCGGACGCCTCACCCTGGTGGCGCCCAACATCGTCCATGTGGAGCAGGAGCTCGGCGTCCACACGCGCGACTTCCGGCTGTGGGTGTGCCTGCACGAGGAGACGCACCGCGCCCAGTTCACCGGCGTTCCGTGGCTGCGCGAGTACGTGCAGGACCAGATGACCCAGTTCCTGCTGGCGTCCGACCTGGACCCGGGCGTGATGCTGGACCGCATCCGGGACGCCGCCGAGGCCGTCGCCGACGCGATGCGCGGCGGGGACGCGAACCTCATCGACGCGATCCAGACTCCCGAGCAGCGCAAGATCCTGGACCGGCTCACCGCGGTGATGACCCTGGTCGAGGGGCACGGCGACTACGTCATGGACGCGGTCGGTCCCGAGGTCGTGCCCTCGGTCGAGCAGATCCGCTCCCGGTTCCAGGGGCGCCGCGACGGCGGCTCCAAGCTGGACAAGACGATCCGCCGCCTGCTCGGCATCGACCTGAAGATGAAGCAGTACGCGGAGGGTTCGCGGTTCGTCCGGCGGGTCGTCGCGGAGGCGGGCATGGCCGGGTTCAACCAGGTCTGGCAGTCCCCGGAGAGCCTGCCCACGCACGACGAGATCAAGGAACCGGCCGAGTGGATGAACCGGGTCATCGGCCCGCGTGCCATCGACGTGGCCCCGCCCGAGGCCAGCGAGGCGTGACGCGATAACAGGACACGCAAGCCGCCTGCCCAGCGGGCGGGGAGGGCGGAGACCGCTTCCGCCATGCCGTGCCGTCCGGTGGTAGACGTTTCCCATGGGGCCTGATCCGGCGGTGGCGGCTGTGCGGCGGGCGGTGCGGCACGTCCTTGCCGACCTGCCCGCTGGTGCGATGACGCTCGTGGCATGTAGTGGCGGTGCCGATTCACTGGCGCTCGCGGGAGCCCTCGCCTTCGAGGCGCCCAGGGCGGGGCTCCAGGCAGGCGGCATCACGATCGACCATGGCCTACAGGACGGATCGGGCGCGCGCGCGGACGCGGTCGTCCGGACGCTCGCCGACCTTGGGCTGGACCCTGCCGGGTCGGTAGCGGTCACCGTGGACGGCGAGGGTGGCATGGAGAACGCCGCCCGCAACGCCCGCTACGCGGCGTTGGACCGCGCCGCAGATCGGCTCGGAGCGGCAGCGGTCCTTCTGGGCCATACCCGCGACGACCAAGCGGAGACCGTGCTGCTGGGGCTGGCACGCGGCTCCGGAGCGCGCTCACTGGCGGGGATGCCCCCAGCCCTCAAGCGTCCGACCGCGCGGGGCCATGTTCTGTATCTCCGGCCCCTGCTGGAACTCGACCGGGCGACCATGCGTAGGGCCTGCCTGGCGATGGGCCTGGAGCCCTGGGACGACCCCCACAACGACGACCCCGCCTACACGCGCGTGCGCGTACGGCACCAGGCCCTGCCGGTGCTGGAGGAGACGATCGGGCCGGGCGTGGCCGAGGCGCTGGCGCGAACGGCCCGGATGCTGCGCGACGACGCCGACGCCCTGGACGGTCTCGCCGCGCGCGCTTACGACGAACTCCTCGACGACACGTCCGACCGTGACGGGGCAGGCGCGTCCGACCGCGATGACGCAGCCGACCGCGATGACGAAGGCCACACCGTCGATGACGAAGGCCACACCGTCGCGATCCGTGTGGACGGCCTCGAAGAACTGCCCAGAGCCGTCCGTACCCGCGTCTTGCGGATGGCCGCGGTGAAAGCGGGCAGCCCACCGGGTACGCTCGCGGCCGTCCATGTCGATGCAGTGGATCGGCTGGTCACGGCCTGGCACGGCCAGCGGCACGTCGACCTGCCCGGGGGCCTTCGAGCGTTCCGGCGGTATGGGAGGCTGCTGTTCGGCCCGGTTTGACACCATGCCGTGTGCGTCTCGTCACACGGCGTGCCCGTCGCGCAAGGCGTCCGCTCCGTGCGGCGGGCGAAGAGTCACAACGATGAGGGTGGGGTTGTGGACGAGAAGGACCTGGGCAACGACCTGGCGAAGGTGCTGATCCCCGAGGCCGACCTGCAGGCGAAGGTGCGCGAGCTCGCCGCGCAGATCGACGCCGACTACGAGGGCAGGGACCTGCTCCTCGTCGGCGTCCTGAAGGGCGCCGTCATGATCATGGCGGACCTGGCGCGCGCGGTGCACACGCCGGCCTCGATGGACTGGATGGCCGTCTCGTCCTACGGGTCGGGCACCAAGTCGTCGGGCGTGGTCCGCATCCTCAAGGACCTGGACACCGACATCCTCGACCGCCACGTGCTCATCGTGGAGGACATCGTCGACTCGGGCCTGACGCTGTCGTGGCTCGTCAGCAACCTGCGCTCGCGCGGCCCGGCGTCCCTGGAGATCTGCGCGCTGCTGCGCAAGCCCGAGGCGGTGAAGACCGACCTCGACGTCAGGTACATCGGGTTCGACATCCCCAACGAGTTCGTCATCGGGTACGGGCTCGACTACGCCGAGAAGTACCGGAACCTTCCGTTCGTGGGGACTTTGGCGCCCCATGTGTACGGCGGGGAGGGCTCCTGAACCCGCCCGTGCGCGGTCTACCGGCGTTCCCTGGGAGCCCCCAGGGAACAAGGGGCCGTGACGGATCGTTGCAAAGGTCGTTGACGGGTATATGAAGAGGATCAGGAGATCGGCGCTGGCTGCGTCTCCTGTGCCCTGCGGTGTACCGTCACTATCCCGGGCCCTCGGGTCAGGGAGCCATGTGAGGGAGACCGCCTCGGTGGGTCCGGAGCCCCGGGCGACGGGCCTTGCTGGTCGCAGTGGCGTCCGCCCCCCCGGGACGGGCGAGGATCGCACACAGACGTTGGTCAGGAGGGACGGGCCCCGTAGGGGTAACCGGATAAATGGACGTGAAGCGCTATTTTCGCGGGCCGCTGCTGTGGATCCTGCTGTTCGGCCTTTTGGTCGCCCTGGTGATGTGGGGCGTCAACCCCGGCCGTTCGTTCGAGAAGACCGACACCTCCAAGGTGGTCCAGGAGATCGACGCCGGACAGGTGAAGTCCGCGAAGATCGTGGACAAGGACCAGCGGATCGAGGTCACGCTCAAGAACGGCAAGCAGCAGCAGGCCTCCTGGGTCGACGGCCAGGGCCTGCAGTTGCAGAACCAGTTGCAGAAGCAGGCCGACGCGGGCAAGCTGCCCGGCGGCTACAACGTTGATGTCCCCAAGCAAAGCTTCTTCCTGAACCTGCTGTTCAGCCTGCTGCCCATCGTGGTCATCGTGCTGATCTTCCTGTTCATCATGAACCAGATGCAGGGCGGCGGCTCGCGGGTGATGAACTTCGGCAAGTCCAAGGCCAAGCTCATCACCAAGGACACCCCGAAGACCACCTTCGCCGACGTGGCCGGGGCCGACGAGGCCCTGGAGGAGCTGGAAGAGATCAAGGACTTCCTGCAGAACCCGGCGAAGTTCCAGTCGATCGGCGCGAAGATCCCCAAGGGCGTGCTGCTGTACGGCCCGCCCGGCACCGGTAAGACGCTCCTCGCGCGTGCGGTGGCCGGCGAGGCGGGGGTGCCGTTCTACTCGATCTCCGGTTCCGACTTCGTCGAGATGTTCGTCGGCGTCGGCGCCTCCCGGGTGCGCGACCTGTTCGAGCAGGCCAAGACCAACGCCCCCTCGATCATCTTCATCGACGAGATCGACGCCGTCGGCCGGCACCGCGGCGCGGGCCTCGGCGGCGGCCACGACGAGCGCGAGCAGACGCTGAACCAGCTGCTCGTCGAGATGGACGGCTTCGACGTCAAGGGCGGCGTGATCCTGATCGCGGCGACCAACCGCCCCGACATCCTGGACCCGGCGCTGCTGCGTCCCGGCCGGTTCGACCGGCAGGTCACCGTGGACCGTCCCGACCTGGAGGGCCGCAAGGGCATCCTCCGGGTGCACGGCCGCGGCAAGCCGTTCGCCCCGGACGTCGACCTGGACGTCATCGCGCGCCGCACCCCGGGCTTCACCGGCGCGGACCTCGCGAACGTGATCAACGAGGCGGCGCTGCTGACCGCGCGCTTCGACCGCAAGCTGATCGACATGGACACCCTCGAGGAGTCCATCGACCGCGTCATGGCCGGGCCGGAGCGCAAGACCCGGGTGATGTCGGAGAAGGAAAAGAAGATCATCGCCTACCACGAGGGCGGGCACGCGCTGGTGGCGCACGCGCTGCCGAACTCCGACCCCGTGCACAAGGTGACGATCCTCCCGCGCGGGCGCGCACTGGGGTACACCATGACCCTGCCGATGGAGGACAAGTTCCTCACCACGCGCTCGGAGATGACCGACCAGCTGGCCATGCTGCTGGGCGGGCGCACCGCGGAGGAACTGGTCTTCCACGAGCCCACCACGGGCGCGGCCAACGACATCGAGAAGGCCAGCTCCATCGCCCGCAACATGGTGACCGAGTACGGCATGAGCGAGCGCCTCGGCGCCCGCAAGTTCGGCACCGGGCAGGGCGAGGTCTTCCTCGGCCGCGACATGGGCCACGAGCGGGACTACTCCGAGGACATCGCGTCCGCGATCGACGACGAGGTGCGCCGCTACATCGAGGCCGCCCACGACACCGCGTGGGAGATCCTCATGGAGTACCGGGACGTCCTGGACGACCTGGTGGTCAACCTCATGGAGAAGGAGACCCTCTCCAAGGAGCAGGTGCTGCAGATCTTCGCTCCGATCCAGAAGCGGCCGCACCAGAACTCCTACACCGGCTACGGCAAGCGCCTCCCGTCGGACCGCCCGCCGGTGCTCACGCCCAAGGAACTGGCTCTGCTGGGCCCGCAGGACGTGACCGACCTGACCAAGAACAACGGCCAGGGCGGCGGCGTCACCTCCGAGTCCGCCGACCCGGCCCCGGGCGAAAGCTGACCGCCTTGGCCATCCCCTACGACGAAGAGCCCGTGCGGGAGGACCCTCCGGGGTTCGACCACGCGCGGATCGAGAAGGCGGTGCGCGAGATCCTGTTCGCGATCGGGGAGGATCCCGATCGCGACGGGCTCCGCGACACGCCGGCGCGCGTCGCGCGCGCGTACGCCGAGCAGTTCGCCGGGCTGCGCCAGCGGCCCGAGGACGCGCTGACGACGGTGTTCGACGCCGACCATGAGGAAATGGTCCTGGTGAAGGACATCGAGGTGTACAGCGTGTGCGAGCACCACTTGGTGCCGTTCCACGGGGTGGCGCACGTCGGGTACACGCCCAACAAGAAGGGGCAGATCACCGGCCTGTCGAAGCTGGCCCGGTTGGTCGACGTGTACGCGCGTCGCCCGCAGGTGCAGGAGCGGCTGACAAGCCAGGTGGCGGACGCGCTGATGCGCGTGCTGGAGCCGCGCGGGGCGATCGTCGTGATCGAGGCCGAGCATCTGTGCATGACCATGCGAGGGGTGCGCAAGCCGGGCGCCAAGACGGTGACCTCGGCGGTGCGCGGTGACTTCCGCGATCATGCGGAGACCCGCAGCGAGGCGATGAGCCTGATCCTGGGCCGCCCCTGACCCTCGTCCGCATCTCGAATCCCCAGAACGTCCGAACGGGCCTCAGCGTCGCGCTGAGGCCCGTTCAGCGTGTGATGGGTGAGCGGCGACGGACGACCGGGGCGCGAGCGCCGTTGCGAGACGACGGCCGCCGGCCGAGCAGGCCACGGCCGCCGGCCAGGCAGGCCGGGGGTGCGCCCGCGTCGCCTAGAGCGCGCCTAGGACGGGGCTAGAGCGGCCTAGGGCGACGATCTGAAGGGGTGCAGGCAAGGCATAGGGTTGTTGTATGACCAGTGCCGCCGTTCCGGGGCTGCCCCAGCCGGGGCGATGCCTCGTCATGGGCGTGGTCAACGTCACCCCGGACTCGTTCTCCGACGGGGGGAGCTGGTTCGATCCGGAGAAGGCCGTCAGGCACGGCCTGGACCTCGTCGCCGAGGGCGCCGACATCGTCGACGTGGGCGGGGAGTCCACGCGCCCGGGGGCACAGCGGGTGTCGCTGGACGAGGAACTCCGCCGCGTGGTGCCCGTCATCAAGGCGCTCACGGAAGAGAACGTTCCGGTCAGTGTCGACACCATGCGCGCGGAGGTGGCGGAGGCCGCCGTCTCCGTGGGCGCCCGTCTCGTGAACGACGTGAGCGGCGGCCTGGCCGATCCGGACATGCCCCGTGTGGTGGCTGCCGCCAACGTGCCCTACGTGGTGATGCATTGGCGCGGCCACAGCCACGACATGCAGACCCGGTCCGTCTACGCGGACGTGGTCCGCGAAGTGCGCGAGGAACTGCTGCACCGCGTCGACGCGGTCCTGCGGGAAGGCGTCGACCCGTCGATGGTCGTCCTCGACCCCGGGCTGGGGTTCGCCAAAAGCCCCACTGCCGGGCACAACTGGGCCTTGCTGGCCCACCTGGACGAGTTCGTCGGTACGGGCTACCCCCTTCTCGTGGGCGCTTCCCGCAAGAGCTTCTTCACGACCCTGTTGGCCGAACCGGACGGGACGCGCCGCCCGTTCGCCGAGTGCGACGACGCCACCGTCGCCGTCACGGCCCTCGCCGCGACCGCCGGTGCGTGGTGCGTCCGCGTGCACCGGGTACGTCCGAACGTGGACGCCGTACGCGTGGCGGCCGCGATCGAGGCCGCCCGTCCCATGCACCCCGGAGGCGACCAGCGATGAGCCGTGCAGTGAACCGCGCCGACCTGGAAGAGGTCCATGCCGAGTTCTACGCCGCCTTCGAAGCGGGGGACTTCGACCGCATGTCCGACGTGTGGGCGGAGGGCCCCTACGCGGCGGGCGTCTCCTGCGTCCACCCGGGCTGGACGATGTTGCGCGGGCGCGAGGAGGTCCTCCGCTCGTGGGCGCTCATCATGGCCAACACCACCTACATCCAGTTCGTGCTGACCGACGTCGAGACGGACGTCTACGGCGACCACGCCGTGGTCACGTGCAAGGAGAACGTCCTCACCGCGGACGAGGACACCGAGGCCGGTTTCCTCGCGGGAGGCAGCATCGTGGCCACGAAACTGTTCGTACGCGTCGACGGGCAGTGGCGACTGCTGCTGCACCACGGCTCGCCCGTCCTCACTCCCGCGGATGCAGAGGAAGAATGAGCCTGGACCGCATGGAACTGGACCGCATAGAACTGCGCGGCCTGCGGGCCCGGGGGCGGCACGGCGTGCTGCCGGCGGAACGCGAACTCGGGCAGGAGTTCGTCGTCGACGCGTCGCTCGGCCTCGACACCCGCCCCGCGGCGGAGACCGACGACCTGTCGCGTACCGTCGACTACGGCACGCTGGCCGGCCGGCTGGTCGCGGCCGTCGAGGGCGAGCCCGTCGACCTGATCGAAACGCTGGCCGACCGGCTCGCGAAGATATGTCTGGAGGACCCGGCGGTGGTGGAGGTCGAGGTCACCGTCCACAAGCCGAGCGCCCCGGTGCCGCATCCCTTCACGGACGTCGCCGTGAAGATCAGGAGGAGTCGCCCATGACAGCGTCAGACCGCATGCCCGATCGCACCGCGACCGGCGGCCACATGCTGGTCGCGCACCGCGTCGTGTTCTCGCTCGGCAGCAACCTCGGTGATCGCCTGGACAACCTCCAGGAGGCGGTCGACGCGCTGTTCGACGCCCCCGGCCTGGAGTTCGTGGCCTGCTCCCCGGTCTACGAGACGGCCCCGTTCGCACCGCCCGGGGAGACGCTCCCGGAACAGGGCGACTACCTGAACATCGTCGTGGTGGCCGACACCAGGCTCGCGCCGGAGAACCTTCTCGAACGCGTTCTCAACATCGAGAACTCCCTGCGCCGCGTCCGCGAGGTCCGCTGGGGGCCGCGCACGCTGGACATCGACATCGTGGTGTTCGGTGACATCTCGTCCGACCGCCCCGACCTCACCCTCCCGCACCCGCGCGCGCACGAGCGGGCGTTCGTGCTCGTGCCGTGGGCCGACATCGAGCCGGACGTGCTCCTGCCGGGGCACGGCCGCGTCGGCGACCTGGCCGAGGCCAAGCAGGCGGAAGGGGGCCCTTCGGCCGTTCGCCGCCGTGACGACCTGACCCTGCAGCAGCCTGCATGAGACCCTCCCGCCCGCTGTTCCTCGTCGCCCTGGTGATCGTCGTCGCGGTGATCACTTGGGCGGTGCTGCGTTCCGCGTACGTGTCGCTGCCGCCCCTGCCGTGGACGGCGGTGCCCACACTGCTGCTGCTGGCGCTCGGCGAGGCCTTCACCGGCTACAACCTGCTGCGCCGGATCCGCCGCAAGCCGAACACCAAGCCGGTGGAGCCCCTTGTGGTCGCGCGCATGGCGGCCCTGGGGAAGGCCAGCGCGCACACTGCCGCGCTCATCGCCGGCGTCTTCGGCGGCTTCGCCGCCAGCCTGGCGGACTCGCTGGACAAGTCGACCCCGCGCCATGACTTCTTCGTCAGCGTGGGCACGTTCCTGGCGGCCGTGGTGCTGGTGGGCGCGGCGTTCTTCCTGGAGTACGCGTGCCGTGTGCCCAAGGACCCCGACGAGGAGGAGCGCGACAGGAACGCCTCCAGGGCGTGAGCTCCTGCGGCCGTCCCCGACAGGGTGCCGCTACTTGCCCATCGCTACTTGCCCATCGCTACTTGCCCATCGCTACTTGTCGATGTCGCCGACGACGAAGAACATCGAGCCGAGGATCGCGATCATGTCGGCGACCAGGTTGCCGGGCAGCAGTTCGGCCAGCACCTGGATGTTGTTGAACGACGCGGACCGCAGCTTCATCCGCCACGGCGTCTTCTCGCCGCGCGACACCAGGTAGTAGCCGTTGATGCCGAGCGGGTTCTCGGTCCAGGCGTAGGTGTGCCCCTCCGGGACCTTGAGGACCTTGGGAAGCCGCTGGTTGACGGGCCCCGGCGGCAGTTCACCGAGGCGGACGAGGCACGCGTCGGCGAGGTTCAGTGACGCGTACACCTGGTCCAGCAGGCACTCGAAGCGGGCGAGGCAGTCGCCCTCCTGCCGGGTGACCACCGGCACGTCGAGTTCTCCATAGGCGAGGTACGGCTCGTCTCGGCGCAGGTCGAAATCGAGACCGGACGCGCGCGCGATGGGGCCCGACACGCCGTACTGAAGAATCTGTTCCTGGGTGAGCACCCCGACGCCGCGCGTGCGCGCGCGGAAGATCTCGTTGCCCATGATGAGGTCGGCGATGTCGCCCATCCTTGAGCGCACCTCGGAGACGGCGGTCCGCGCGCGCGCCGTCCAGCCGGCGGGAAGTTCCTCCTTCAGGCCCCCGACGCGGTTGAACATGTAGTGCATGCGGCCGCCGGACACCTCCTCCATCACCCGCTGCAACGTCTCGCGCTCACGGAACGCGTAGAAGATCGGCGTGATCGCGCCTACCTCCAGCGGGTAGGAGCCGAGGAACATGAGGTGGTTGAGGACGCGGTTGAGCTCGGCCAGCAGCGTCCTCGTCCACACCGCGCGGACCGGCACCTCCATGCCGAGCATCCGCTCGACGGCGAGCACCACGCCGAGCTCGTTGGAGAACGCAGAGAGCCAGTCGTGCCGGTTGGCCAGCACGATGATCTGCCGGAAGTCCCGCACCTCGAAGAGCTTCTCGGCGCCCCGGTGCATGTAGCCGATGATGGGCTCGGCCCCCGAGATGCGCTCCCCGTCCAGGGTCAGCCGCAGCCGCAGCACCCCGTGCGTGGACGGGTGCTGGGGGCCGATGTTCAACGTCATGTCCTCGGTGGCGAGCTCCTTGGCGCCCGCACCGATCCCGACGATCCGCTCGGTGGTCATGGTCGCGTCTCCGCCGCTCCGATCACCGCTTCATGGTCCCATGGCGAGCGGCGGCCGTTATCCGGTTGACTAGGGGGCAATGAACCCGAGCCACGGCGAACCGCCGTACGAGCCCGCCGCGCAGCCTGGATACCAGGACGCGGCGCACCCTCCCGCGCCGTCCGGGCCGGGACAGGGCGGCCATCCGCAGGACCCGGCGGGCCCGCCGCCTGGCCGGCCCGACTTCGTGCCCGGCGCGGGCGGGCAGGTGCCGCCCGGTGGCGGTCCACAGCCGCAGCAGCACCCTGGCCCGCCCGCCGCGGTGCCTCCGACGTACCGGGCCGACGAGGCGTTCGCCCCCGGCGGGGGCCTCCAGTGGGCGACCATCTCCGCGCGGCACGCACCGCACAGGCTCCTCACCGCCGTGCTGTGGGCGGTCCCCATCGGTGCCGTGGGCGCGTTCCTGGTGTGGCGCAACGGAGGCGCGGTGGCCGCCGTGATGTGGCTCGCCGCGGTAGTGCTGGTCACCATCGTCACGTGGGTCATGGCGGAGCTCGACCGCCGGTCCTTCGGTTACGTCGAGCGTTCCGACGACCTCGTGGTGACCCATGGCGTGTTCGTCAAGCGGCTCATCGTCGTCCCCTATGGCCGCATGCAGTTCGTGGACGTGACCGCGGGTCTCCTTGAGCGCTGGATGGGGATCGCCACGGTGCGCATGCACACCGCGGCCGCGGCGACGGACGCGGCCATTCCCGGCCTGCCCGCCATGGAGGCCGCACATCTGCGCGATCGACTCGCCCAGAAGGGCGAGGCACGGAGCATGGGCCTATGAACGGCCCCTATGGTCCTCCTCCCGGCGGCCATGGCCGCCCGTACGGACCGTCTGGTCCCTATGGGCCTCAACCGCCGGGTCCTTACGGGCCGCCTCGTCCTCCGTACGGGCCGCCCCCTGGCCCCTACGGTCGGCCCGGACCGCCTTATGGGCCGCCCCAAGCGTACGGACCGCCGCCCGGCTACCGGCCGCCACCGCCGCCGGTCCGGTTCTCCGAGGGCACGCACCGGCTGCACTGGGCGACGGCACCGCTGCGCGCGTTCGTGTTCCTCGTCGTCTACTTCGTCCTGCTCGGCTTCCCGCTGTTGCTGACCCAGACGAGCGGCGGCGTCACGCTGGAGCTCACGCCCGCCGTGCTGACGCGGTTCTTCGCCGTGTCCTTCCCCATGACGGTGATCGCCGCCGTTTCCGGCCTGTGGACGTGGCTGAGCCTGCGCTTCCGCATCGACGGCGACGACCTCGTGGTGGAGACGGGCCTGATCCGCAAGGGCAAGCGCCGCATCCCGCTCTCGCGCATCCAGGCCATCGACGTCGTCCGTCCGCTCGTGACGCGGGTGTTCTCCCTGGCGGAGGTCCGGGTTGAGCTCGCGGGTGGGGAGCAGAGCGAGATCGCTCTGCGTTACCTCGGACGCCACTCCGCCCAGCAGTTGCGCGCCGAACTCCTCGCGCGCGCGGCGGGCCTCCCCGGGACCACGCCCGAGGCGCCGGAACGGCACATGTGGCGCGTCCCCTTCGGGAACCTCCTCGCCTCGCTGATCCTCCGCCTGCCCGTGCTCGGCACGGGGATCCTCTTCTTCGCGACCCTGGTCTTCCTCGTGGTGTACGCCGAGGGCGGCATCCTGGCGGTCACGCTGCCCATCGTGCTCGGGCTCATCCGCGCCGTCATCGCGCCGCTGGTGATGTACGCCAACTTCACGGTCGCGATGTCACCGGACGGGATACGGCTGCGGTACGGGCTGCTCGAGACGCGGATGCAGACGCTCCCGCCGGGCCGCATCCAGGCCGTCAGCATCGTCGAGCCAGCCATCTGGCGGAAGATCGGGTGGGCCCGCGTCGAGGTGACCGTCGCCGGCTACGCGGGGGAGCGGGAGGCGCTGTCCTCGACGCTGCTGCCGATCGCGCCGAGGCACGTCGCCATGCACCTGGTCACGCAGGTCTTCCCCGGCACGCACGTGGACGCGGTGCCGCTCGTCCCCGCCTCGTCGAAGGCCATCGCGATCGACCGGGCGGACGGGGCCGGGGCCGACGACGTGGTGTTCGTGGCCCGGCACGGCTGGCCGTGCCGCCGCACGGACGTGATCGCGCACGCGCGCGCGCAGAGCGTCCGCCTGACCATGAACCCGGTGCAGCGCGTTTTCGGGCTGGCCACCGTCCACGTGGACGCGCCGCCGGGACCGGTGAAGGTGGCGGCCGCCGACCGGGAGGTCGGCGAGGCCAGAGTGATCGTCGAGTCCGCGGCGCGCCGCGCCCAGGCCGCCCGCAGCACTGCCGGGGACCCGGCCCACTGGGCCGCGCGCTGACCGGTTATCCACAGAATCACGTTCGCCTTTCCTGACCGTTCGGCGCCGTCGAGCATGGATGGCGGTCGTCCCCCTCGCAGCGGCGAAGGGCGGCGGCCCTCCGCCCGAAGCGCGGAGCCGATCCGCGGATCAGGAGGTCGGCGTGAACAGTTCGTGGACGCGTGCGGCGAAGCCGGTGGGGAACGAGGTGTTGCCGTTGTGGCCGCCCGGGAACTCCTCGACCGGGCGCCCGAGCAGCGCCGCCAGTTCCACGGCGCACTGGTGGTTCCACGCGTTCTTGGAGTCCTTACCGGCGGCGGGGATGATCCGGGTGTGCGCGGCGGCGGCGCGGACCTCCGCGGCGCCCAGCGTGTCCACGCGGCACTGGGGGATGTCGTTGGCCAGGTAGTAGCCGAAGTCGGCGGCGCGCTCCTCGGTCATCGGAGCGGCGATGACCCCGGCCTCGGTCTCGATCCGGGCCGGGTCGAGACCGGTGAGCGCGGCGGCCAGCGGCACGGCGGCGCGCCAGCCGTCCGCCCGGTACGCGGCCTCGATCTCGCCGAGCCGGCGTTCGATGTCGGCCCGGTCGTGATCCTTCAGCAGGCCAGGGGTCGCAGGGTCGTGGGCGATGAGTGCGGCGAGTTGGCCGGGGTGCGCTGCGGCCAAGTGCAGACCGTAGAGGGCGCCGAGGCTGCAACCGAGCATGAGGGCCGGCTCGTCGGTCAGCGCGGAGAGCAGGTGGTGGACGTCCTCGGCGTGCATGGCGGGCGTCACCGGGACCGAAGGGTCCTCCACCCGCGTCCGGGAGAGGCCGCGGCGGTCGTAGGTGACCATCGTGTAGTGCTCGGCGAGGCGGTCGACCAGGTCGGCGGTCCGGCGCGCGTCCCCCTCGCCGCTCTGCCCGATGACCATCAGCGGGCCGTCCCCGCGGACCTCGTAGTACACCTCGGCGCCGGGCACCCGCAGCATCGCGGTCTTGGTCGCGTCCATCCGTCGTCCTCCGCATCGGTCGGCTCACCGGCGGTCGGTGAACACATCTCTATAGATACATTGAAAAAGATACATCTGTCCAGATGTAAGTTGGGAGGTGTGAACGGAGTCGAGCTGTTCCTGCTGGGACGGACACTGATGAAGATCGGCGAAGAGGCCATGCCGGCGCCGCGCGGCGGCCCGGCGGGCGGGACCCGCGCGGTCCTGATCGTGCTGAGCGACATCGTCGGCCATCCGGACAGCGCCATCGGGGAGATCGCCGAGCGGACCGGGCTGCCGCAGAGCCAGGTCTCCACGGCGGTCGCGCGGCTCAGGAAGACCGGTTCGGTGGTGACCGCCCCCGACCCGGACGACCGCCGCCGCTCCCTGGTCCGCAAGGCCGACGAGGTGTCCGAGCGCGTGGCCGAGGTGCGCGCCACCTCCATCGACGCCGCCCTGGTCGCGGCCCTCGGCGGAAGCGAGCACCTCGCCGAGGTGGCGAACGCCCTCGACGTCCTGGCCCGCCACCTGAGCCCAGAAAGCCTCGCCCACCTCCGCGCCCCCTGACCCGCCCGCTCTCACCCGCACACTGGCCTGTTCGTGCGCGTCCGGCTGCGGTCGTCGTGGTTCGTTCGGGCTCGCTCTGGGGTGCTGGTCGTATTGTCGGTGGATGAGCGATTTGGGGTATGAGCCGTGGGCGCCGGGATTCGTGGCGGATCCGTATCCGGTGTTCGCGCGGCTGCGGGAGGAACGGCCGGCGTTCTTCCACGAGCCGACCGGCCAGTGGGTGATCAGCCGGTACGCGGACGTCGACGCGCTGCTGCGCGACCGGCGGCTCGGCCGTTCCTACCTGCACGTGGCCGGGCACGAGGAGTTCGGGCAGCAGCCGGAGGCGGAGTTCCTCAAGCCGTTCTGGGACCTCATCCGGGCCGGGATGCTCGACGTCGAGCCGCCCACCCACACGCGGCTGCGGCGGCTGGTGTCCAAGGCGTTCACCGCGCGGATGGTCGAAGGGCTGCGGCCGACGATCCGCAGGCTGGCCGGGGAACTGGCCGGGACGCTCGCCGCCAAGGGCGGCGGTGACCTGCTCGCCGAGGTCGCGGAGCCGCTGCCGGTCAACGTGATCGCGGAGATGCTCGGCGTGCCCGTGGCGGACCGGCCGCTGCTGCGTCCCTGGTCCGCCGACATCTGCGGCATGTACGAGCTGAACCCGCCGGAGGAGGTGCAGCGGACGGCCGTCCGGGCCGCGGTGGAGTTCTCCGACTACCTGCGGGACCTGGCCCGGTCGCGGCGCCGGGAGCCGCGCGACGACCTGATCAGCGCGCTCGCCCAGGTCGTCGACGAGGGCGACCGGCTGACCGAGGACGAGCTGATCGGCACCTGCGTCCTGCTGCTCAACGCGGGCCACGAGGCCACGGTCAACGCGACCGGCAACGGCTGGTGGGCGCTGTTCCGCAACCCCGGCGAGCTGGAGCGGTTGCGCGGGGACGCGTCGCTCGTCCCCACGGCCGTCGAGGAACTGCTGCGGTACGACACTCCGGCGCCGATGTTCGAGCGGTGGGTCTTGGAGGACATCACCGTGGCGGGCGTGGACATCCCGCGCGGGGCCGAGGTGGCGCTGCAGTTCGCCTCCGCCAACCGCGACCCGGCCGTCTTCGCCGACCCCGACCGGCTCGACCTCGCCCGGGACCCGAACCCGCACATCACGTTCGGCCTCGGCATCCACTACTGCCTGGGCGCCCCGCTGGCCCGGATCGAGCTGGCCGAGTCGCTGTCGGCGCTGCTCCGGCTGGCACCGGGACTCCGTCTGGTCTCCGAGCCGGAGTGGAAGCCCGGGTTCGTCCTGCGCGGGCTTCAGGCTCTGCACGTCGAGTGCTGAGTGCCGTGGTGGGTTGAGCACCCTCGGCTCGTGGCTCTGGGACGGTCTTCCGGGAGCGCAAGTCGGTAGGAGGGGTCTCGGTCGTCAGTAGCGGTTTCGCCGTGCGGGCGGCTGGTAGGTAAGGGCGAGATCGCGGGTCAGCGTGCGGGCGGCGAGGACAGGGACGGCGGCAGCGGAATGCCGACCGTCTGCGCGAGCCATCCGAAACCGCCCAGGCCGGACGGGTCGAGGAGTTCCGCGTCCTCACCGGCGCGGCACAGGGCGGCGACGTATCCGCGCGGGTCGGTGTGGGCCATCGCCAGGGGCGGCCGGGCGCCCGACAGGCCCAGGGCGAGGAGGGCGGCGCGCTGGGTGGTGAGGAGCGTGGACGTGGCGCCGGCCCGCTCGCCCGCGGTGGTGCAGGCGTCCAGGGCCACGTGCGCCGTCACGTCGCACGAGCCGTCCGGGACGGCCGGGACCGTGGCGCCGTCCCGGTAGCCGGTGAGGGTGCCGTACGGGGGACGCGAGTCGCGGGCGTGCGAGTAGTCCACCGCGATCGCGAGGCCCCGGTCGAGGCGTCCGATCACCGAGGCCCACGCGGCGCAGCGCGGATGGCCGATCTCGGCGCGGTCGCCGGGCTCGCGGAGGGGCCACCAGCGGTCCATCCAGTCGCGGTCCTCGGCGGACGGCTCGGCGCCGGGGCGCTCGCCGCCGCTGGACGGATCGACCAGGACGGTGCGGACGCCGTCCGGGGTGCGCTCGACGACGTCGAGGGGGATGTTGTCGAGCCACTCGTTGGCCACGGCGAGGCCGGTGATGCGGTCGGGGAGGTCGGCGCGCCAGGTGACGGACGCCGGAATGTCGGAGGGGCGTGGTGCTATCTCCACGGCGGTGGGCGCGAGGCGGGAGGTGATGCCGGACGGGAGACCGGCCAGGATGTTGGCGAGCAGGCGGCCCGAGCCGGCGCCGATGTCGACGAGGTCGAGCCGATCCGGGTGGCCGAGGGCGGTGTCGACGTCGATCAGGAGCCGGGCGATCGCGGCGGCGAAGCGCGGCGAGGCGTGCACCGAGGTGCGGAAATGCTCGGCGGGGCGCTCGCCCCGTCGGTAGAAGCCGCCCTCCCCGTACAGTGCCCGCTCCATCGCGGTGCGCCATGTCAGCCACTCGGTAACCAACGCCTCCACGACCGTGACGTTACCGTGCGGCGGCCGCCGGGCGGTCCCGCCGCGGCCGGACCATCCCTGCGGCGGACGGCGGTCCGACCTGCGGCTGATCCCGGGCTGACCTGGCGGTACATACGCTGTGCGCATGGTCGGGAGGTTCTGGGACTGGCTGCGCGGCAGGAAACCCCTGGTCGACGCCTTTTTCGCGGCCCCGGTCGTGCTGCTCTCCCTCCCCGCGTGGCTGGGCGACGCGCAGGCCGTGCCGAGGCTGGAGTACCTGGCGCTGACGGTCGGGCTCGTCGCGCCGCTGGTGATGCGGCGGACGTTCCCGCGGACGGTCTTCGCCGTGGTGGCGCTGATCTGCTGCGTCCAGTGCGTCGCGGGGATCGTCCCGATCCCGGCGAACATGGCCGTCCTGATGGGCCTGTACACCGTCGCGGCGGACTTCACGTTCCGCTGGGGGCTGGCGGCGGCGCTGACCGCCGAGCTGGGCGCGGTCATGGCGGCGCTGCGGTACGCGTCCGGGCGTGCCGATCAGCGGTCGACGCTGCTGATGCTGTCGGCCCTGGTGGCCGGCGTGTGGATCCTCGGGCTGCACATCCGGACGCGCCGGGCCTACCTGAGCTCGCTGGAGGAACGGGCGGCACGGCTTGAGCAGGAGCGCGACGCCGAGGTGAAGATGGCGATGGCGGCGGAACGGGCCCGGATCGCGCGGGAGCTGCACGACGTGGTGGCGCACAACGTCAGCGTGATCGTGGTGCAGGCGGACGGCGCGTCGTTCGCGATCGACACGGACGTGGGACGGGCCCGGCAGGCGCTGGAGACGATCTCGCAGACGGGACGCAACGCGCTGGCGGAGATGCGGCGGCTGCTCGGGGTGCTGCGGGAGAGCGACGACGCGGGGGCGTACGCGCCGCAGCCGGGCGTGGCGCAGCTGGACGACCTGGTCGAGCAGGTGCGCTCGTCCGGACTGCCGGTGACGTACGAGGTCGCCGGTTCGCCGCCGGACATGTCGGAGGGCCGGCAGCTGACGGTGTTCCGGATCGTGCAGGAGGCGCTGACCAACACCCTCAAGCACGGCGGTCCGCGCGTGGCCGCGACGGTCCGGCTCCGGTACGCGGGGGACGCGGTCGAGGTGCGGGTGCACGACGACGGGCGCGGTGCGGCGGCGGCCGACGACGGACGAGGCCACGGGCTCGCGGGGATGCGGGAACGCGCTGCGGTATACGGCGGCAGCGTCCACGCCCAGCCGTGTCCAGGCGGCGGCTTCGAGGTGGTCGCGCGGATCCCGACGGGAGAAGCCGCGTGACCGACTGCCATGCCCACGCAGTCGGCGCCGTGACCGGCGCCGCCCGAAGTGGTGGCGTGGGGAGTGGTGACGTGCGGAGTGACCCCTTGGCGTGACCGTGTGGGCGGTGGCTTGGTGTGGCAGTGGGGGTGACCGGGCGGGCAGTGGCGTGGTGGGGGCGTGGGGGCGTGGCTGCGTGGGCGGGGTTGGGCGGGAGCGGGGCGTTCGGGTGGGAGCGTAGGACGTGGAGGGCGGGCGCCAGGCGTGCCGCGGGACCGAGTCCGCTGTGAGGAGAGACGTGATGGAGATGGACGACGAACTGGACACCGGGCCGATCCGGGTCGTGCTGGTGGACGACCAGGAGCTGGTGCGGGCGGGCTTCACGATGGTGCTGGACGCGCAGCCCGACATCGTGGTGGTGGGCGAGGCGGGGGACGGGCAGCAGGCCCTCGACCTGCTGCGGACGACGGCGGCGGACGTGGTGCTGATGGACGTCCGGATGCCGCGGATGGACGGCATCGAGGCGACGCGGCGGGTGGTGTCGGGCGAGTGGGGCGGGTCCGGTCGCGCCGCAGGCGGCCACGGTGGGGACGGGGCGCCGAAGGTGATCATCCTGACCACGTTCGACCTGGACGAGTACGCGTTCGCGGCGATCAAGGCCGGCGCGGGCGGGTTCCTGCTGAAGGACGCGGGCCCGGCGCAGCTGATCGAGGCGATCAAGGCGGTGCACTCGGGGGACGCGGTGGTGGCGCCGAGCACCACCAAGCGGCTCCTCGACCGGTTCGCGCTGCACCTGCCGGACACCGAGCAGAGGGCGAGCGGCGCGCTGGAGAGCCTGACCGAGCGGGAGGGCGAGGTGCTGCGGCTGGTGGCGCGGGGGATGTCGAACGCGGAGATCGCGGGCCGGCTCTTCGTCTCGGAGGCGACGGTCAAGACGCACATGGGCCGGATCCTGATGAAGCTGGGGCTCCGGGACCGGGTGCAGGCGGTGGTGTTCGCCTACGAGACAGGCCTGGTGAAAAGCGGTCAAAGCGGCGACGCTTGGTAGGTCCATGATCATTTTATGGTGACCAATTGCCGTCGTGCTGGGCCGCGCAGGTCCCGTAGCTGAGAGTATCAGGGTAACTACTGTACGCGATGCCCTCTGCGGAGGGCTCTGGAAACATTCGCTTCGGGCCGTCGGCCCGGTACGGGAGGACTCTCGTGTTCAAGAAGCTCGTCGTCACCGGCATCATCGGTTTCGCGGTGGCCGGTTCGGCCCTGGGCGCGGCGCCCGCGTACGCCGGCGGCTGGGACCACGGCCATGGCAAGGGCCACGGCCACGGCCACGGTGGTCAGTTCAACAACAACCACACCAGCGGCAACTTCTCCATCCTGGGCGGCAACCAGGTCAACATCCCGATCTCGGTGCCGATCGACGTCTGCGGCAACGCCGTCGGTGCCGTCGTCGGCATCGCGGCCGCCCACTGCAAGGGCGGGGCGTCCGTCGACAACGGCTGATCGGCCGCGCCGGGCGCGCAACGGCCCGGCATCGAAGCGCCGGAGGTCCCATGGGGGCCTCCGGCGCGTTCGTGATGGCAGGTGCCCCTCGTCGATGTCGGCCTTTCGCTCGCATTGGCTCCCGCTCGCGTCGGCCGCTGGAGTTTCGGCGTTGCCGATGGGGCGGACGGCGCGTGGCTCTCTCTGAGTGCGGGGAGTTGTTACGGCTGGTGGCGGGTGGTGAAACCCGGCTTCGCGGGGCGGCTCGCGCCGTGGAAGCGTCGGCGAGGCCGTGCTTTGGGTTCATCTTGGCGACGTAGGGCTTCTGGCGGCGCGCGAGTGGTCGCGCTGACCTTTGCGACAGGTCCGGCGAATGCGAGCAAAACGGTTACTTTTTGTAACGTCATGATTACTGCTTGGTGACTATTTGCCGTCATGCTGGGCCGCACTATTGGATTACCGCAGAGTAGCTGGGTAACTACCGTACGCGACGCCCTCTGAGGGGGGCTCTGGAAATATTCGCTTCGGGCCCTCGGCCCGGTACGGAGGACTCTCGTGTTCAAGAAGCTCGCCGCCACCGGCATCCTCGGTTTCGCGGTCGCCGGCTCGGTTCTGGCCGCGGCCCCCGCGTACGCCGGGGGCTGGGACCACGGCCACGGTCATGGCAAGGGCCATGGCCACGGTGGCCAGTTCAACGGCAACCACACCAGTGGCAACTTCTCCATCCTGGGCGGCAACCAGATCAACGCCCCGATCTCGATCCCGATCGACGTGTGCGGCAACGCCGTCGCCGTCGTCGGCATCGCGGGCGCGGGCTGCAAGGGCGGCGCGTCCGTCGACAACGGCTGATCCGCCGCGCCGGGCGCGCAACGGCCCGGCACCGAGGCGCCGGAGGTCCCACGGGGGCCTCCGGCGCCTTCGCGTCCGTGCCCCGGTGACGGGATGTGCTGGTCAGGGCGCACGTGCAGAGGGGTCCGACGTGGCGGGGGACGGGCGGGCGCCCGCGGCGGGTCGGCGGAACGGGTGACGGGTGCGTACGCCTCAGGTCGTACGCCGCGCGCCGGGGCAGCCGGAAAGCTGACACGGAGCGGAGCCGCTCGGCCGATGGCAGCGGCGGCGCGGATTCCTAGCGTTGATCACGGTCGTATCCGTCCACGAAGGAGTCGCCGTGACCAGCACGTTCACCAGCCCGTCCGGGGGAGCGCCCCATGCCGCGGCACCGCCGGCGGTCGCCGCCGCCGGGGTGTCCAAGGTGTACGGGTCGGGCGACGCGGCCGTGCGGGCGCTGCACGAGGTCAGCGTCGGGTTCGCGCGCGGCGCGTTCACCGCGATCATGGGCCCGTCCGGGTCCGGGAAGTCCACGCTGATGCACTGCCTGGCGGGGCTGGACACGGTCACCGCCGGGCGGATCGTGCTGGGCGACGCGGAGATCACCGGGATGGGCGACCGGCAGCTGACGATGCTGCGCCGCGAGCGCGTCGGGTTCGTCTTCCAGGCGTTCAACCTGCTGCCGACGCTCACCGCCGAGCAGAACATCCTGCTGCCGCTGGAACTGGCGGGCCGCAAGCCGGACCGGGCCTGGTTCGACCAGGTCGTGGACGTGGTGCGGCTGCGGGACCGGCTCGGGCACCGGCCGAGCGAGCTGTCCGGCGGCCAGCAGCAGCGCGTCGCGTGCGCGCGGGCGCTCGTCGCCCGCCCCGAGGTGATCTTCGCGGACGAGCCGACCGGCAACCTGGACTCGCGCGCGGGCGCGGAGGTGCTGGGGTTCCTGCGCGCCTCGGTCCGCGAGATGGGCCAGACCATCGTGATGGTCACGCACGACCCGGTGGCGGCGTCCTACGCCGACCGGGTGGTGTTCCTGCGCGACGGCGTGATCACGTCCGAGCTGCTGGAGCCGACGCCGGACGCGGTGCTGGACCGGCTGAAGAGCCTGGGGGCCTGACCCGATGCTGAGGACGACGCTGGCGGGCCTGCGGGCCCACAAGCTGCGCCTGCTGCTGACGGCGGTGGCCATCACCCTCGGCGTGGGCTTCATCTCCGGCACGTTCGTGCTGACCGACACGATGAACCAGGGCGTCGCGCGGACGTTCGCGCGGTCGGCCGACAAGGTCGACGTCGCGGTCCAGCCAGACGCGAGGACGGACACCGGCCCGAAGGACGAGCCCGGCATCCCGCTGGGCGTTCTCGACCGCGTCAAGGCGGTGCCGGGCGTGACGCAGGCGCAGGGCACGGTGCGCGGCGACGCGGCGCTGGTCGGCAAGGACGGCAAGACGGTCGGCGACCTGCCGACCGTGGGGATCTCGGTGCCGTCCGGGAAGCTGCTGCGCTACGACGTCACCAAGGGCAGGACGCCGTCGGGCGCGTCCGAGGCGGTGCTGGGCAAGGACCTCGCGGACCGGTCCGGCTACAAGGTCGGCGACGCGGTCACGGTCCTGGACCACGCGAACCGCCCGCACCGCTTCACGGTCGTCGGGCTCGTCGACTTCGGCATCGACGAGGAGGCGGGCTACCGGGGCGGCGTCGGTTTCGACGCCGCGACCGCGCTCGCGATGACGGGCGTGAAGAAGTACCAGGAGATCGACGTCCTCGGCGGGACAAAGCCGGCGGTGAAGGCCGCGGTCGGCGGCGAGTACGAGGTCTACACCGGCAAGGAGCTGGGGAAGCGGCTCGCGGACTCGGCGGGCGCCGACACCGAGATCATCCAGGCCGGCCTGCTGATCTTCGGGCTGGTCGCGATGCTGGTCTCGGCGCTGGTCATCTACAACACGTTCTCCATCCTGATCGCGCAGCGGATGCGGGAGATGGCGCTGCTGCGCTGCGTCGGCGCGACGCGCCGGCAGGTGTTCGGCGGGGTGGTCACCGAGGCGTTCGCCGTCGGGCTGGCGGGGTCGGTGCTCGGCATCCTCGCCGGGGTCGGGCTCGGCGCCGGGGCGGTCGCCGTCATGGCACAGGTGAACGACAGGGTGCGGATGGACGGGGTCGCCCTGTCGGCCCGGACGGTCGCGATCGGCCTCGCGGTGGGCGTGGTGGTGACCGTCCTGTCCGCGCTGCTGCCGGCGCGGGCGGCGACGCGGGTCGCGCCCGTCGCGGCGCTGCGCTCGGAGACGGAGCCGGGCGGTGGCCGGTTCCGGCTCGGCCCGATCCGGACGGCGCTGGCCGTGCTGCTCGGCGCGGCGGGCCTCGGCCTCGGCGTCATGGGGTCGGTGACCATGGAGAAGGGCCAGACGGCGATGTACACGGTCGCCCTCGCGGGGGCCGTGTTCTTCCTCGCCGTGGTGACCGCGATGCCCGCCCTGGTGCGCCCGCTCGGACGCCTCGCCGGGGCCGTCCCGGCGCGGCTCGGCGGGGTGCCGGGACGGCTCGCGGTGGCGAACGCGCGCCGGTCCCCGCGCCGCACCGCCACCACGACGATCGCGCTGACCGTCGGCATCGGGCTGATGAGCCTGTTCGCCGTCGTCGCGGCCAGCAGCAAGGCGACGTCGGCGGAGAAGCTGGCCGAGCAGTACCCGGCCGAGTTCCAGGTGCAGACGCGGACCGGCGACGGCGGCGGCCGGGCGCCGCAGGGCCTCACCGAGGCGCTCCGGAAGCGGCCGGAGTTCTCCCACGTGTTCGAGCTGCTGGCCAAGGACGCCAAGGTCGACGGCAAGGAGACCAACGTCGCGAGCCTGACCGGGTCGGCGCTCGGGACGGTGCTGAAGCCGAAGCTCGTGCACGGGTCGGCGTCCGCGCTGGCCTCGGGCGGGCTGAAGCCCGGGACCGGGATCGTGGAGCAGGGGGTCGCGAAGCGGCACGGCATGAGCGTCGGGCAGACCGTCCGGGTCCGGACGGCGCACGGCACCGCCCCGGTGCGGATCGCCGCGGTGTTCAGCACTCCGGCGACCACCCTCGGGGCGCTGGTCGTCCCCGAGGCGGACTTCACCCGCTACTTCGCGGCGCCCGACGACTCGGCGATCTACATCAAGGACCGGGACGGGGTGCCCCCCGACGCCGCGCGCAAGGCCGTCGAGGTGGCGGCGCGCCCCTACCCGGCCGCGAAGGTGTACTCGTCCGCCGAGTTCGAGAAGAGCGTGAGCGACGCCATCGACATGATGCTGATGATCTTCGGTGGGCTGCTCGGGCTGGCGATCGTCATCGCGCTGTTCGGGATCGCCAACACGCTGACGCTGTCGGTGGTGGAGCGGACCCGCGAGTCGGCGCTGCTGCGCGCCCTCGGCCTCACCCGGCGGCAGCTGCGCCGGATGCTGTCGGTGGAGGCGCTGGTCATGGCCGTGATCGGCGCGGTCACCGGGGTCGTGCTCGGGGTGGCGTTCGGCTGGGCGGCAACCAACGCGATGGAGGACGGCGCGATCTTCTCGCTGCCCTACCTCCAGGTGGTCGGGTTCGTGCTGCTGGCGGGCGCGGCGGGGGTGCTCGCCGCGGTGATGCCGGCGCGCCGCGCGGCCAAGGCTTCGATCGTCGAGTCCCTCGCCCACGACTAGCCGCACCGGCGACCGGCCGCACCGGCGACCGGCCGCACCGGTCAGCCGCACCGGCCGGTGGCGGAGGGATGAGCACGGAGCGTGACGAGCGCCCGGATTCGGAGAGTCACCGAATCCGGGCGCGTCGCGTCACGGACACTCCCTTCGCCGCGCCGCGGGGACGGCGTTGCGGCGGGGCGAAGGCTCCGCGGGAACCTCCCTAGGGGCGGCCGGGAAGGGTCCGGCCCCGGGCCGCCGGACGGCCCCGCGGCGGCGTCACCTCGTCACCAGCGGTGCCCGATCCAGCCGCCGGCGCCGCTGTGGTTGTGCCGGTTGTGCACGTGGTTGCCGTTGCAGCCCGTCCCGGACTGGCTTCCGACGGAGACCGAGCCGCAGGTCACGCCGTAGCCGCCGACGATCAAGACGTTCGTCGTGTTGCCGACGGCGGTGTTGTGGTTGTAGGTGTCGGCGTTGGCCGGGACGGCGGCGAAGGCCGTCCCCGCGAGGGTCGCGACGACCGCGCCGGTCTTGAGGGCTGTTCTGATCAAAGTCTGCTCCATCTCGTCGGGGGCGGAGCGCCCTGGTCATTGCTGCCATTCACCTTGCGTGACGACGTCGTCACAATCATGGTTACGCCCCGGTTCCGGGCCGCCGCAAGGGTTCACGATCCGTGACCCGCGAAGTGTGGCCCGCCCGCCGACGGAGGCGTTACGGCGGGTAGCCGGATCATCACCGATGTGTGATGGTGTTCGTGGCGCCCGTACCGTCAAGGCGTCACCGGAGCACCGGAAGACCCACCGGAACGCGCGCCCGGGACCCGCGGGTACGCTGGGCGCGCACGTCCGGTACCCAACTGAGGACTGGAACGAACAGATGGACCCATTCACGCCTGACTCCGCCGCGCCCGGAGACGGGCCGGAGGCCGGGGAGACGCGGCCCGAGGACCGGCCCGCCCGGCTCGCCGTCGGCGTCGTCGGCGCGGGACGCGTCGGCACGGCCCTCGGCGCGGCGCTCGCCCGCGCCGGCCACCGCGTGGTCGCCGCCGCCGCGGTCTCCGACCGGTCCCGCGAGAGGGTGGAGGAGCGGCTGCCGGGTGCGGCCGTCGTCACCCCGCAGGACGCGGTGGCTGCCGCCGACCTGGTGCTGCTGACCGTCCCCGACGACGCGCTGCCGGAACTCGCCGCTGGCCTGGTCGCGGCGGGCGTCCCCGTCACCGGGAAGCTCGTCATGCACACCAGCGGGCGGTACGGGTCCGCCGTCCTGGACCCGCTGACCCGCGCCGGGGCGCTGCCGCTCGCGCTGCACCCGGTCATGACGTTCACCGGGCGCCCCGACGACGTCGACCGGCTGACCGGCATCTCGTTCGGCGTCACCGCGCCCGAACCGCTGCGCCCGGTCGCCGAGGCCCTCGTCGTCGAGATGGGCGGCGAGCCGGTGTGGATCACCGAGGAGCGCCGCCCGCTGTACCACGCGGCGCTCGCCGGCGGCGCGAACCACCTGGTCACGCTGGTCGTCGAGGCGATGGACCTGCTGCGCACCGCGGGCGTCGGCGAGCCCGGCCGGATGCTCGGCCCGCTGCTCGGCGCCTCCCTCGACAACGCGTTGCGGCTCGGCATCGACGGCTTGACCGGCCCGGTCGCGCGCGGCGACGCCGGAACGGTCGCCGACCACGTCGCCGAGCTCGGGAAGGTGTCGGCGGAGAGCCGCCGCGCCTACATCGCGCTGGCCCGCCTCACCGCCGACCGCGCGCTCGCCGCGGGACTCCTCAAACCCGAGGCCGCCGAGCGCCTCCTCGAAGCGCTGGCCGACTGACGGCCGGGCCGCCACCGCATGCCGAGGACGCCATGGACGCCGTGGCCGCCGTGGACGCCGGGCACCGGACCGCCGGCGGCGAGCGACCGCCGGACCACCGGCGAGCACCGAACAGCACTGACGAGCACCGAGCAGGACCGACGAGCACCGAGCAGGACCGACGAGCACCGAGCAGGACCGACGAGCACCGAGCAGGACCGACGAGCACCGAGCAGGACCGACGAGCACCGAGCAGGACCGACCAGGGAGGATCAGTGAGCGAGCCGGAGGACGCGTCGTGACGCCCGTCATCGCCGCGACGCGCGAGGAGCTGGCCGCCGCCCGTGCCGACGCGAAGGGCACGCTGGCGCTCGTCCCCACCATGGGGGCGCTGCACGAGGGGCACCGGTCGCTGATCCGCGAGGCGCGGCGCCGCGCGGACGCGGTGGCGGTCAGCATCTTCGTCAACCCGCTGCAGTTCGGCCCGAACGAGGACTTCGACCGCTATCCCCGGACGTTCGAGGCGGACCTTGAGGCGTGCGCGGCGGAGGGCGCGGACATCGTGTTCGCGCCGTCCCGCGAGGTCATGTACCCGGGCGAGCCCGAGGTCACGGTCAAGTCCGGCCCGATGGGCGAGCGGGTGGAGGGCGCCGCGCGCCCCGGCCACTTCGACGGAATGCTCACGGTCGTCCTGAAGTTGTTGAACCTGGTGCGTCCGGACGTGGCCGTCTTCGGGCAGAAGGACGCGCAGCAGCTCGCGATGATCCGCCGGATGGTCGCGGACCTGAACGTGCCGGTCGAGATCGTCGGCGCCCCGACCGTCCGCGAGCAGGACGGGCTGGCCCTGTCGAGCCGGAACCGGTACCTGTCCGAGGGCGACCGGCGCACCGCGCTCGCCCTGTCCAGGGCGCTGTACGCGGGCGTGGACGCGGCGGACGAGGGCCCGGACGCGGTGGTCGCCGCTGCGGGCGCCGTGCTGGACCAGGCGGCCGCCGCCGACCCGCCGCTCGAACTCGACTACCTCGTGCTCGTGGACCCGTCCACGTTCTTGCAGGTCACGACCGGTTACACCGGTCCGGCCGTGCTCGCCGTCGCGGGTCGCGTCGGCTCCACCCACCTGATCGACAATCTGCCCCTCCAGCTCGTCACCCCGAAGGAGCGCTGATGTTCCGGACGATGTTCAAGTCGAAGATCCACCGCGCCACCGTCACCCAGGCGGACCTGCACTACGTGGGCTCGCTCACCCTGGACCAGGACCTGATGGACGCCGCGGACCTGCTGCCCGGCGAGCAGGTGCACATCGTGGACATCGACAACGGCGCCCGCCTGGAGACCTATCTGATCGCGGGCGAGCGGGGCTCCGGCGTGATCGGGATCAACGGTGCGGCGGCCCGCCTGGTGCAGCCCGGCGACCTGGTGATCATCATCGCGTACGCGCAGATGACCGACGCCGAGGCGCGCGAGTTCGAGCCGCGCGTGGTGCACGTCGACCGCTCGAACGCCATCGTCTCCCTGGGGTCCGACCCGGCCGAGCCGGTCCCCGGCGGCGACGACGTGCGGGGCGACCTCGTGGCGCGCTGAGGACGCGGCGGCAGCGGTTCAGGGCGGCCGCGCACCTCCCGTGAGGGGGTGCGCGGCCGCCCTGCCATCTGGGGATTCATCCCGAAGGCGGGGGCCGGGCATCCGAGCCCGCCGGGGATAATGTCACAATGACGAGAACCGAACCCCGAGGAGGGCTCATGATCCCTTCCGTTCTCGACGCCCCCGCCCCCGGCTGGACGGCCGACGCCGACGTCGTCGTCATCGGCTCCGGCATCGCCGGTCTCGTCGCGGCGCTGCGCTGCCGCCCGCACGGGCGCGTCCTTCTCGTCACCAAGGCGCTGCTCGACGCCGGGTCCACCCGCTGGGCGCAGGGCGGCATCGCCTCCGCCCTCGCCCCCGACGACAGCCCCGAGGAGCACCTCGCCGACACCCTCACCGCCGGGGTGGGGCTCTGCGACGAGGCCGCCGTCCGCGTGCTCGTCACCGAGGGCCCGGACGCCGTCCGCGGGCTCATCGACCTCGGCGCCGCGTTCGACCGCTCCGGCGACGGGGAGATCGCGCTGACCCGCGAGGGCGGCCACCATCGCCGCCGCATCGCGCACGCCGGCGGCGACGCCACCGGCGCGGAGATCAGCCGCGCCCTGCTCGCCGAGCTGAAGGACTCCGGCGTCGAGGTCATCGAGCACGCCCTGGTCCTCGACCTGCTGAAGGACGCCGCCGGGCGCGCCGCCGGGATCACCCTGCACGTGATGGGCGAGGGCCAGCCGAACGGCGTCGGCGCCGTCCGCGCCCGCGCCGTCGTGCTCGCCACCGGCGGCCTCGGCCAGGTGTTCTCCGCCACCACCAACCCCGAGGTGTCGACCGGCGACGGCGTCGCGCTCGCGCTGCGCGCCGGCGCCGCCGTGGCCGACCTGGAGTTCGTCCAGTTCCACCCGACCCCGCTGTGGCTCGGCGAGGACGCGCGCGGGCAGCAGCCGCTGATCTCCGAGGCCGTCCGCGGCGAGGGCGCCCACCTGATCGACCACTCCGGCGAGCGGTTCATGGTCGGCCGCCACGAGCTCGCCGAACTCGCCCCGCGCGACGTCGTCGCGAAGGGGATCATGAACCGGATGCGGGAGACCGGCGAGCCCTGCATGCTGCTGGACGGCCGGCACTTCGGCGCGGCGATGTGGGAGCGGCGGTTCCCGACCATCCTGGCGGCGTGCCGGCACCACGGCATCGACCCGGTGACCGAGCCGATCCCGGTCGTCCCCGCCGCCCACTACTCCAGCGGCGGCGTCCGCACCGACCTGTACGGGCGCACGTCGGTGCCCGGCCTGTACGCGTGCGGCGAGGTCGCCTGCACGGGCGTGCACGGCGCGAACCGGCTGGCGTCCAACTCCCTCCTCGAAGGGCTGGTCTTCGCTGCCCGCATCGCCATCGCCCTCACCGACGACCTGGCGGCCGCCGAGTTCGCCGGCACCGCCGCGCCGCCCGACCCGGCCGCCTCGCCCACCACGGCGACCTCGCCCGGCGCGGCGGCGGAGGCGCCCCGGGCCGGTGGGCTGGTCGACCCGGGGGCGCGGAGCGAGATCCAGCGGATCATGACCTCGCACGCCGGGGTGCTGCGGGGAGCCGAGGGGCTCGACACGGCGGCGCGCGAGCTTGCCGCGCTGCCGCACGGCGGCGCGGAGCCCGGGGTGGAGGCGTGGGAGGCCACGAACCTGCACACCGTGGCGTCCGCCATCGTCGCGGCCGCCCGGCTGCGCGAGGAGACGCGCGGCAGCCACTGGCGGCAGGACTTCCCGGAACGTTCCGACGCGGGCTGGCGCGGGCATCTGGTCACGCGGCTGGCGGGGAACGTCCTGACGACGGCATACGAACCTCTGGAAGGGGACGACCAGTGACACCCGAACTCTCGCAGCGGCTCAAGGACGCCGGGCTCGATCCACAGGCTGTGGAAAACCTCGTCCGGACGGCCCTGGAGGAGGACGGCCCGGTCGACGTGACCAGCGAGCCGATCTTCGCACCGGAGTCGGCCTCGGCCGGGGACTTCCGGGCCCGGGAGGCGGGCGTCGTCGCCGGGATCCCGGTGGCCGCGGTCGTGTTCGAGCTGCTGGACGTCGCGTACGAGGCGAAGGCGGCGGACGGCGACCGGGTCGTCCCCGGGCAGGTGCTGATCTCCGTCGAGGGCCCCACCCGGGCCGTACTCCGCGCGGAGCGGACGGCGCTGAACCTGCTGACCCACCTGTCCGGGATCGCGACCGCCGCGCGCCGCTGGACGGACGCGATGGAGGGCACGAAGGCGAGGGTCCGCGACACCCGCAAGACCCTGCCGGGCCTGCGCGCGCTCCAGAAGTACGCCGTGGCCTGCGGCGGCGGCGTCAACCACCGGATGGGCCTGCACGACTCCGCGCTGATCAAGGACAACCACGTCGCGGCGGCCGGAAGCGTCACCAAGGCCTACGAGGCGATCCGCGCGGTGTACCCGTCGCTGCACGTCCAGGTCGAGTGCGACACCCTCGAGCAGGTCGAGGAGGCGCTCGCGGTCGGCGCGAAGAGCATCCTGCTGGACAACATGACCGACGCGGAGATGGCCGAGGCGGTGCGGATCGTGGCGGGCCGGGCGGAGCTGGAGGCCAGCGGTGGGCTTACCCTGGAGCGGGCCCGAGACGTCGCCGTGACCGGGGTGGACTACCTTGCCGTCGGTGCGCTGACGCACTCGGCGCGCGTGTTCGACATCGGCCTTGACTTCTCCTGACCAGCGGGGACCGGATGCTGCTCACCATCGACGTCGGTAACACCCACACCGTCCTCGGGCTGTTCGAGGGCGAGGAGGTCATCGAGCACTGGAGGATCAACACCGATCCGCGGCGCACCGCCGACGAGATCGCGGTGGTCCTCCAGGGCCTGGTCCAGCAGAGCCCGCTGCTGGCCGAGACCGACATCAGCGGCATCGCGCTGTGCTCCACGGTCCCGTCCGTCCTGCACGAGATGCGGGAGATGTGCCGCCGCTACTACGGCGACGTGCCGGCGGTGATCGTGGAGCCCGGCGTCAAGACCGGCGTCCCCGTCCGGATGGACAACCCCAAGGAGGTCGGGGCCGACCGCATCGTGAACGCGCTGGCCGCCGTGCACACGCACGGCGGCCCCGCGATCGTGGTCGACTTCGGCACCGCGACGACGTTCGACGCCGTCTCGGCGAAGGGCGAGTACGTGGGCGGCGCCATCGCCCCGGGCATCGAGATCTCGATCGACGCGCTGTCGTCGCGCGGCGCGCAGCTGCACAAGATCGAGCTGGTCCGGCCGCGCAGCGTGATCGCGAAGAACACGGTGGAGGCGCTGCAGTCCGGGATCATCTTCGGGTTCGCCGGGCAGGTGGACGGGATCGTCGAGCGGATGTCGGAGGAGCTGACCGACGAGCCCGACGAGGTGACCGTGATCGCGACCGGCGGCCTCGCGCCGCTGGTGCTGGAGGAGTCCCGCAGCATCGACGTGTTCGAGCCGTGGCTCACGCTGATCGGGCTCCGGCTCATCTACCAGCGGAACACTCCCTGACCTCGGGAATCTCCGGGACCGGGCCCCGCGCGGCGGGCGCCCGGCCGGGAACGCGCGGCTGCCGGGAGACGTAAACGAGGCACGTGGCCGCCAGCGCCGCCATCGCGGTGAGGGCCGCGCCGAGCGGGACCGCCTTGGCCAGGACGGTCAGCAGCAGCGGCGCGAACATCCCCACGTAGACCAGGGCGTAGGCGACGGCGGTGAGGCCCGCGAGCTCGCCGGGCGAGGCGATCCGGGCGACCTCGCCGAGGCCGTAGGTCAGGACGAACCCGTACCCGGCGCCGAGCGCGACCGCCGCCACCGCGTTGATCTCGGGCAGGCCGGTGGCGATGGTCAGCGCGGCCAGCAGCAGCCCGCCGATGATCGCGCCGAGGCCGGCGCGGGCGACGAGCCGCGGATGCCGCGCCTCCAGCCGCCGGGCGACGGGCTGCGCCGCCATCCCGGACGCGAGGGTGAGCGCTGTGATGGCGCCCGCGTAGGCGATCGGCAGGTGGTGGACGGGGACGACCGCTGGCAGCAGCGCGAACGCGCTGACCGGTGCCGTGAACGTCCAGATGGCGACCGGTGCGATCGTCCGGCGGAACGCGGGATTGCGGACTCCCGACAATCCGAACCGTCCCCGTCCGGACGTGGCGGGTCCTCCGTCAGGGCCTTCCGCTGAGCTGCTCTCGTGTGCGCGCGGGACGTGGGTCTCCGGCACGCGGAACGCGGGCGGCACCGTCAGCAACATGATCAGCAGGTGCGGAAGGTACGCGGTGACCAGCGGGTGCGGCGCCCACTGCGCGACCAGCGCGGACACCAGCGGGCCCGCGCCGAAGCCCGCCGAGACGGCGAGCGCCGTCATCCGGGTCCCGGAGACGGGCGTCAGCTCCTTCACCCACGCCGTGCCCGCGGCCAGGACGGCCCCGGTCACGACCCCCGCGAGCAGGCGGCCCGCGTACAGCAGCGGCGGCGCCGCGACGCCCGCCATCAGCACCAGCGTGACGAGCGCGGACAGGCACGCGAACGGCAGCGCGATCCGGCGCCTGCCGTACCGGTCGGACGCCGGGCCGCCGAGGACGAGCCCGGGCACGAGACCGAGCGCGTACACGCCGAACATGGCCTGCGCGCCGCCGTCGCCGAGATGCAGCCGGTCGGTGTAGAGCCCGAGCAGCGACGCGAACTGGTTGGCGCCCCAGCCGACCCCGAACATGATCGAAGCGACCGGGAGCCAGCGGGCGGTACCGGACGGAAGGGACGGATCGCTGGTCATGATCCCTGTCTAGAACGTCCTGAACCGTCCTCCTCCGCCGCTTCGCGATTCGTGAACGGCCCCCGGCCGGTTACCGTGACGAGCATGGAACTGCGTGAGCTGGCCTCCTTCCTCGCGGTCGTCGAGGAAGGGCAGTTCGCGCGGGCCGCGGCCCGGCTGTTCCTGTCGCCGCCCGCGGTCACCGCGCACGTCCAGCGGCTCGAACGGGACCTCGGCGTCCGGCTGTTGGAACGGTCCCCGCTGCGGCTCACCGAGGCGGGGCAGCGGTTCGTCCCGCACGCAAGGGCCGCCCTCGCGGCCGTGGACGCCGCCGCCGACGCGGTCGCCGACCTGCGCGGCGACGACGACGGCGCCTTCCGCGTCGGCGTGATGGGGCACGGCTCCGCCGAGCTGACACCCGCCATCGTCCGCGCGTTCCGGCAGGCCCGGCCCGGCGTCCGGCTGACGATCATGCCGCTGGACTTCACCGAGCACGTCTCCGCGCTGGTGGAGCGGAAGGTGGACGTCGCGTTCGTGCGCCCGGCGCCCGACGACGACCGGATCGCCAGCGACGTGCTGACCACCGAGCCGCGGATCGTCGGCGTCCCGGCGGACGGCCCCGTCGCGGAGGCCGGCGCGCTGCGCCTCGCCGACGTCCTCGACCTGCCGATCGTCGCCGTGCCCGACATCACGCCGAGCGTGTTCACCGACTACCTGTACTTCACCCCGGCGGTGAACGGCGAGCGCGGGCGGCGCGGCCCGGACGTCGCCCGCCACCCGCAGGACGTGATGCTCAGCATCGCCGCCGGGCGCACCGTCGGGTCGGCCCTGCGGTCGTTCGCCCGCTTCTACGCGTGGCCGGGCGTCCGGTACGTCCCGATCCTGGACGCGCCGTGGGACAGCAGCGTCCTCGCGACCCGCCGCGGCGACACCGACCCGCGCGTCGCCGCGTTCCGCGCGATCGCCGCAGCCCTGGCCCGCGACCTCGGACCCCTCGTCTCGGCCGGGCCGGGCGATCACCCCGAACTCGTTCGCGGGGCGTCCGGTGGGCTGGATAGCCTTGAGCCGTGAGTGACGAGACCCTCGATGACCTTCCGGAGCAGATGCGCGTGCGCCGGGAGAAGCTCGACCGCCTGCGCGAGGCCGGCGTCGACCCCTATCCGGTGACCTTCCCGCGCACGGCGACGATCGCCGAGATCCGGGAGAAACACCCGGACCTGGAGCCGGGCACCGAGACGGGCGAGAAGGTCGGCGTCACCGGTCGCGTCATGCTGGTCCGCAACACCGGCAAGCTGTGCTTCGCCACCATCCGGGACGGCTCCGGCGACCTGCAGGTCATGCTGTCGCTGGCGAAGGTCGGGCAGGAGCAGCTCGACTTCTGGAAGCGCGAGGTGGACCTCGGCGACCACATCGGCGTCGAGGGCGAGGTGATCACCTCCAAGCGCGGCGAGCTGTCCGTGATGGCGGACCGGTTCGCGATCACCTCCAAGTGCCTGCGGCCGCTGCCGGAGAAGCACGCCGGCCTCACCGACCCCGAGGCCCGGGTGCGGCAGCGCTACGTCGACCTGATCGTCAACGACGAGGCCCGGAAGATGGCGCGGATCCGCAGCGCCACCGTGCGCGCCGTCCGCGACTTCTGGCACGAGGAGGGGTACCTCGAGGTCGAGACCCCGATGCTGCAGCCGATCCACGGCGGGGCGGCGGCGCGTCCGTTCAAGACGCACATCAACGCCTACGACATGGAGCTGTACCTGCGGATCGCGATCGAGCTGTACCTGAAGCGGCTCGTCGTCGGCGGCATCGAGAAGGTCTTCGAGATCAACCGCAACTTCCGCAACGAGGGCGCCGACTCCACCCACAACCCCGAGTTCACCATGCTCGAGGCGTACGGGACGTACCTCGACTACAACGACATGGCCGACCTGACCCAGCGGATGTACCAGAAGGCGGTCGTGGCCGCCCTCGGCACGTCGGTGGTCGTCCACGACGGCGTGGAGATCGACCTCGGCCTTCCCGAATGGCCGCGGATCACCCTGTACGGGTCGGTGTCGGAGGCGCTCGGCGAGGAGATCACCCCGCACACGCCGATCGAGACCGTCCGCAAGCTCGCCGACGCCCGCGGCATCAGCCGGGACCCCAAGTGGGGGCAGGGCAAGCTCGTCCAGGAGATCTTCGAGGAGCTGATCGAGCACACCCTCGTCCAGCCGACGTTCGTCATGGACTACCCGGTGGAGACCTCGCCGCTGACCCGCCAGCACCGGCGCGAGCCGCTGCTGACCGAGAAGTGGGACCTGATCGGGTTCGGCACCGAGCTCGGCACCGCCTACTCCGAGCTGGTCGACCCCGTCGAGCAGCGCCGCCGGCTCACCGAGCAGTCGCTGCTGGCGGCGGGCGGCGACCCCGAGGCGATGCAGCTGGACGAGGACTTCCTGCGCGCGCTGGAGTACGCGATGCCGCCGACCGGCGGGATGGGCGCCGGCATCGACCGGATGATCATGGCGTTCACCGGCAAGGGCATCCGCGACACGATCCTGTTCCCGCTGGTCAAGCCGGAGTAGCAGGCGCGGAGCGGCCTGCCGGTCACCCGATCCGGACCGGCAGGTCGCGCAGGCCCCGCAGGACGAGGTTGTCGCGGTACACCAGGTCGCCCTGCTCGAGGTCGCCGTGGTCGGCGGCGAGGGCCACGTCGCGTTCGAACAGCTTCCGCAGCGCGATCTGCCCCTCCAGGCGGGCCAGCGGCGCGCCGAGGCAGAAGTGGATCCCGTGCCCGAACGACAGGTGGCGCGGCGCGTCCCGTCCCTCGGCGTAGCGGAGCAGGTCGAGGCGGTCCGGGTCGGCGAACACCGACGGGTCCCGGTTCGCGGCGCCCGTCAGGAGCAGGACGAGCCGCCCCCGCTCGAACAGCGTGCCGCCCAATTCGACGTCCTCCAGCGCGGCCCGCAGCGTCAGCTGGACGGGCGGGTCGTAGCGGAGCAGTTCCTCCACGGCCGCGACGTTCTCCGGACGCTCCCGGAACAGCGCGAGCTGCTCCGGATGCCGCAACAGCGCCAGCGCCCCGTTCCCGATCAGGTTGACCGTCGTCTCGTGGCCCGCGACGAGCAGCAGCACGCAGGTCGCGAGCAGCTCCTCCTCCGACAGGACGTCGCCGCCGTCCGAGACGCCCACGAGCGCGCTCAGCAGGTCGTCGCGCGGGGCCGCGCGGCGCTCGGCGGCCAGCTCGCGGAAGTACGCGGCGAACTCCGCCCGCGCCTCGTCGCGCAGCGCGATCTCCGCCTCGGGCAGCAGGAAGTCGGGGTCGAGACCGCGCGCGAGGGCGTCCGACCAGCCCTTGAACAGGTCGCGGTCGCGCGGCGGCACGCCCAGCATCTCGCTGATCACGATGACGGGCAGCGGGTACGCCAGCGCGGCGATCAGGTCGACCTCGCCGGACGCCGCGTCCAGCAGCTCGTCCACCAGCGCCTCGACGCGCGGCCGCAGCCGCTCGACCAGCCGCGGCGTGAACGCCTTGCTGACGAGCCTGCGCAGCCGCGTGTGGTCGGGCGGGTCCATCGTGAGGAACGACCGGTTCCGCTGCGGCGCGTCCCGCCACAGGCCGCCGTTCTCGGGCCGGTGCCCGAACCGCGGGTCCCGCAACGCCGCCTCGCACAGCTCGTAGGACGTGCTGACCCACAGGCCGACCGCGGTCCGCTGAAGCCTCCCGCCCGCCGCGAGCCCCCGGTAGTGCGCGTAGGGGTCGGCGCGGAAGGCCGGGTCCGACGGGTCGAACCCGAGGATCGCCGCCGCCTCCACGTCCTGCGCGGCCTGTTCCCTGGTGTCCTCCATAGGCCAAGTCACGCGGATCTCAGACAGCATGTCAATAGCGGCGGGGAGCGGGCGGCGGTGATCGGCGCCGGGAGGTCAGGCGGACTCGCGCACCACCAGTTCGGGGCGGAGGACGACCTGGCGGTGCTGGTGCGACCGGCCCTCCCGGTTCTCGGCCATGGCCAGCTCCGCGGCCTCCCAGCCGAGCGCCCGCCGCGGCTGCTTCACCGTGGTCAGCGGCACGGCGGCGCTGGCGGCCAGCTCGATGTCGTCGTAGCCGACCACCGCGATGTCGTCCGGGACGCGCGCGCCGAGCCGGGTCAGCTCGTTGATCAGGCCGATGGCCAGCAGGTCGTTGGCGCAGAACACGCCGTCCGGCCGCGGCGTCATCTCCAGGAGAAGCCGCGCCGCGAGCCGGCCCTCGGTGGGGCTCAGCGCGCCCTGGACGAGCACGGGCGGCTTCCCGCGGCCCGCCTCGACGAGCGTGCGGGCCGCGCCGTCGCGCCGCTCGACGCACGGCTGCGGTTCCGGAGCACCCGTGACGAACACGATCCGCTCGCGGCCGATGCCGAGCAGGTGCGCTGCGGCCAGCTCCCCGCCGGCGACGTGGTCGACGTGGACCGCGCACGCGTCGGTGACGTCCCGGTCCATCAGCACGACGCTCAGCCCCGCGGCGCGCAGCCGCCGGATGCGCGACTTGCCCAGCCCGACCGGGACGATCAGGGCGCCCGCGGCGTGCTGCTCCTCCAGCAGTTCCAGCGAGCGCGCCTCCTTCGCGGCGGAGTGGTCGCTCGACAGCCAGAGGGCGTCGTGGCCCGACGCGTTCAGCGCCTCCTCGGCGCCGCGCACGACGTCGGCCGCGTACGGGTTGGTGAGGTCCTCGACGACGACGCCGAACGCGCGGCGCGGCTCGTCGCCGAACTCGCCGGCGGTGCGGTCGGGGCCCGTCCGGAGCCGCCGCGCGGACTCGTTGCGGACGAATCCGAGCTCCTCGATCGCCTCGCGCACCCGGTTACGGGTTGCTTCGGCCACGAGATCTGGCCGGTTTAGGACATTCGAAACGGTCCCAACCGAGACCCCGGCACGCCGCGCGACCTCGCGAATACTGGTCTGTGGCACGTCGCTCCTCGTCCGCCCCGGTGGTGTTTTCCCAGGTAGCTGGGCTTTCCCCTGTCAATCCCCGAAAACCCGGTCACGTATTGCGACCATTCGGGCACAGACAGCACGTAATCAGCGCTTGACGGGCCGGATCCGGCCGCCTAGCGTTCCGAGCCGAAGCGTAGCTTGAAACGATTCACGATCTTCGTCCGCGGCGAGATCCGGTGAGTCCAACGAGGAGGGAGCGGGTTCGGAACCGACGACCCAGACCCGACCCTGACACGTGGCCAACGAGTGAATCGTCACCCGGAGTTCCCCCGCACGACCCCGCAATCGGCCCATCGGCCACCTCCGGCCAAGCTCGCGAGACGGAAAAGGAACCCGACCCGATGATCTGAGTCCGGAAGGCTCCGGACCCGGCAACCCAACGCATGCAGTTCGAGGGCCCAACCCGTGCCTGTGCAGCGGACGGCTGCATCCCCGCGGTCATCAACCACGGACGAGGGAGGACGGAGTGGAAACAGCCACACTCGATTTCGGGCTGAGCGACGAGGAGATCAGGTTGCTCGCCCAGATCGCCAGCGGTGTCACCGCTGATGTGGCGGCGCGCAAGCTGGAACTGAGCGCACGGACCTTGCGCCGCAGGTTGCGGAACATCTGCGACCGGCTGGAGGTCAACACCCCTATCGAGGCCGTGGTGTGGGCGGCCAGAAGGCAGCTCATCTAGCGCGACCCGACGACGCCCGTCAGGGGACGGCGGGCGTCATCACCCGGAAACCAGCCCGACCGGAAGCAAGTCCAGCGATACGAACTCGTCCGACCCCGCAGCGGCGGCGCCCTACGCCCGGCAGGTAGGTCCCTGCAAGAGCGCAGCGCCGCCGCGGACGCAGTTCACATCACCTTGCACCGGGCTGTCTGGTGCCGGCTCTCCAGCCGGCACCCGCCGCTGCCGCGTGTTCTGCGGCCATCGGCTCTGCTGCCGACGCGTCTCTAGGGGCGTCTGTCGTGCGGGCGTCTGCCGAGCGCTCAGGCGACGCGGACCACGCCGGCGATCGGCCGACCGGCCAGGGACGCGATGCGGACGACGTCGCCGGTGTGCGGGGCGTGGATCATCTTGCCGCCGCCCACGTACATCCCCATGTGGTGCAGGTCGGAGTAGAAGAAGATCAGGTCGCCCGGCTGCATCTGGCTCTCCGAGACGTGGGTCCCGGCGTTCCACTGGCTGCCGGTGTAGTGCGGCAGGTTGATGCCGACCTGCTTGTAGGCCCACATCGTCAGCCCCGAGCAGTCGAACGTGGTCGGCCCCGCGGCGCCCCAGACATAGGGGCTGCCGAGCTTGCTCATCGCGTACCGCAGCGCCTCCGCGGCCTTGCCCTCGCCGATGACGGGCAGCTTCGCCAGCAGGGACGGGTCCTTCTTGACGGCCTTGCCGCGGACCTTCTCGTAGGCGGTGGTGACCTTCTTCTTCTGCGCGGTGAGCTGCGCCTTCAGCTGCGTGACCTGCTGGGCGCGCTCCTCGGCGGACTTGCGCGCGCGCTGGGCGGACTGCATCGCCTGCATGAGGCCGAGGACCTGCGTGCTGTCCTGGGTGGCGAAGTAGTTGAGGGTGGCGGCGCGGTCGAGGACGACCTGCGGGTCCTGGGCGGAGATGAACGAGACCGTGGGGTCGGTGCCGCCCTGCATGTAGCTCGTGGCGGCCAGGCTCCCGACCTTCTCGCGCAGGCCCTCCAGGGACTTCTGCTGGCGCTCGGCGTTGCCGGCGGCGACCTTGGCCGCCTGCTGCGACTGCTCCAGCTTCACCTTCAGGCCGTTGTACTGCTCGGTGAGCTTCTCCAGCTGGTCCGCCAGCTTGAACGCCTGGTCCTTGAGCTCCTTGGCCGACGGGTCGGGGTCGGCGTGCGCCATCGAGAGCGAATGCGGGACCACCACGTGGGGCGTGATGGAAAGGGCGACGAGCGCGCCGGCGATCGTGAGCGCCCGGACACGGAAACGAGCCGTCCGCACCAAATCTCCTCTCCTCGTCCGCCTACCGAGTTAGCTGACGGGTTCGGGCCGGAGCAGCCCGTCCGCTGGGCGCGCGCATCCCTCCACGCGGCTGCGGATTCACCCCAGACGGCATCGGCTCAGGGTGCTCCCCCGAACGCTCCGAAAGTGGGTCCCCGGCTCCTCGGGGCGCTGGTTGCGGCCCGTGGACTCGGCGGTCCGGCCTCCGCCTCGCGGAAGGCCGGTGTCAGAGCGGGACACTAACGGAAGCGCCATTGGATGCCAACCAGAACATGCGAATTCGCAGGTCGTGGCGGACGGTACGGGGGGTAAGCGGCGGTTGCGGACGGCACCGCTCCGGCCCGCCGCGGCGCCCGCGGCCCGGCACCTGTCAAGCCCCGGGCCACCCCCGGCCAGACCCGGAGCCCCCTCGGCCACGTCCCGGAGTGCCCCTCGGCCACGTCCCGGAGCAGCGCCGGACCGGTGCCGGGTGGCCGCCGGTGGCCGGGGACGGGCGGCGAGTTCGGTAATCTCGCCTGTTTGTGGAAGTCGTCATCAGGCGTGCGCGCACCGCCGACGTTCAGGGGATTCGCAGGCTGGTCGATCTGTACGCGGGATCGGGC
Organism: Actinomadura sp. RB99; assembly: GCF_014706005.1. Classification (NCBI taxonomy): domain Bacteria; kingdom Bacillati; phylum Actinomycetota; class Actinomycetes; order Streptosporangiales; family Thermomonosporaceae; genus Actinomadura; species Actinomadura sp. RB99. Next base: position 63,090 of record NZ_JABMCA010000026.1, on the reverse strand, counting down.
CGTCGCCTGCTCAAGAAATCGACGGTGAAGCTCTATGAGGACGTCCAGGAGTTCTGGGTCGCCGAGGACGTCCAGGGCGCCGGGCCGGGGGAGTCCGGGCCCATCGTCGCCTGCGGGGCGCTGCACGTGATGTGGGAGGACCTGGCGGAGGTCCGCTCGGTCGCGGTGGACAAGGGGTACGGCGGCCGCGGGCTCGGGCACCGCATCGTCTCCAAGCTCCTGGAGACGGCACGGGAACTCGGCGTCCGGCGGGTTTTCTGTCTTACCTTCGAAGTGGAGTTCTTCGCACGACACGGCTTTCAGCAGATCCTGGGTACTCCGGTGGCGCCCGAGGTGTACGAGGAACTCCTCCGCTCCTACGACGAAGGCGTGGCAGAGTTCTTGGACCTCGACAGGGTCAAGCCCAATACGTTGGGCAACACACGGATGTTGCTTCGCCTGGAGGACTGACCCCACATGAGCGATTCCCCCAACCGCGGCCAGCCCTACGGGTCGTCGCAGGGGCCGGGCTCGTACGGCCCGCCGCCCCCCTACCAGGGTCCCCCGCAATGGCAGCAGCCCGAGCGGCAAGGCCAGGCTCAGCCGCCCGCACAGCAGTGGCAGTCACAGCAGCCGCAACAGCCCCAACAGCAACAGTGGCAGCAGCAACAGCAATGGCAACAGCAGCAGCCGTCGCAACAGCAGTGGCAGGAACCCCAGCAGGACCAGTGGGGGCAGCCCTCGTACGAGTCCTATGAGCCGTCCTACGACCAGTACGGCGGTTCCTCGGGCGGCGATATGCCGCTGGCGCCGATCCTGCGGCGCGCGGGGGCCCGCCTCATCGACAACACGCTCGTGGCGGCCTTCGGCTTCGCGCTCGTCCTCCCCATCACGGTCGGCGCGTTCGGGCTGGGGAAGCCCGGGAGCAAGACGGAGGACGACGGCGGCATCTGGAACTGGCCGATCATCTTCACGCTGTTCGCCGTCCTGTCCGTCCTGCCGTTCATCTACGAGGCCGTACAGCTGTCCATGTGGGGCCGGACGTTCGGCAAGCGCTTCTTGGGCATCGGCGTCGTCCAGGCCCGTCCGGCCGGGAACCAGCTGACGACGACGCAGGCCGTCTGGCGGGCCGCCATCACCCACGTGGGGTACCAGCTCGGCGTCTTCTTCTTCCTTGTCCTCGCCGTGATGGTGTGGCAGTACTTCGCCTACGGGATGCTGCTGGTCTGGGCGGGCGCGCTCATGGCGTACCTGTGGGCCATCTGGGACCAGCCCCTCCACCAGGCCCTGCACGACCGCGTCGCCGGCACCCTCGTCATCGACGAGCGCGCGGGATACGGCGAGTACGCCGAGTACGCGGAGTAGGTCCGCGATGGCGACTCCCCGAACGCCCGCGCAGGGGTCGGATGAGCCGTCCGGGACCGGGAGCGCCCTCCCGGACGGCGAACCTGCGCTGTACGGCCACCCCGCCGCTGATCCCGCCGATGACCTCGCCGCTGATCCTGTCGATGACCCCGTGGAGGGCGCCGCGGGGGAGGGGCCGGCGCTCGCCGAACCCGGGCAGCGCCTGCTGGCGCGCATCGTCGACACCCTCGTGGTCGGCCTGCCCGTCATCATCGTCGTGAAGGAGTTCGTGTCCGGCCACCAACTCGATGTCGTCGCACCGCCCGCCGTGGCGGGCTGCATGCTGCTGTACGAGGCCGTGCAGCTCGCCCTGTGGGGGCAGACCCTCGGCAAGCGCTTCGCGGGGATCCAGGTCGTCCCGGACCCGTCCGTCCCTGAGGGTGCCCTCACGGGCGCGGAACGGGCCGCGGCCCCTGAAACCTTCGCCGGTGCGCCTGAGGGCGGAGACGGCCGTCCGAGCGTCCTGCGGGCCGTGTTGCGGGCCGCCGTGTACTCCGTGCCGATCGCGCTGCGGCCCGTCCACATTCTCGGCCTTCTGGCGAGCCTGTTCTGGGTGGCGAACGCCGGGTTCATATACGAGGGGACGCACCGCAGGGCCGTCCATGACAGGCTCGCCGGCACCCTGGTCGTAAAACGCCGCACGCCCTGATTCACCGGCGTTTGCGGCACTCTCGGAGTTGGCGGCGCGCCGTCCCGGGCGCGTCCGCCCCCGGCACGCGCTGATCACGTCGAGCGCCCGCGCGGGGCGCCGCGCGGCTTTGCCCCGGCCCTGCGGGCCGCAGGGCTTTGGGGAGATCCTCGCGCCGTTTCGGACACCGGACTTCGCCGGGCAATGCCAGCTCGTTCCCGGCGTGTTCAGGTTACGGGCGGGATTCCCGGAGGATGTGTCTCGTGCCGGAAGGCCCCTCCGGTTTGGAGTTGCTTCCCGGTGCGCACGGAGTCGGCGTTCATTGGCCCCGCCGCACTTAGTCGGGATGGGACGCCGTCTCGCGTCGACCGGGCACCGAGGCGGAATCTGCCGCTTATCCCCCGATTTCGGGATGGACTGGTATCGGCGGGGTGACGCTCCGCCATCCCGCCGCCAGTTCCCGAGCGCCGGAAGGCAACAGATTTTCGTCCCGGCATCGCGACCCGTAATCCCTCGACATCCGCCGGTAGCGGCGCTGCGGTCCCGGTCGGGCGGGCTCCGGGCCGGTCTGCCGGGTATTCCGGGCGCGTGCCCCGGTTAGTGCCGTTACGGCAGGGCTAATCGTCGGCAAGCGGTGCGGGTGTGCCCACCCTGTTAAGGTCCCGGTGGAACCTTTTCCAGTCGAGGTCCCCCCGACGGAATGCCTCGGCGCCCCGATACCTGGTCCAATGCGCCTTCGCCGGCCCAGGTCAGCGCCGTGCGCCGTGACGCCGGTCACCCCGAAATCCGCGGCCCTGTCCGTCCCCGGTAATTGAACGGCGCCCCATCCGCCCGGCCCGCGCCGCCCTCCGCGCACCGGTGGTCATGCCGTTACCGGCCGCCAAGGGATGTTCATCCTCGACTTGAATTGTCATCCGCAGACTTCCCGGTATATCTTTGTCAACCGAATGCATAGTTTGCTCCAGCCGAAAGGTCTGTCCCCATGGCACAGAAGGTTCAGGTGCTTCTCGTCGACGACCTCGACGGTGGCGAGGCGGACGAGACCGTAGCGTTCTCGATCGACGGCGCCTCCTACGAGATCGACCTCAGTGGCGCCAACGCTAAGAAGCTGCGGGATTCTCTGCTGCCGTTCGTGGAGAAGTCGCGCAAGGCCGGCACGGTCAACAAGCGGCGCCGCCCGCGCGGCGCGTCCAGCCGCGAGCGCAGTGCCGAGATCCGCGCCTGGGCCAAGAACAATGGCATCAAGGTCAACGAGCGCGGCAGGATCCCGGCCACCGTGATCGAGCAGTACGAGGCGGCGAACTGACCCGCCACCCCCGCGCCGGCGGCCCGTCTCCCTCCATGAGACGGGCCGTTCGCTTGTGGCGTAGCGCCCGCCCGGTTTCCCGTCCGCCCGGGCGAGGTACACCGGGACTTCGCCCCCATTCGGCGATCCTCGGACGCGACCCCGAACGACCTGCGGAAAGCCCCCGTTCGCTTGGGGCGTAGCGGGAACATGACGCACCGATGCGGTAGTTGGATGAGACTGAACAGCGCTTAGCTGGGGAACGTCTCCTGGTGGGAGTGCACCGGGCGGCCTCCTCGGGGCGGGCTAGCATGCGGAAGGACAGTTCCGGACGTTCCGGACTCTGCCCAACCGCTCTGTGAGGAGCGACGAGATGTTCGAGAGGTTCACCGACCGCGCGCGGCGGGTTGTCGTCTTGGCCCAAGAAGAGGCCAGGATGCTCAACCACAACTACATCGGCACCGAGCACATCCTCCTGGGTCTGATCCACGAGGGTGAGGGCGTCGCTGCCAAGGCCTTGGAGAGCCTGGGGATCAGCCTGGAGGCGGTTCGCCAGCAGGTCGAGGAGATCATCGGCCAGGGCCAGCAGGCGCCGTCGGGCCACATCCCGTTCACTCCGCGCGCCAAGAAGGTCCTTGAGCTGTCACTGCGCGAGGCGCTGCAGCTCGGCCACAACTACATCGGCACGGAGCACATCCTGCTCGGCCTGATCCGGGAGGGCGAGGGCGTCGCCGCCCAGGTGCTGGTCAAGCTCGGCGCCGACCTCAACCGGGTGCGCCAGCAGGTCATCCAGTTGCTGCACGGCTACCAGGGCAAGGAGCCGGCCGCCTCCGGCGGCCCCTCGGAGTCCGCGCCGTCCACCTCCCTTGTGCTCGACCAGTTCGGCCGCAACCTGACGCAGGCCGCGCGCGAGGGCAAGCTGGACCCGGTCATCGGCCGGGACAAGGAGATCGAGCGGGTCATGCAGGTGCTGTCCCGCCGCACCAAGAACAACCCGGTCCTCGTGGGCGAGCCCGGCGTCGGTAAGACCGCCGTCGTCGAGGGCTTGGCGCAGAAGATCGTCAAGGGCGAGGTCCCGGAGACGCTGAAGGACAAGCAGCTCTACACCCTCGACCTGGGCGCGCTGGTCGCCGGCTCCCGGTACCGCGGCGACTTCGAAGAGCGCCTGAAGAAGGTGCTCAAGGAGATCCGCACCCGCGGCGACATCATCCTGTTCATCGACGAGCTGCACACGCTCGTCGGCGCGGGCGCCGCCGAGGGCGCGATCGACGCCGCCAGCATCCTCAAGCCGATGCTGGCCCGCGGCGAGCTGCAGACCATCGGCGCCACCACGCTTGACGAGTACCGCAAGCACCTGGAGAAGGACGCCGCGCTGGAGCGCCGCTTCCAGCCGATCCAGGTCGCCGAGCCGTCGCTGTCGCACACGATCGAGATCCTCAAGGGCCTGCGGGACCGCTACGAGGCGCACCACCGCGTGTCGATCACCGACAGCGCGCTGGTCGCGGCCGCGCAGCTCGCCGACCGCTACATCAGCGACCGGTTCCTGCCGGACAAGGCGATCGACCTCATCGACGAGGCCGGTTCGCGGATGCGCATCCGCCGGATGACCGCGCCGCCGGACCTGCGCGAGTACGACGAGAAGATCGCCGACGTGCGGCGCGAGAAGGAGTCCGCGATCGACGCGCAGGACTTCGAGAAGGCCGCCGCGCTGCGCGACTCCGAGAAGCAGCTGCTCGGCCAGAAGGCGCAGCGGGAGAAGGAGTGGAAGGCCGGCGACATGGACGTCGTCGCCGAGGTCACCGACGAGCTGATCGCCGAGGTCCTCGCCACCGCCACCGGCATCCCGGTCTTCAAGCTGACCGAGGAGGAGTCCACCCGGCTGCTGCGCATGGAGGACGAGCTCCACAAGCGCGTCATCGGCCAGGAGGACGCCATCAAGGCGCTCTCGCAGTCGATCCGCCGCACCCGCGCCGGCCTGAAGGACCCGAAGCGTCCCGGCGGCTCGTTCATCTTCGCCGGCCCGTCCGGCGTCGGTAAGACCGAGCTGTCCAAGACGCTCGCGGAGTTCCTGTTCGGCGACGAGGACGCGCTGATCCAGCTCGACATGTCCGAGTTCATGGAGAAGCACACGGTCTCGCGGCTGTTCGGCTCCCCGCCCGGCTACGTCGGGTACGAGGAGGGCGGCCAGCTGACGGAGAAGGTGCGCCGCAAGCCGTTCTCGGTCGTCCTGTTCGACGAGATCGAGAAGGCCCACCAGGACATCTTCAACTCGCTGCTGCAGATCCTGGAGGACGGCCGCCTCACCGACGCGCAGGGCCGCGTCGTGGACTTCAAGAACACCGTCATCATCATGACGACGAACCTGGGGTCCAAGGACATCTCCAAGGGCGTCTCCATGGGGTTCGCCCGGCAGAACGACGAGCAGGGCTCGTACGACCGGATGAAGGCCAAGGTGTCGGAGGAGCTCAAGCAGCACTTCCGTCCCGAGTTCCTCAACCGCGTCGACGACACGGTGGTCTTCCACCAGCTCACCCCGAAGGAGATCATCCAGATCGTCGATCTGATGATCGCCCGGGTGGACGAGCGGCTGAAGGACCGCGACATGGGCATCGAGCTGCGCCAGGAGGCCAAGGACCTGCTGGCCATCCGGGGCTACGACCCGGTCCTCGGCGCCCGGCCGCTGCGCCGCACGATCCAGCGGGAGATCGAGGACAACCTGTCCGAGAAGATCCTGTACAACGAGCTCAAGCCGGGCCAGATCGTGATCGTCGGCACCGAGGGCTTCAACCCGGAGGACAAGGACACGGCGGAGAACGCCAAGTTCACCTTCCGGGGCGTGCCGAAGCCGTCCGCCACGGTCCCCGACGCCCCGCCCATCGAGGGCGCGGTCAACTTCAACAAGGACTGATCACCTCAGCCCTCGGCAGGGCCCGCACCGACCTGGTCGGTGCGGGCCCTTCCGCATGTCCGGCCCTTCCGCATGTCGGGACGACCGCATGCCCGGGACGTCCGCGGGGAAGATCGCTCCGACCGATCCTCCGACGCCGCTGGAGCCGACGTGAGCCGCCCGCCGCGCATGACCCTGTCCGCCCCCGTCCTCGACGCTCCCGATCCGCACGCCCTGGCCGCGTTCTACCGCCGCCTCCTCGGCTGGACGGTGGTGCAGAACGAGCCGGACTGGGTGAAGATGCGCCCTCCGGGCGGGGGAACGGGGCTGTCGTTCCAGCGGGAGCCGATCCACGTCGCGCCCACGTGGCCGGCCGCCGAGGGCGCGCAGCAGATCCAGATCCATCTGGACGTCGAGGTGGACGACCTGGAGGCGGCGTCCCGGCACGCGGAGGAGGCGGGCGCCGTCCTCGCTGATTTCCAGCCGGACGATGACGTCCGCGTCTTCCTCGACCCGGTCGGCCACCCGTTCTGCCTGTTCCTCCGGGAGCCGGAGTCCCCCACTGAGCTATGAGCCCGGGGTTGTCGGAGGCGGCTCCTAGTATTCGAACATGCGATCGAATGTGGTGGGTTCGGCGGCGGAGTTCGGGCGGCCTCGCGGCCGCTCGCTGGACGCGGCGTTCCAGCGCGACCTGCGCGCGCCCGCCCCGCCGCAGTTGCCGATCTTCAGATCACGGTTGCAGGGGGAACTGCTCGGCCGGCTCCTGCTCGGGCCCCGGCGCGAGGCGTCGATGCTCGATCTCGCGGTGATGCTCCGCACCGACCTCGGCTCGGTGATGCGGGAGGTGGAGCGGCTGTCGCGGGCCGGCGTCCTCGCCCTGCGCCGCACGCTCGCCGGGCGGCTGGTGTCCCGCGACGAGGGGAGCCCGCTGTACGAGCCGCTCGCCCGCCTGGTCATGCTGACGTTCGGCCCCGCGGCCGTGGTCGCGGAGGAGTTCGGCCGGCTCCCGGCCGTCCGCGAGGCGCACCTGTTCGGCCCCTGGGCGGCCCGCTACGCGGGCGTGCCGGGCGAACAGCCCGGCGACGTCGAAGTACTGCTGGTCGGCGAGCTCGGGCGCGAGACGGCTTTCGACGCGGCCCAGGAGGCGGCCGCCCGGCTCGGACTCCCCGTCCACCCGGTCGTCCGCACGCCCGCCGAGTGGGCGGACGACGCCGACCCGTTCCTCCGCGAGATCCGCGCCGGGCACGTGCACACCGTCGTCCGCTGAACGCCGCTCAGGGGCGCCGGGGCGGCTGCGGGGTCACCGGCCGCCGGGTCACCGCACGATGTCGTGGCCCGCGCTGCGGGCGCGGCGCAGGGCGACGCGCATGGCCACCCCTATCCCGAGCCGGTAGAGGAGCTTGGACGGGGGCGTCCGGTAGGCGAGTTCGGTGTGCGGGGCGTAGCGGACCTGCGGGCCGCTGTCCAGCCAGCCCGTGTGGACGCGCTGGTGCTGCCCCTGCACGTACTTGCTGAAGGAGTGGGCGGTCAGGCCGGCGCGGCGTCCCCCGTCGGGGAGGACTCCGAGCGGGACGTGGAGCAGTATCCCCTCGGCGTCCTGGCCGCTGAAGCCGACGGGGATCACCATGGGGAAGCCGTCGGCGCCGGTCCACCCGAGCAGGGCGTCGGGAAGGCTCGCGAGCCGGTGCGCCGCCTTGACGTGGTCGATGCGCGGACCGGTGCCGAGGCCCGGTGCCTTCTGCGGCGGCGGCGGGCCGGGCAGCGGGGGTCCGAAGACCTCCGGGCTCCCCTTGCAGGAGAGGTCCGGCCACACGATCAGCCGCTCGACAGCGATGTCGATGACCACGCGGGTGTAGTAGGGGCGCAGCCAGGGGCCCCAGAAGGGGCCGGTGGCACGCGGCCCATCGAAGCGCTCCCAGTCCGTGCCCAGGGACGCGGGATAGTCGTCGCGCGGGGCCGAGAGCGACGCGGTGCCCTGGACCAGGACGTACTCCGGACGGTCGCTGTAGCCGTGCAGCCGGGTGTGGAAGGCCAGGGCCACGCGGGGATCCCGCCTGATCCGCTCCAGCTTCTTCCAGCCCCCGGCCGAGCTGTTCACGGTCACGGTGCCGGCGTCGCGGTCCCGTGCCCCGAAGTTCGTCACCGGGGTGAGCACCACGCCGCGGGCCGGCGTGACCGAGGCGAGCATGACGGCCTGGTCGCCGCCGATGATGTCATCGACGCCGTCGGGCCAGTGCGCGGTGCTCATCGGTCGCCTCCTCGGCTCAGCGACCGCCACTCTAACAGACATACTTGTTTGTTTAGAAGAAGAGGCGGTCGACGAGCAGCCAGGCGCCGAGGCCCGCCATGGCGGCGCCGGACAGCCGGCCGATCGAGCGGGCGGCGTCGGGACGGCCCTTCAGCGCGCCGCGGGCGACGGTGCCGAGGGTCAGGTAGAACAGCGCGCAGGTCGCCATGTAGGTCGCGCCCAGGACGCCGATCTGGCCGGCGACCGGCCAGCGGCCGTCCGGGTCCGTGAACTGCGGCAGCAGCGCGACGAAGATCAGCAGCCCCTTGGGGTTGAGGCCGCTGACGCCGATGCCGCGCAGGAAGATCCGCCACTCGGTGCCCTCGGGCCCGGCGCCCTGCGGGTCGGGCGCGGCCGGGCGCATGAGGGTCGCGGCCCCGTGCCACACGAGGTAGGCCCCGCCGACGAGCGTGAGGCCGGTGAGGAGGTCCGGGGAGCCGGCGACGAGCGCCCCGACCCCGGCCGCGACGACGACCGTGACGGCGGCGTACCCGGTGACCAGCCCGCTCACCGCGGGGAGGACGGAGCGCCCGCGCAGCCCGGCACTGATCGTGAAGGCCCAGTCCGCTCCGGGGACGGCGATGAGCAGGAACGCGACCGACCAGAAGGCGAGGACGGAGCCGGTGGCCATGGCGGGAATCCCCTCGTATGGCGGTTGATGAGGGGAGAATATGTTTGATCTGCCGAAATGTGCTGCCAAGTTTCACCAGAACACGCCGCCGGCGTGGAAGGATCTTCTGCATGGACGCCATCGACCGGAAGATCATTGCGGTGCTCCAGGAGGACGGCCGGGCGACGATCACCGAGGTGGCGGCGCGGGTCGGGCTGAGCGTCTCGCCCTGCCACCGGCGGCTGCGGGAGCTGGAGCGCAACGGGACCATCCGCGGATACCGGGCGGTCGTGGACGCCGCAGCCCTGGGGCTGACGTTCCAGGCGCTGGTGTTCGTCACCATGCGGCAGGAGGACCGGGAGACCCTGCTCGGCTTCGAGGCGGCGGTCGAGCGGGTCCCGGAGGTCGTCCAGGCGCAGCGGCTGTTCGGCGACCCCGACTACCTGCTCCGCATCGTCACCGCCGACCTGACCGCCTACCAGGAACTGGAGGACGACGTGCTCTCCGCGCTGCCCGGCGTCCAGCGCCTGAACTCGACGCTCGTGATGAAGCACATCGTCAACGACCGCCCGCTGCCCACGTGACCCCCCGGCCGGCGCCCACCTGACGCCCCGGCCGGCGCGTGGGTCAGGTGGCCGCGAGCCACGTCTCGATCTCGCGGTTGAGGCGGGCCTTGGTGGACGCGGAGGCGAAGGAGGCGTCCACGCCGGCGCGGGCCAGGTCGGCGAGCGCGGCGTCGTCGTAGCCGAACGCGTCGCGGACGCGGGCGTACTCGGTGGCGAGCGGCGCGCCGATCAGGGCGGGGATGTCGGTGTTCACGGTGACGATCAGCCCCGCGTCGCGGAGGCGGGGGAGGGGGTGGTCGGCGAGGGACGCCGCAAAGCCCAGGGCGACGTTGGACGACGGGCAGACCTCGAGCGGGATCTCCCGTTCGCGGACCTCGGCGACCAGGTCCGGGTCGTCCAGGACGCGGATGCCGTGGCCGAGGCGCTCGGTGCGCCCGGGGCCGAGCGCCTGCCGGATGCTGGCCGGTCCCTCGCCTTCCCCCGCGTGGTGGACGACGTGCAGGCCGGCGTCGCGGGCCGCCGCGAACACCTCGGTGAACGGGTCGCCCGGGTACGACTCGTCGCCCGCCAGACCGACGGCGACGACGCCCTCGTGGCGGCGCGCGAGCTCCAGCGTGTGCCAGGCCCGCTCGACGGAGCGGCGGCGCGAGTGGTCCAGGAGCAGCCCGACCTCGATGCCGAACGCCTCGCGTCCGGCGGCCAGGCCCTCGCGGACCGCCGTGAGCGGCATGTCGAGGTCGCCGAGCCGCTCGCCGTGCGCGGCGGCGGTGAAGGAGACCTCGGCGTAGCGGGTGCCCTGCGCCGCCTCGTCCTCGCAGAACTCGTAGGCGATCCGCCGGAAGTCGGCGGGCCGCCGCAGGCACGTGCGCACCAGCTCGTTCTGGGCGAAGAAGGCGGCGAAACCGCCGAAGGTCCCGCCGTCGCGAGGCACCTCGACCCCGTTCGCGTCACCGATGGCTCTGAGCGTGTCCCACCGGACGGTGCTCTCCAGGTGGACGTGCAGGTGGGCTTTCGGCAGGCTCAAGAGGTCGCGCACCCGCCGAACGGTACGACCCCACCGGCCCGCCCGACCACCCAATATCCCCGCAGACCGCCCCCGTTCCGGCGCGGGCGCGGTCGCTCAGGTGGGGAGGGTGTAGCGGCCGTCGTCGAGGGGGTCGACGAGGCCGTCCGCTATGAGCGCGTCGAGGGCGCGTTCGCGCTGTAGGGCGTCAGACCAGACGACGTCGAGGGCGGGCTTCTCCACGGGCCCGTCGGCGTCGCGGAGGACGGCGAGGAGGCGGCCCCGGCACTGGCGGTCGGTGCCCGCGTAGGTCTGTCCCCGGCGGGGCGGGCCGTCGTAGGCGGGACGTCCGTTCAGATGCCAGGCGCACTGCGCGAGGACCGGGCAGTCGACGCAGCGCGGCGTGCGGGCCGTGCAGACGAGCGCGCCGAGCTCCATGACGGCGACGGCCCAGCGCGCGGCGGTCGGCGGGTCGAGGGGCACCAGGCCCTCGGCGAGCGCCACCTCCGCCTTGGTCTGCGCCTTGGGCGGGTACTCCTCGCCGGAGACGAGCCGGGCCAGGACGCGGCGGACGTTGGTGTCGAGGACGGCGTGGCGCTGCCGGAACGCGAAGCTGGCGACGGCCGCGGCGGTGTAGGAGCCGATGCCGGGCAGGGCGAGCAGGTCGGCGTGCGACGAGGGGACCTCGCCGCCGTGCCGCTCGGTGATCGCGCGGGCGCTCTCGTGCAGGCGCAGCGCGCGGCGCGGGTAGCCGAGCCGGCCCCAGGCGCGGACGGCCTCGCCGGACGGTTCGGCGGCGAGCGCGGTGGGGGTGGGCCACCGCTCCATCCAGGCCCGCCAGACGGGCAGGACGCGGACGACGGGGGTCTGCTGGAGCATGATCTCGCTGACGAGGACGCCCCAGGGGGTGGCGTCGGCGGCGCGCCACGGGAGATCCCGCGCGTTCGCGGCGTACCAGTCGAGAATCGGATCGGTATAGGTGGAGTTCATGGCGGACCGCCATTGTGGCATGCGGCGGGTCGGACCCCTGTGCCGATTCAGCGAATGCATACTGACCGTATGGATACGGGTACCGAGCGTCATTTATCGCTGGACCGGTATTGGCGGCGCCGCGTGGCGGCGCTCGCCGGAACGGCCGGTGCGGTCGCGGCGCTGGCCTGGGCGTGCGGCGGCGGGAGCAGCGGGGGCGGTGAGAAGGAGCCGGTCCGGAACGCCGGGGCGATCGATTCGGCCGCGCCCGCCATGCCGCCGGGAGCGATGCCGACGGTGACCGTCACCACGACCGTCACGCCGGAGGCCGCGGAGGACGGCGCGCCGTGCAACGCGGCCGACTTGGTGTTCACCATCTCGGCGGCGAAGACGTACGCGGCGGGGCAGGAGCCGCGGTTCGGCGTCACCGTCGTGAACACGAGCAGCGCGTCCTGCGGATTCGACGCTGGAACGCTCTCCGTCGTCGTCAGGTCCGGGAAAGACCGGATCTGGTCATCGGGGGAGTGCCTCAAGGCCGGGAAAGGAAAGCGGACGCTGCGGCGCGGCGTCCCCTCCACGGCCGCCTTCACCTGGGACCGTCGCCGCGGCTGCGGCGGCGCGCCCGCCCGGCCCGGAACCTACGTCGCGTCGCTGAAGGGCGGGAAGGCCGGCAAGCGGATCTTCCACCTCCGCTGACCCTCGCGACCGTCAGACGTAGCGTTCGAGGATCGACGACTCGGCGAGCCGCGACAGGCCCTCGCGGACACTGCGGGCGCGGGACTCGCCGACCCCGCCGACGGCCTGCAGGTCGTCGATGCTCGCGGCGAGGAGCTTCTGCAGCCCGCCGAAGTGCTCCACGAGCCGCTCGACGACCATGCTGGGCAGCCGCGGCACCTTCGCCAGCAGCCGGAACCCCTTCGGGCTGACCGGCAGGTCGAGGGCGTCCGGCCCGGCGAACCCCATCACCTCCGCGACCGTGGACAGGTCGAGCAGCTCGTTGGCCGACAGCGTGTCCAGCGCGGACAGGATCGCCGACACGCCGCGGGCGCGGGTGTCGTCCGACGGGTAGTCGCGGACGATCAGCTCCCGGTCGACGTCGACGCCGGAGACCAGCTCGTCCAGCTGCAGGGAGAGCAGCCGGCCGTCGGTGCCGAGCTCGACGACGTAGCCCTCGATCTCGTCGGCGATGCGGCGCACCATCTCCAGCCGCTGCACGACCGCGCTGACGTCGCGGACCGTGACGAGGTCCTCGATCTCCAGCGCGGACAGCGTGCCGGACACCTCGTCGAGGCGCAGCTTGTAGCGCTCGAGCGTGGCGAGCGCCTGGTTGGCCTTCGACAGGATCGCCGCCGAGTCCTCCAGGACGTAGCGGATGCCGTCCAGGTAGAGCGCGATGATCCGCATCGACTGGCTCACCGAGATGACCGGGTGGGGCGTCTGGCGGGCGACGCGCTCGGCGGTGCGGTGCCGGGTGCCCGACTCCTCGGTGGGGATGGTGGAGTCCGGCACGAGGTGGACGGCGGCCCGCACGATGCGGGAGTGGTCGTTGTCCAGCACGATCGCGCCGTCCATCTTGGCCAGCTCGCGCAGCCGCGTCGCGGAGAACTCGACGTCGAGTTCGAAGCCGCCCGAGCACAGGTCCTCGACGGCCTGGTCGTAGCCGAGGACGATCAGCCCGCCGGTGTGCCCCCGCAGGATGCGTTCCAGGCCGTCGCGGATCTGCGTGCCCGGGGCCACCGCGGCGAGCGTGGCGCGGCGTCGTTCGTCATGAGCCTTGTCGTGTTCTGGCACCTGGCCCCCGGAGGTCGCTGGACGGCGTCAGTTTACCGAGCAGGGCGGTGACCCGGTTCCTCCCCTGGTCGCATCCCTCTGACGCGTGCCGTAATACTCTCGCGCTACCCGCGTCATGGCGCGGTAAAGGCGACCTGGAGCGCCTGTTGCAGGCTGTCGACCTCCATCACCTTCATGCCCTCGTAGCTCGTGAGCTGCGGGTCGGCGCGCTTGAGCGGCGAGCCGTCGGCGAGTTCCAGGGACCCGCGCGGGACGACGGCGTGCTTGAACCCGAGCCGGGCGGCCTCGGCGAGCCGCCGCTGCACGCCGGGCACGACCCGGACCTCGCCCGCGAGGCCGACCTCGCCGAGCGCGATCAGGCTGCTCGACAGCGCCTGCTCGACGGTGGACCCGGCGACGGCGAGGCCGAGCGCGAGGTCGACGGAGGTCTCGGCGAGCCGGACGCCGCCGACGGTGGAGACGTACACGTCCTGCTCGTGCATCGAGATCTTGCAGCGCTGGGCGAGAACGGCCAGCACCATCGCGACGCGGGAGGTGTCGAGGCCGGACGTGGCGCGCCGCGGCGCGGGCAGGTGCGACTTGGCGACGAGCGCCTGCACCTCCGCGACGAGCGGCCGGCGGCCCTCCAGCGTGACGGTGACGCACGTGCCGGGGACGGGCTCCTCGCGGCGGGTGAGGAACAGCCCGCTCGGGTCGGGCAGCCCGACGATCCCGACCTCCGACAGGTCGAAGCAGCCCAGCTCGTCGGTCGGGCCGTAGCGGTTCTTCACGGCGCGGATCATCCGGAGCCGGGAGTGCCGGTCGCCCTCGAAGTACAGGACGACGTCGACGAGGTGCTCCAGCAGGCGGGGGCCCGCGATCGCGCCCTCCTTGGTGACGTGGCCGACCAGCACGACGGTGATGCCGCGCTCCTTGGCGATCCTGATCAGGTTCGCGGCGACCTCGCGGATCTGCGTGACGCCGCCGGGCGCGCCGTCGACCTCGGACGTCCCGATGGTCTGGATCGAGTCGACGACCAGGAGGGTGGGCTCGACGGCGTCGACGTGCCCGAGGACGGCGGACAGCTCGGTCTCGGCGGCCAGGTACAGGTCGTCGGTGATGGCGCCGACCCGGTCGGCGCGCAGCCGGACCTGCTCGGCCGACTCCTCCCCGGTGACGTACAGGACGCGCCTGGCGGTGGCGGGGGCCTGCCGCGGGACGGCCGCCTCCGGCGGCGTGGACGCCAGCGCCGCGACCTCCAGCAGCAGCGTGGACTTGCCGATGCCGGGCTCGCCCGCGAGCAGCAGCACGGCCCCGGGCACGATGCCGCCGCCGAGCACCCGGTCGAGCTCGTCCAGCCCGGTGGGCCGGGTCTGCGCGTTCTGGACGTCGACCTGCCCGATCGGCTTGGCGGGCGTGCTGACGGGCCCGGCGGTCACGACCCGCGCGGGGGTGGCGGACGCCGCCTCGGTGACCGTGCCCCACGTCTGGCACTCGCCGCAGCGCCCCACCCACTTCGAGGTCTGCCAGCCGCATTCCGAGCAGCGGTAGGCGGCCTTCGCCGTCTTAGCCTTCGCCATGCCCCGAGACTCTAGAGCCCCCCGCCGACAGTCCGCCCCGAAAGCCCGCCCCACCAGTCCCGCCGGCTCGAACCTCGGCCCCGCCGGCTCGAACCCCGGCCCCGCCGGGTCGAAGCTCAGCTGACGTTACGGGCAGGCACGCGGAGCGAGTGCAGCGAGCGCAGCGGGCCTGCCCGACGGTCGGCGGCCTGTTTCGCGCGGAGCTCTAGCGGAGCGGGAAACAGGTTGCCGACCGCGACGGGGGTTCCAGGGGGTCGCCCCCCTGGGCTAACACTGCTTACGGGCGCGTTCGATGAGGTCGCCTAGGTGGTCGGAGACGATGCTGGGGCGTTCCAGCATGGCCATGTGGCCGGCGGTGGGGACGACCTCCAGGCGGGCGGACGGCACGCAGCCGGCGATCTCGAGGCTGTGCTCGACCGGGGTGAGCATGTCGTTCTCCGCGCCGATGACCAGGGTGTCGGCGGCGGCGAGGGCGGCGCAGTCGCTGATGACCTCGGTGGTGACCATCGAGTGGAGGAAGTCGATGAAGGCGTCCATCCGGGTCTCGGTCATCATCTGCTCGGCGAACGCGACGGCGGCGGGGCTGGCGTCGGGGCCGAAGGCGATGAGGTCCTCGATCAGCATGGAGCCGTCGCGGCCGAGGTGCCGGACCTTCTCGATGGCGGCGGAGCCGGCGCCGAGGGCGCGCAGTGCGCGCGGCAGGACGCGCTGGGTGGAGCGCGCGACGAGGGCCGGCAGGCCGAGGGTGACCTCGCCGAGGCCGCCGGACGAGGTGCACAGCAGCCCGGTGGCGGCGATCTTGCCGCCGACGAGCCCGGCGTTGGCGTCGGCGTACCGCATGGTGGTCATGCCGCCCATGGAGTGGCCGACGAGGACGACGGGGGTGTCCGCGGGGACGGTGGCTTCGATGACGGCGGCGAGGTCGCCCGCGAGGCGGTCGAGGGTGTAGCCGTCGCGGGCGCCGCCGTCGGAGCGGCCGTGGCCGCGCTGGTCCCAGAAGACGAGCCGGCCGAGGCCGCGCAGCGCCTTGCGCTGGAAGTGCCAGGAGTCCTGGGTGAGGGTCCAGCCGTGCGAGAACACGACGGCGAGGTCGGTGCGGTCCTCGCCGTCGATCTCGGCGTAGAGCCGGGTGCCGTCGTCGGCGCGGACGGGGACGGGGCGGCCGCGTAGGGAGCCGAACGGCTCCCCGGCGTAGGGGTCGGGCCGCAGCTGGAGGCGGCGGACGGCGCGGCGCTGCAGGGCCAGTCCCGCCCCGGCGCCGGCTCCGGCGAGCGCGGCGGCGGCGATCATATTGCGGCTCGTCCTGGCGGCACGGCCCATGGCCGGTTCCTCCGTTCCTTCGGGCGGACGCCGGCCGGGGGGCGGCGTCGCGGCGCCTTCGGCGCCGGTGGGGGTACGGCGCCAATTGTTGTACGCGGGGTCCAAGAGTGGCCACATCGGGACGCCGACTGTGACGGACTCGTCAGTAACCTCAGGCGCAACGCCACCACAGATTGACGGCGTAGTCCACTTCGAGGCCGGCATGCTCGCGCAGGAACTCGTCCGCGAGGTCGGCAGGGAACTCGATCCGCAGCACCGCCGCGAGGTCCTCCCTGCTCCCGAACGACCATTTGATCATCAGCGGCTCGCGGGTGAAGCCGCGCCGCGTCCAGAACCGCTCGACGGCCTCCGGGTCGTACTTCGGCAGCCCGCGCCGGAACCAGCGGCCGAACGTGGACCGGGTCGCGTCGTTGTCGATGACGAAGACCGCCCCGCCGCGCCGGACGACCCGGTCCAGCTCGGCGAGGCCCGGCTCGCAGCCCGGCCCGAAGAAGTACGCCCACCGGACGTGCACGACGTCGACCGACGCGTCCGGCAGCGGCAGCGACTGCGCCGCGCCGACACGCACGGTGACGTTAGGAAGGTCGCGGACGCGGCGCGCCGCGGCCCCCGCGAGGCCCGCGTGCGGCTCGATCCCGATCACCCGGTCCGCCTCCGCGGCGAAATGCGGCAGGTGGAAGCCGGTGCCGCAGCCGAGGTCCAGCACGGTCGCGCCCGTCCACGGCCGGATCGCGCGCATCGCGGTGTCCAGCACGCCGTCGGGGTCCACCGCGCGGTTCTCCAGCTCGTAGACCTGCGGGGAGTTCCAGATGTTCGGGCTCGGCACGGCGCCCGGCGCGATCTCGGCCACGGGAACAGAGCGTAGCCGCGCCCGGAGCGGCCCCTGCGGGAAGCAGCGCGGATCACTCGGGGCGAGGGTTTCATCACCGGCGCGGGCGCATAGGCTTTCCTTTACGAACACCGCCTCTCACGGACCCAGCCGAGCGATCATTCCTGGCGAGGAAGCCTTGACCCCGCAGCACAACGGCGCCCGTTCACCGGCCCTGCGCGTGCCGGACGCACCGATCACGCTGTCCACCGCGTCGGTCTATCCCGAGAAGGTGCCGAGCGCCTTCGAGATCGCCGCGCTGCTCGGCTACGACGGCATCGAGGTCATGGTGTCCACGGACGCGTCCTCGCAGGACCTCAACGTCCTGCGCCGCCTGTCCGACTACCACCAGGTCCCGATCAAGTCGATCCACGCGCCCTGCCTGCTGCTCACCCAGCGGGTCTGGGGGCGCGAGCCGTGGGGCAAGCTGGTCCGCTCCAAGGAGGTCGCCGAGGAGCTCGGCGCCGACGTCGTGGTCGTCCACCCGCCGTTCCGCTGGCAGCGCGACTACGCCAAGGAGTTCGTCGAGGGCCTGGCCCGCATGCAGGACGAGACGGACGTGCTGTTCGCGGTCGAGAACATGTTCCCGCTCAAGGCGCGCGGCGCCGAGGCCGGCATGTACCTGCCCGACTGGAACCCCGTCGACCAGGACTACCCGCACGTCACGCTGGACCTGTCGCACACCGCCGTGTCCGGTTCCGACGCCCTCGGCATGGCGGCGGGCCTCGGCGACCGGCTCCGCCACATCCACCTCGCCGACGGCGTCGGGATCACCAACAAGGACGAGCACCTCGTCCCGGGCCGCGGCAACCAGCCGTGCGGGCCGATGCTGGAGACGCTCGCCGAATCCGGGTTCCGCGGGCACGTCGTCCTGGAGGTCAACACGCGCCGTGCGTCCAGCCGCGCCGAGCGCATGGAGGACCTGGCCGAGGCGCTCGCGTTCGCCCGGCTGCACCTGGCCGCCGCCGACCACACCTGGCAGGTCACCTCGGGCGGGGAGGTCACCCGCCGGGGCGCCCGGTGACCGACGGGACGCGCTCCGGGCGGACCGCGTCCGCGCGGGGCCGCCGGCCCGGCCCGACCGAGACGCGCGAGGCGATCCTCGCCGAGGCGCGCGAGATGTTCGCCGACAAGGGCTACGACGGGACGTCGCTGCGCGCGATCGCCCGCGCCGCCGGCGTCGACCCGGCGCTCGTGCACCACTTCTTCGGCACGAAGGAGGGCGTGTTCGTCGAGGCCATGCGGTTCCCGGTGGACCCGTCGGTCGTGCTGCCGCACCTGCTGTCGCTGCCCCGCGAGCGGCTCGGCGAGACGATCGTCCGGACGTTCCTCCAGGTCTGGGCCGACGCGGACCGTCGCGCGCCCATCCTGGCGATGCTGCGCTCGGCGATGACCAACGAGCGGGCGGCGGCGATGATGCGCGAGTTCGTGACGTCGGCGCTGCTCGGCCGCGCCGAGGCGGCCGGGTCCCTGCCGCGGCTGAACGTCCAGGCGGCGGTCGGGCAGATGATCGGCGTGATGATCCTGCGGTACGTGCTGCGGGTCGAGCCGATGGCGTCCGCGAGCGAGGACGAGCTGGTCGAGCTGGTCGCGCCGACCCTCCAGCGCTACCTGGACTGACGTCCCTCCCCGCACGGAGCCCCCGGACGGAACCCGGACGGAACCGGGTGCGGAAACCGGACCTTCCCGGCCTCTTGACCGGGCCTCCGCGCGGACTTAAATTCATCACATGATGAGTTCCAGTCCCGCCGTGGAAGTGCGGGACCTGCGGGTGGTGCGCGGCGGGCGCGAGGTCCTGCACGGACTGAGCTTCGACGTCCCGCGCGGCCGCGTCGTCGGGCTGCTCGGCCCGAGCGGCTGCGGCAAGACCACCGTGATGCGGGCGCTCGTCGGCGTCCAGGTCGTCGCGAGCGGCCGCGTCACCGTCCTCGGCGAGGACGCCGGGTCGCGCGGACTGCGGAACCGCGTCGGCTACGCGACCCAGACCCCGGCCGTCTACGGGGACCTGACCGTCGCCGAGAACCTCCGCTACTTCGCCTCCGTGCTGGGCGCGCCGCGCGGCGACGCCGACCGCGTCATCGAGGAGGTCGGCCTCGCCGGCAACCGCGACCAGCCGGTCGCGACGCTGTCCGGCGGGCAGCACAACCGCGCCAACCTCGCCGTCGCCCTCCTCGGCTCGCCCGAACTGCTCGTCCTCGACGAGCCCACCGTCGGCCTCGACCCCGTCCTGCGGCAGGAGCTGTGGGCGCTGTTCCGGACGCTCGCCGGACGCGGCGTCACGCTCATCGTGTCCAGCCACGTCATGGACGAGGCGGGCCGCACCGACCGGCTGCTGCTGATGCGCGAGGGGCGCATCCTCGCCGACGGCGCCCCCGACGAGCTGCGCGAGCGGACCGGCGCCCCCGACCTGGAGGAGGCGTTCCTCCGCCTCATCGCCGAGACCGCCGGGAGCCCCGCGTGAACCCCGCGATCACCCTCGCCACCGCCCGCCGCATCCTCGCCCAGCTCAGGCACGACCACCGGACCGTCGCGCTGCTGGTCGTCGTGCCGAGCCTGCTGATGATCCTGCTGCGGTACGTGTTCCAGGCGCCGGCGATGTTCGACCGGCTCGGCCCGATGCTGCTCGGGCTGTTCCCGTTCGTCGTCATGTTCGTCGTGACCAGCGTCGCCACGCTCCGCGAGCGCACCGGCGGCACCCTCGAACGCCTCATGAGCATGCCGCTCGGCAAGCTCGACCTGCTGCTCGGCTACGCGCTCGCGTTCGGGCTCGCCGCGCTGGTGCAGGTCGGCGTGGTCCTGGTGATCTCGCTGACCTGGCTCGGGCTGGACCTGACCGGCTCGCTCGGCTCCCTGGTCCTCGTCGCGGTGCTCGACGCGCTGCTCGGCATGGCCCTCGGCCTGTTCGCCAGCGCGTTCGCCCGCACCGAGTTCCAGGCCGTCCAGTTCATGCCGGCGTTCGTGCTGCCGCAGACGCTGCTGTGCGGGCTGATCATCCCGCGCGACCAGATGGCGGGCTGGCTGGAGGCGGTCTCCCGGGTGCTGCCGCTGACCTACGCGGTGCAGGGCATGCAGGAGATCAGCGCCAAGCCCGGTTTCACCGGCACCCTCACGACGGACGTCGCCGTGATCGCCGCCTTCACCGTCGTCGCCCTCCTCCTCGGCGCCGCGACCCTGCCGAGAAGGACGCCGTAGCCCGGAGGTTTACCCGGGGGCCGGGACCGGTCTCGATCAGGACGGACGTGTGAAACGCGCCTTAACCGCACTGATCGGGCTGGTAGCTTCTGCGCCATGACCCCCCGAGACCTCCCCGGCCCGCCGCTGCCGCAGCGGCCCGATGGGGCCCTGCCGCCGCACGCGGGACGCCACGCGTCCGGAGCCCCCGACGCCCCGGCGGGTCCGGGCGTCCCGGCAGGTCCGGGCGCTCCGTCCGGCCCCGGCGCGACCGGGGCCCACGCCGCGCCGGGCCTTGCCGGTCCCGGCGGCCCCGGCGGTCCCGGCATCGGCGGGCACGAGGGGCACGGTGCGCCCGGAGGGCCTGGCGGCCCGTCCGGACCCGGAGACGGCGGTCCCGGCGGTCCAGGCGGCCTCGGCGGCGAGGATCCCGACAGCGCGGCGTTCTGGGGCGGCGGTCCCGGCGGCGACGACGGCGACGGCGTGCGCCCGCGCAAGAAGCGCTGGCCGCGCGTCCTGCTCGCGATCGGCGTGTTCCTCGTGCTGCTCGTGGCGGGGATCGGCGGGCTGATCTGGCAGCGCCAGTCGTCGTACAACGGCAACATCCACCGGATCCAGGGCGTCATGCCGGGCGGCAAGCGGCCCGGCCCGAACAGCGCGGGCACCGAGAACTGGCTGCTGGTCGGCTCCGACACCCGCGCCGACGTCGGCACGACCGGAGACGGCGGCGGCGACCTCTGGAAGCCGGGCCAGCAGCGCACCGACACGATCATGCTGCTGCACCTCCCGGCGGACCGGAAGAAGGCGTACATCATCTCCTTCCCCCGGGACTCCTACGTGCAGATCCCCGGGTACGGAAAGCAGAAGATCAACGCCGCGTTCTCGTTCGGCGGCCCGAAGCTGCTGATCGAGACGATGGAGAACCTCACCGGCGTCCGGATCGACCACTACGGCGCGATCGACTTCGAGGGCTTCAAGTCGATGACGGACGCGCTGGGCGGCGTCACCGTCGACATCAAGCAGAGCGTGTACGACCCGGCCCGCAAGAAGCGGTGGAACGCCGGCCGGCAGAAGCTGAACGGCGAGGAGGCGCTGCTGTTCGTCCGGCAGCGCTACAACCTGCCGAACGGCGACTTCGACCGGATCAAGCGACAGCAGGCGTTCCTCGGCGCGCTCGCCAAGCAGGCCGCGGACGGCGGCACGATCACCAACCCGCTGAAGCTCGACCGGTTCCTGTCGGCGTTCACCAAGTCGATCAGCGTCGACTCGAGCGAGTCGGCGGGGGACCTGCGCTCGCTGGCGCTGAGCCTGCGGCACCTGCGCGTCGGCGACGTGACGTTCCTTACGACGCCCTACAAGGGCACCGGGATGCGCAATAAGCAGAGCGTGGTCTTCCTGGACCCGGCCAAGGCGAAGACGCTGTTCGAAGCGGTGAAGACGGCCGGCATGCAGCAGTACGTCCAGAAGTACGGCGGCGGCCACGGCGTCGGCACGGTGTCCTGAGCGGGCTCCCGGGCCGGGGCGTCGTGATCGGGGCGCCGGTCCGGGCATAACCTGGGCGGTAGGGGACGGCGGCTGTGAAGGAGCGGGCCGTCCCGCCGGACAAGGGGTTGTGCACCAGTGCTTCGTCAGGCGTTGCTGTTCGCGTCGCGCAGTGGCGGCGCACGCCGGATCATGGAGACCGCGCCGTTCACCGGCGACGTCGTCCGGCGGTTCGTCGCCGGGGAGACCATGGACGACGCGGCGCGCGTCATCGATGACCTCACCGCGGAGGGTCTGCTCGTCACGCTGGACGTCCTCGGCGAGGACACCGAGGACGGCGGGCGCGTCGAGGCCAACGCCGACCACTACGTCGCCCTGCTCGAACGGCTCGGGGAGTCCGGGCTGGGGGCGCGCGCCGAGGTGTCGGTGAAGCTGTCGGCGATCGGGCTGACCCTGGGCGAGGAAACCGCGCTGGAGAACGCGCGCCGCATCTGCGGCGCGGCACGCTCCGCCAGCACGACCGTCACGCTCGACATGGAAGAGCACACCATGGTCGACGCGACGCTGCGGATCGTCCACGAGCTGCGCCGCGACTTCCCGGACGTGGGCGCGGTCATCCAGGCGTACCTGCGGCGCGCGGAGGAGCACTGCGCGGAGCTGGCGTACGAGGGGTCCCGCGTGAGGCTGTGCAAGGGCGCCTACGCCGCGCCCGATGCGGTGGCCTTCACCGACAAGGAAGAGATCGACAAGTCGTACGTCCGCTGTATGAAGGTCCTGATGGCGGGCAAGGGCTACCCCATGATCGCCACCCACGACCCGCGCCTCATCGACATCGGCGGCGCGCTGGCGGTGCTGAACGAGCGCGACGCCGACACGTTCGAGTACCAGATGCTCTACGGCATCCGCTCCGCGGAGCAGCGCCGTCTCGCGGCGAAGGGCGCGCAGGTCCGCGTGTACGTCGCCTACGGGCGCGAGTGGTACGAGTACTTCATGCGGCGCCTCGCGGAGAGGCCGTCCAACCTCAAGCTGTTCGCGCGCTCCCTCGTTCACCGCGCCTGACCGTCCGCGCCTGACCGTCCGCGCCTGACCGTCCGCGCCTGGCCGTCCGGTGGCCGGGCGGCCCCCGATAGGCTGGTCCGGTCACTGGATCCCCACGTCAAGGTATGCCGATGATCGCGATTCTGGGTGCCGGGAAGATGGGCGAGGCGCTGCTGTCCGGGGTGCTCCGGGCCGGCCGCCGCCCGTCCGAGCTCGTGGCGACCGCGCGCCGCGAGGAGCGCGCGGTGCTGCTGCGCGAGCGCTACGGCATCGAGACCGTGTCCAACGCCGACGCCGCCGCGAAGGCCGAGACGCTGGTCATCGCGGTGAAGCCGCAGGACATGGGCGCGCTGCTGGACGAGATCCGCCCGCACGTCGGCGGCGACCGGATGGTCGTCTCCATGGCCGCGGGCATCCCCACGGCGTTCATCGAGGAGCGGCTCCCAGCCGGGACGCCGGTGGTCCGCGTCATGTCGAACACGCCCGTCCACGTGGACGAGGCGATGAGCGTCATCTCGGCGGGGTCGCACGCGGGCGAGGAGCACCTGAAGCTCGCCGAGGAGCTGCTGTCGCCGGTCGGGAAGGTGCTGCGCATCCCCGAGTCGCTGCAGGACGGCGCGACGGCCCTGTCCGGCAGCGGCCCCGCGTACTTCTACTACCTGGTCGAGGCGATGGTCGACGCCGGCATCCTGCTCGGCATGCCGCGCGCCGCCGCGCTGGAGATGGTGATCCAGTCCGCGGTCGGCGCCGCGGTGATGCTGCGCGACTCCGGCGAGCATCCGGTGCTGCTGCGCGAGGCCGTGACGTCCCCGGGCGGGACGACGATCTCGGCCATCCGGGAGCTGGAGAGGCACGGCGTCCGCGCCGCCGTCCTGGAGGCGATCGAGGCGGCCCGCAACCGCGGCCGGGAGCTCGCCGGCGGCTGACCGCCCCACCCGCCTGCCCTGCTCCGCCCCGCCTGCCCTGTTTTGCCCTGCCCCGCACCGCGCACATCGCCCGGAAAAAGTTGAATTCCGAATGATCGGGTTGAGCCGGGCGGGGGTGCGGGGCCGTGTTAGGAGTATGCGACTCATACTCCGACTGCTGGTCGCCGCGGGACTCGCCGCGGACGCCGTCGTGCACTGGAGGTTCGCTCCCCAGATGGCGTTCGTCCAGGGCGGCTCGATCCACGGCGACCTGCTCTTCCGCATCCAGGCCGGGATCGCCGCCGTCGTCGCGGTGATCATTCTCACCTACGCGGCCCGCTGGTCGTACGCGCTGGCGTTCCTCGTCGCGGGGAGCGCGGTCGGCGCGCTCCTGCTGTACTACTACGTCGACGTCGGCGCGCTCGGTCCGCTGCCGGACATGCACGAGCCCGTCTGGTACACCGAGAAGACGATCAGCCTGGTCGGAGAGGGGATCGCGACGGTCGCGGCGGCGGTCGGCTTCCTCACCGCGCGTCGCCGACCGGAGGACGGCGACCCGGTCTTCGAGCCCGAGCACGCCCGCAACTTCTGACCCGCGACGACTCGCCGATCGGGCCACGCGGGGTGACGGGCGAATTCCCTAGCGTGGCTAATGAGCCCGATTCCCGGGTGAAACAGGGATTTTCCTGGCTACCATCCCCGTTGATCTTGATGACGGCGGGGGAGGCGCGGGATGGTCGACCGGCGGAAACGGGACGCGGGCGTGCCCCGCGCGGCGTCCCCGGTGGAGCGGACGCTGCTGCACCGCACGCTCATCAGGCTCGGCGTGCCGCGCTTCATGGCCGACCACGCGGCCGCGCTCCTGGCCGCGAACCGCCGTTCCGCGCCCAAGGAGGGCAAGGGCGACGGCCGGTAGTCCGCGCGCCTACGCCGCGACCTCCGACTTCTTGGGCGCCGGGGCCGTGACGGACCCGATGAAGCGGGCGGCGTCGCGCATCGCCGCGCTCGCCTCCGGAAGCACCCGGTTGAGGATCTGGAAGACGTGCATCTGCCCCTTCCAGACCTGGAGCTCGCAGTCGGCGCCCGCGGCGGTCAGCGCGTCCGCGAGCGCCTCCGCCTCGGGGCGCAGCACCTCCGCGCCGCCGACCTGGATCAGCACCGGCGGCGTGTCCGTCCACGCGCAGGTGAGCAGGGCGAGGCGCGGGTCGTCGAAGCCGCCCGGCCCCACCACGAGGCGGGCGACCCGGCGCGCCGCGTACGCGCTGATGTACGGGTCGCGGGCGTGCCGCTGCTCGCGGGTGGACAGCTCGCAGGTCAGGTCGACCCAGGGGGAGAACAGGACGATCCCGGCGGGGGACGGCAGCCCCGTCCGGCAGATCTCGCCCGCCAGCGTGGCGGCGAGATGCCCGCCCGCCGAGTCGCCCGCCACGACGATCCCGGACGCGGGGACGCCGCGGTCGAGCAGCCACCGGTAGGCGGCGACGGCGTCCTCCAGCGCGGCGGGGAAGGGGTGCTCGGGCGCGAGCCGGTAGCGGGGCACGAGGACGGGCAGACCGGTCTCGACCGCCAGCCGCGACGTGATCGACCGGTGCGTGCGCGGCGAGCAGACGACGTAGCCGCCGCCGTGCAGGTAGAGGATCGCGCCTGCGGGCGACGTGCCCGCGGCGGGGGCCTCGGGCGCGTCGCGGGTGACGACCCACTCGCCCCTGACCGGTCGGTCACCGGGGCTCTCGACGCGCGGGTCCGCCAGTGGGACGACCCGGGCCCGCGAGCCGGCCCGCAGCAGCAGGGACGCGGCGTCCACGGCGGAGCGGGCGGTGCGGATGCTCGGGGCGTGCCCGGGGACCCGGTGCATGAAGGGGTGGACGCCCAGCCGGAGGGCGCCGGAGATCGCGCGGCTGCGGACGCTCTGGTCCATCGGCACCTCACTGGCTGTTTCCGTTGTGTTATGTACATGCCCATTTATGTCGTGTAATCAACATCACAGCTTGATCGCGAGGGACGTCCGGACCGGTGGGGTCTGTGATCCTGGCCACGGACCCGCCGCGATACCGTGAGGTCATGAGCGTCGCGCCGCCCTCCCAGCCTCCGCCCCGGGGCTGCGGGCTGGAGATCTTCTGGGACGACCGGCTCGTCTCCTACGACTTCGGGCCCGGCCACCCGATGAACCCGGTCCGCGTCGAGCTGACGATGGCGCTGGCCCGCGAGCTCGGCGTGCTGGACCGCAGCAACGTGCGGGTGTCGGAGTTCGAGACCGCCGACGACAAGCTGCTCCGCCTCGTCCACGAGGAGGCGTACATCGCGGCCGTCAAGCACGCGGGCGCGACCGGGCTGCCGGAGCCGCGGTACGGCCTCGGCACCGACGACAATCCCGTCTTCCTCGGCATGCACGACGCGTCCGCGCTGGTCACGGGCGCCTCGGTGGCCGCGGCGGAGGCGGTCTGGACGGGCCGCGCCGAGCACGCCGCGAACGTCTCCGGCGGCCTGCACCACGCGCTGAGCGGCGCCGCGAGCGGCTTCTGCGTCTACAACGACCCGGCCGTCGCGATCGCGTGGCTGCTGGAGAACGGCGCCGAGCGCGTCGCCTACGTCGACATCGACGTACACCACGGCGACGGCGTCCAGGCCGCGTTCTACGACGACCCACGCGTCCTGACGATCAGCCTGCACGAGACGCCGCGGACGCTGTTCCCCGGCACCGGGTTCCCCACCGAGACCGGCGCCGACGGCACGGCGGTCAACGTCTCGCTGCCGCCCGGCACCAACGACGCGTCCTGGCTGCGCGCGTTCGAGGCGGTCGTCCCGCAGCTGCTGCGCCGGTTCCGCCCGCAGGTGCTCGTCACCCAGCAGGGCGCCGACTCGCACGCGCTCGACCCGCTCGCCCACCTGATCCTCACCGTGGACGGGCAGCGGACCGCGTACGCGGCGCTGCACCGGCTCGCGCACGAGACGGCCGGCGGCCGCTGGATCCTGACCGGCGGCGGTGGCTACGAGCTGGTCCAGGTCGTCCCGCGCGCCTGGACGCACCTGCTGGCGGAGGCGTCCGGCGACCCGATCGCGCCGGCCACCGAGACCCCGGACGCCTGGCGCGAGTTCGTGCGGAGGCGCACCGGCGAGATCGCCCCGCGCCGGATGACGGACGGGACGGACGTGGTGGAGGTGCACCGGTGGGGGAACGGCTACGACCCGGCGAACCCGGTCGACCAGGCGATCCTGGCGACCCGGCGGGAGGTCTTCCCCGAGCACGGCCTCGACCCGATGACGGACGAGTGACCGCGGACGAGTCACCCCGGACGGGCGACGACGAGCGACAAGCGACAAGTAGAGCGGCGGCGGACGAGTGATGGCGGATCCTGGCAAGCCCCCCACGCGGGACGAACTGCGCGCGCACCTCGTCCGCACGATGATCGCGGGCGACGTGGCGACACCGCGGCAGAACAACCTGCTGCACTACCGGCGGATGGCGGCCGGCAACCCGTACTACCGGTTCGGGCTGGAGCTCAAGCCGTCGTGGACGGAGCGGTCCGTGCTGGAGATGATGGTCGAGCGCTGCGGCGTGAACCCGGATCCGCGGCACGTGTACGGCGACGACACGATCGACCCCGACATCACCCTCGACACGCTGGAGGCGATGGGCGACCGGATCGGCCTCGCGGCGCGCCGCCGGGAGACCGTGGTGATCGCGACCGGGCATCCGGCCACGCTGACCCCGCTGTACCAGGGCGTCGCGCGGGCGCTGGCGGGCGCGGGCTGCCGCATCCTGACCCCGGCGGCGGGCTGGACGTACGAGATCGAGGTCGACTACGGCGGCTCCGACCTGCGCCGGATCGTCTACGCCGAGCCGGGCGTGGCGATGCTGGAGGGCGAGGACTTCCGCACCCACCACACGCACGACCCGCATCCGATGGAGGCGATGCTCCGCGAGCTGGCCTCGGGAGGCCCCGGCCCGGCCGCGTCCGCTGCAGCCGCGCCCGCTGATAGCGGAAACGGCGAGACCATGAACGATAAACACGATTCTTGGCCGGATCTGGCCATTGCCGATCACGGCTGGGCGGGCGCCGCCGGCCAGGCCGGCATCGACACCGTCGGATTCGCGGACTGTAACGATCCCGCGCTGTTCGCCGGCGCCGCCGAAGGCAAGATCGATGTGGTCGTCCCGCTGGACGACGGCGTGTCTCCGCACCATTACGGGCCCTTGACGGCGTATCTCCTCGCCCGCGCGGGCCTGTCCCCGAAGGACTGACCTTGCTTACCTTCCGGCGCGGCCGTCCATCCTGTCACTGGGTGTGACAGGGCTGCCGTAACGGTGTCCGTGGTTTGGCGCGGCCCCAGCGCGAACCTCTGAGTCGCAGGTCATCCCCTGTTTTCGGTTGACATTCGGTGGGATTGCCACGCCCAGTGCCGTCATGTTCGCGCTCCGTACGGGAGCAACGATATGGCCGCCCGGTCAGGGTCGGATACGGAAATGTGCGGAACTCCCCTCTTGCGACTGCCGATACGCGATTTACGCTGGAGGAAGTACACGTGCGTGATCAAAGTCACCCGAAGGGCCGGTGCGCGGCACGTGTGGAAGAGGGCGTCCGATGAGCTCAGGCGAGCGACCTCTCAGCGAGGTCAGGTTCCTGACCGTGGCCGAAGTGGCCTCGGTGATGCGGGTGTCCAAGATGACCGTCTACCGCCTCGTCCACTCGGGCGAGCTTCCCGCCATCCGGGTGGGCCGCTCGTTCCGGGTCCCCGAACAGGCTGTTCACGACTACCTGCGCGACGCGTACATCGAAGCCGGATAACGGGTGAGGGCGGGGCCGACAGGCCCTCGCCGAACCTGCCACCCGGCCGTGCAGGGGGCGCCGGGACGACCCGCGAGGACCGTCCCGGAGCTGGGGAAACAGGACGAGGACCGGCCGGCGGCCGGTAGGCCGCCGGACCCGGGGACCGGGCGGACGGGGCATCGCCGATGCCCCGCGCGACCCCCGGTCCGGAGCCGGTCCGGACACCGCGGGACGGGCGGAGTCACCATCCCCGCCCGCCCGCGCGGAACGGTGCCCGGCATCGCGGGCGGCGCCGCGGGACGGCGCGCGCGGCGCGGTGCCGGTCGCCGCGCGCCATGCCGCGGCGAGATCTCCACCTGCGCAGCGGTACCCTTGGGCAGCGGACCGTGCGCGCGTATCGAGTCATCACTCGCCTGCGGCACGTTCGTCTCCTGCACAACACCCGATACGCCGAGCGAGGTCTCGTGGGCTCTGTCATCAAGAAGCGCCGCAAGCGGATGGCCAAGAAGAAGCACCGCAAGCTGCTGAAGAAGACGCGCATCCAGCGCCGCAACAAGAAGTGAGCACGCCGGTCGCTCAGCCGTAAGGGGTGGGGCGCACAGTGCCTGTCGAGTCGGGGCCAGCCAAGCCCGCCGCGGCCCGTGTCGTCCTCGTCACGGGCGTCTCCCGTTTCCTGGGGGCGCGGGTCGCGCACGCCCTGCAGGCCGACCCGGGGATCGAGCGGGTCATCGGGGTGGACACCGTGCCGCCCACGATGCCGCTCGGCCGCACCGAGTTCGTGCGGGTCGACATCCGCACGCCCGGCATCGCGAAGATCATCTCGTCCGCCCGGGTCGACACCGTGGTGCACCTCAACCTGGTCACCTCGGCGTCGGTGCCGCGGGCGAAGGTGAAAGAGCTCAACGTCATCGGGACGATGCAGCTCCTCGGGGCGTGCCAGCGCTCGCCCGACGCGCGCAAGCTCGTCGTGCGGTCCTCGGCCGCCGTCTACGGCTCCTCCCCGATGGACCCGGCCGTGTTCACCGAGCGGGACGAGCCCGTCGAGGCGCCGACGTCCGGGTACGCCAAGGACGCCGTCGAGGTCGAGGGGTACGTCCGCGGGCTGACGCGGCGCCGCTCCGACCTGACGGTGTCGGTGCTGCGGTTCGCCAACTTCGTCGGCCCCGGCGTCGACTCGCCGCTCACGCGGTACCTGCGCATGCCGGTCGTCCCGACGGTGCTGGGCTTCGATCCCCGGCTCCAGTTCGTCCACGAGGACGACGGCGTCGAGGTGCTGCGGCGGATGACCGTCGAGGACCACCCCGGCTGCTACAACGTGGCCGGCGACGGCGTGCTCCTGCTGTCGCAGGCGCTGCGCCGCGCGGGCCGCCCCTACGTGCCCGTCCCGGCGCCGTCGATCTCGCTGTTCGGCGACATGGGACGGCGGTTCGCGGGCATGTCGGGATTCTCGCCCGAGCTGCTGCGCTGGCTCACCTACGGCAGGGTCATCGACACCTCGGCCCTGGAGGAGGAGCTGGCATGGCGCCCGAAGTACGGGTCGGAGGCGGCGTTCGCCGACTTCGTCGCCGCCCAGGGCCTCGGCCGCCACGGCCCGGCGGCACGGCTGGCCTCGCTGCTGCGCGGCTGACCGGCGAGCGCGGCCGTACCGGCACGGTCCGGCCGGCGCGACCGGGCGACCCGTCCGGTGGACGACACCGTGCGGCCCGCGCCGCGCGGGGAAGGAGGCAGGATGATGCACGCCCGCCACGAGGACGACGAGGGCGCGCAGGTCATCCGGCTCGCCTCGGCCCGCCCTGACGGCGGCGAGGCGGGGGAGTCCGGCGGCGACGCCGGCACCGGACCCGGGCCGCTGGAGCGCCGCATCGCGTCCGGACTGGCCTTCCTGCGCCGCCGCATCTCCGGCGAGTACGAGGTCGACGAGTTCGGCTACGACCCCGACTTCAACGAGAACGTCCTGCTCCCCGCGGCCCGCGCCCTCTACGAGCGCTGGTTCCGCGTCGAGGTCGCGGGCGTCGAGAACGTCCCGGCGGAGGGCGGCGCGCTGATCGTCGCCAACCACTCCGGCACCCTCCCGCTCGACGCGCTGATGCTGTCGGTCGCGCTGCACGACAACGCCCGCCGGTGCGTCCGGCTCCTCGGCGCCGACCTCGTCTACCAGGTGCCCGTCCTCGCGCACCTGGCCCGCAAGGCCGGCCACACCCTCGCCTGCCAGGCCGACGCCGCGCGGCTGCTCGGCAAGGGCGAGCTCGTCGGGGTGTTCCCGGAGGGCTTCAAGGGCGTCGGCAAACCGTTCGCCGACCGCTACAAGCTGCAGCGCTTCGGCCGCGGCGGCTTCGTCGGCACCGCGCTGCGCGCCGGCGTCCCGATCGTCCCGGCCGCCATCGTCGGCGCCGAGGAGATCTACCCCAAGATCGGCGACCTGCGGCCGCTCGCCCGGCTGCTCGGCCTGCCGTACTTCCCCGTCACCCCGACGTTCCCGCTGCTCGGGCCCGCCGGGCTCGTCCCGCTGCCGTCCAAGTGGATGATCCAGTTCGGCGAGCCGATGACGCTGGAGGAGTACGCCGCCGAGGACGCCGACGACCCGATGACCCTGTTCAACGTCACCGACCACGTCCGCGAGAACGTCCAGCAGATGCTGTACGACACCCTGCTGCGCCGCGGGCCCGCGTTCTTCTGAGAACGCCCGCGGGCGCGGCGCGCCCTAGAGTGAGCGCATGCCATCGCTGCGTACCCGGATGGTCGCCCGTGACCTGGCCGAACCCCACCGCGTCTCCAGCCCCCTGGAGCTGCTGTTCGACCTGACGTTCGTCGCCGCCGTGTCGCAGATCGCCGGACGGCTCGCGCACGCCACCGAGGAGGGCCACGCGGGCCACGCGGTCGGGGCGTTCCTCGCCGTGTTCTTCGCGATCTGGTGGGCGTGGATGAACTTCACCTGGTTCGCGTCCGCCTACGACACCGACGACGTCCCGTACCGCGTGATGACGTTCCTGCAGATGGCCGGCGTCCTCGTCCTCGCGGCGGGCGTGCCGTCGGCGTTCGACGGCGACTTCACCACCGTCACCATCGGCTACCTCGTCATGCGCGTCGGCCTCGTCAGCCTCTGGGTGCGCGCCGCCATCGCCCACCCCGACGGCCGCGCCACCGCCCTGCGCTACGCGATCGGGGTCTCGCTCGTTCAGGTGCTGTGGGTGTCCCGGCTCGCGCTCCCCGGCGACGGCCCGGTGTGGGCGTTCGTCGTCTGCGCCCTCGCGGACCTGTCCGTCCCGCTGTTCGCCGAACGCCCCGGCATGACGACCTGGCACCCGCACCACATCGCCGAACGGTACGGCCTGTTCACCATCATCCTGCTGGGCGAGAGCGTCCTCGCCGCCACCAACGCCGTCCAGGGCGCCGTCGCCCACGGGCTCAGCGCCGAACTCGTCGTCATCGCGCTCGCCGGGCTGACCGTCCTGTTCACGATCTGGTGGATCTACTTCTCCGAACCCGCCGGCGAGGGCCTCGAAGCGCGGCGCGACCGCTCGTTCATCTGGGGCTACGGCCACTACGCCATGTTCGCGGCGCTCGCCGCCCTCGGCGCCGGACTCGAGGTCGCCGTCGCGTCCGCGGGCGAGGGCGAGCACGGCATCGCGGCGAGCCCGACCACCGTCGTCGCCGCGACCGCCGTGCCCGTCGCGATCGTCCTGGCCATGCTGTACGCCCTGCACGCCCCGCTCGGGCACGTCACCGTCCCGCCCCCGTTCACCGCCGTCGCGGTCGTCCTCACCCTGCTCACCGTGCCCGGCGCGGCCACCATCGGCGTCGCCGCCTCGCTCACCGCGATCGCCGTCGTGCTCGTCCTGCTGCTCGGCGCCACCCTCGTCCGCAAGAGCCGGAGCCTCGCCGCGTCCTGACGGTACGCGGTCAGATGATCACGCACGGCTATGATCTTGAAAGGAGAAGCACCGGCCACCAGGGGGACCATCATGCTCCGTCGATTCCGGCTCGCGGCGACCACGCTCACGATCGCGGCGGGATCCGTCGCATCCGCGGCACCCGCCGCCGCCGACGACCCGTCCTCCTGCCCGCAGGACGCGGCATGCCTCTACGAGAACCCTGACTACACCGGCGCCGTCACCGTCCTGCGCTTCGACCAGTATCCGTCGCAGTGCGCGTCCCTGTCCCAGACCGTCCGGTCGGGCGTCAACAACACCCCGTACTTCCTCAGCCTCTACGACGCCCCGGCCTGCTCGGGCAGCAGCCGTGTCGCGACCCTGCCCGCCCACTCGACCAAGCCCGCGTTCCCCGTCCCTATGCGCGCCTACTTGTAGGAGCGGCCTGGGTCGCACTGCGCGAGTAAGATCATCGGGTTCGCGCCGCGGGCGCGCGACCTGACGACGGGGGCTCCCATGGCGACCCAGATCACCGCGGACGAGGTACGGATCGACGTCGGGGGCCCGGCGCCGATGACCGCGTTCCTGGCCCGCCCGTCCGGCTCCGGCGCGCACCCGGCGGTCCTCGTCTGCTCCGAGCTGTGGGGCCTGACGGACCAGGTCCGCGACATCGCCCGGCAGGTCGCCGAGCTCGGCTACGTCGCCATCGCGCCGAACCTCTACCACCGCTCCGGCCCCGAGACCGCGTCCGGCTTCGCCGAGAGCGACGCCAACCGCACCCGCGCCTTCGACCTCCTCGGCCGCCTCACCCGCGACGACGTCGAAGCCGACCTGCGCGCCTGCGTCGCCCACGTCCGCGAGCACGCGAACGCCACCGAGAAGACCGGCGTCCTCGGCTTCAGCCTCGGCGGCCACATCGCCTTCTTCGCCGCCACCCGCCTCGACCTCGCCGCCGCCGCGATCTACTACCCCGGCTGGCTCCCCGTCGCCGGCACCGCGCTCAGCCGCCCGGAACCCCTGCTGGACGACGCCCCCGCCATCGCGTCCGGGGACGTCCGCACGCTCATGTTCTTCGCCGAGCTCGACCACGTCATCGACGCGGCCCAACGGGACCAGATCACCGCCGCCCTGGAGTCGGCGGGCGTCCGCCACGAGGAAGTCGTCTACCCGGGCGCGCAGCACGCCTTCTTCTTCCCGGGCCGCGACCCCTACGACGCCTCCGCCGCCGAAGACTCCTGGGCCCGCGTCCGCGCCCTCTTCACCGCCGAACTCGCCCAGTAGGGGCGCTTGGACGCCGCCCTTCGCTTCTCTCGGCTCGCTTCGTTGGCTCGCTTTGTTGGATCGGCTTCGTTTGGCTCGGCTTCGCTTGGAGCTGAGCGGAGCGGCTATGGGAGCGGCACCGAAGCGGAGGCACTGGTGCGCCCGGGGACGGCACGTTGAACCCGGGGTGTGAGGCAGAGCTGAAGTGCTGCCTGCCGCCTGCTGGGGTGGTGTCTGTGGTGGTGCCATCTGCCGGTGGTGCCTGCCGCTGGTGCCTGCCGGTGATGCCTGGTGGTGCCGTCTGGCGGTGGTGCCGTCTGGCGGTGGTGCCATCTGGTCGTGGTGCTTGCCGGTTGGATGCTTGTGGGAGCGGTGCTTGCGGGTTGGTGCTCGTGGGCTGGGGGGCGGCGCACCAGGATTGCGAGTCGAGGTTGCGATTCGGGGTGGACGAGTCGGGGCTTGCTAGTCGGGATGGGCAAGTAGGTGTTGCGCGCCGATGCTGCGCGTCCGGGATTGGCGGGATCGACGTGTCAACGGCGGCTGAATTCTGACCCCCTGGGGACGTGTGAAAGTTGACCCCTTGGTGTTGTTGTTTGTTGCTGTCTGTTACTGGTCGTCGTTGTGGTTGGCTGCGGGGACGCGGCCCAGGTCGCGGTTCTTGATGCGGTAGCTGTCTCCCTTCAGGCTGATGACCTCGGCGTGGTGGACGAGGCGGTCGATCATGGCCGCGGCGACGACGTCGTCGCCGAACACCTCGCCCCACCGTCCAAACGGCTTGTTGCTGGTCACGATCAGCGAGGCGCGTTCATAGCGGGACGAGACGAGTTGGAAGAACAGGTTGGCGGCTTCGGCTTCGATGGGGATGTAGCCGACCTCGTCGACGATCAGGACCGGGACACGGGCGAGTTTGGTCAGCTCGTCTTGCAGTCGTCCGGCGGTGTGGGCGTCGGCCAGGCGGGCGACCCATTGCGCGGCGGTGGCGAAGGCGACGCGGTGTCCGGCCTGGCAGGCGCGGATGCCCAGCCCGATCGACAGGTGGGTCTTGCCGGTGCCGGGCGGGCCGAGGAAGACCACGTTCTCGCGGGCGGCGACGAAGTCCAGGGTGCCCAGATGGGCGATGACCTCGCGTCGGGCGGAGCGCTGGTGGTCGAAGTCAAAGTCCTCCAGGCTCTTGCGGGCGGGAAAGCGGGCCGAACGGATGCGGGCCTCACCGCCGTGCGCCTCGCGGGCGGCGACCTCGCGTTGCAGGCAGGCGGCCAGGAACTCCTCGTGCGTCCAGGACTCGGTGCGGGCCCGTTCGGCCAGACGCCCGGCCGCGGCCTGGAGTGAGGGTGCCTTGAGCACCCGGGTGAGATAGGCCAGCTCGGCTTCGACGTTGCGGCCGCCGGTGCTGGTCGTGCCGGTGGTCTTGGTGGTGCGGCCGGTCATCACGCCACTCCCTCGACGTCGGCTCCAGTGTCGAGGCCGAGCAGGGTGTCGTAGTCGGTCAGCCGCCGCTGCTCGACCTCGGTGTCGGCGGGTGGCCGGACGGTCTGCAACCGGGTGCGCCGCATTGCCGCGGCGGCCTCGGCGTGGGCGGGGTCGGTGATGGTCTGGTGGACCGCCCAGCACCGCTGATGCGCAGCGACCTGCTGCCCTGCGCAGGTCACCCGCACCTGCTCCGGGTCGGCGACGACCTCGACCAGCCGTCCGATCACCGACGGGTGCACCGAGTAGTCGTTGGAGGCGATGCGGACGTAGTGGTCGCGGGCCAGCCGGGTCGCCGTCCGCCACCCGACCACCGGGGCGAGCGGCGGCAGCGCCGCCATCGCCGCCCGGTCGGCCACGATCCGGTCGGCGGGCCGGCACTCCAGCCGCCGGTGGTGGCGGACGTTGGCCCGATGCGCCAGCCACTGGTCCAGCTGGGCGTTGAAATCGGCCGGTGAGGTGAAGGACCGGCCCGGCAGGAACGAGGTCTCCAAATAGCCGTTGGCCCGCTCGACCAGGCCCTTGGCCTCGGGGTCGGCGGGACGGCACTGCACGATCGCGATGCCCAGGGTGCCGCGGAACGCGCTGGCCTCGGTGGTCAACTGCGGACGGCCGCCCCGCCACTGCCCGATCGCGCTCTCGTTGTCCCACACCAGCGTCCTGGGCGCCGCGCCCAGCGTCCGCAGCAGCGTCCACATCCCGGCGAACAGGTCCCCGGCCGCCCGCGAGGGCAGCATTCGTGCCATCATCCACCGCGAATAGCCGCTGACCATCACCAGCACCGGCGGGCTGCTCTGCTGCCCCGCCCCGACCGGCACCTTGACCGGCGGGAACCACAGGTCGCATTGGGCCAGCTCCCCGGGCTGATACGCCGTCCGGGACGCAGGATCGGCCGGCTTGTATAGCGGTCGCAGCAGCCGGACCCGGTCCTTGAGCACCGTCATCGACCGCTCCCAACCGATCCGCTCGGTGATCACCGTGGCCGGCATGTCCCAGAACTGGGCCAGCAGCTCCCGGATCGCCGGCTCGGCCGCGTCCACGATCGACCCCTTCCCCGCCCGCCGGTACTTCGGAGGCTCATCAGCCGCCAGCGCCCGCTTGACGGTGTTCTTCGAGATGCCCAGCCGCCGAGCGATCGCCTTGATCGGCACGCCCTCAGAGCGGTGCAACCGGCGGATCTCCGCCCAGTCCTCCACCTTGATCACCCTCCACACAGTGAGAGGGGTCAGTTTTCAGCCGTCGCCTGGGGGTCAGTTTTCACCCGTCGTCGACACGACGATTGGCGGCATCGGGTATCGGGGGCATCGGG
Source organism: Actinomadura sp. RB99 (assembly GCF_014706005.1). NCBI lineage: Bacteria > Bacillati > Actinomycetota > Actinomycetes > Streptosporangiales > Thermomonosporaceae > Actinomadura > Actinomadura sp. RB99. The sequence goes on along the minus strand of NZ_JABMCA010000026.1, from coordinate 26,664 downwards.
ACATAGGGCCCAGAGGCGGTGGGGGCGGCGCTTGCGTACGGGGCCGCCCCTCCAAAGTCAAGGGCGCCTTCGGCGTCGCTTCGCGATGGACTTCGTCCACCCTTGACTTTGGAGCCTCTGCGGCCCCTAGGCAGGTGATGGGGGCAGGCTCCGCCTGCCCCGCCCCGGGTCGCGCCGCCCCCACCGTCGCCCACGTAAGGGAGACCAGGAGAATTCGAGAGACCCGCCGCCGAGTTCGCTGGCGAGGCCATTCGGTGATTTGCCCGGGGTGACTCGGAGGGATCGGCAGCGCTCGGCCCGTTCATTGGAAGAGCCGTACGGACACCAGGGCGCGGGCGTGGTCACCGGAGGCAGTGTCACCGGAGGCATTAGAGCGGCGTGGCGACAGGAGTGGGCTCGCGGCGCCCCGGCCACCCGGCGCGGGGAGGCGTCCGGGCGCCTCCCGCGCCGGTAGCGCGAGCGTGTGTGTACCCGGTGTGGCGGTGTCGAGTGTTGATCAGGCGGCCCAGTCGAGGGCGGGGTTATCCAGTGGTGGGCGGCCGATGCTGCCTGGTGGCCCGGTCCCGATTGTCGATCCTCTGGCGTCGGCTGGTGGGAGTAGCCGGTAGACATATCGCCCGTCGCCATCTTTGGTGATCTGGACTTGATCGGGGCGACTGTGTTTGAAGCGGTTGTGCCATCCGCAGGTGAGTGCGAGTTGGTCGATGTCGGTGGGCGATTGTCCCAGTGCCCATCCGTGGACGTGGTCGACCTCGCACAGCGTGCCGGGCACTTCGCAGCCTCGTACCGCGCAGGAGGAGTAGAGCGTCTCAAGGACTTGGCGCTGCGCTGCGGAGGCGAACCGTTCCCGGTAGCCGAGGTAGAGCGGGGTGTTGCCGCGTCCGAGGAGGAGGGGTGAGACTCCGGCGGCTAGGGCGATGCGGCGGGCTTGTGCGGCGGGGATGGGGGTGCCGTCGGTGAGGCGGGCCGGGGCGTTGCCTCCGGTGAGGGTGTCCAGGTCGCAGATGACGGTGACCTTGGAGGCCTTGTGGCCGCCTGAGAGCACGCTCGACAGTGCCGCTGCGGTGCGTTCGGGGAGGTCGCGGCGGTCGTCCGGTCCGGCCGGCTTGGCCAGTGGGGCCAGGGTGCCGTCCCAGATGGCGGCGTCTTCGGGGTTCAGCCAGCCCTTGACGTAGCGGCCGCCGTCCAGGGATCGGGTGGTGGTGAGCCAGGACTTGTCGTAGCCGCGCTTGGTGTCCTCATCAGGGGCGTCTTCGGTGTCGTCGCGTTCGGCGATGAGGTCGCGGATGCGGCGCCCGAAAGCAGCGACCTTCCCGGCCGAGAAGCCCTGCTCAACGATGCCCAGCAGGATCGCCTCGGCCTCGGCGCAGTCGGTGTCGTCGAGGCGCGCGACCGAGTCGGCGACCGTGACGGCGTAGCCGTAGGACAGATCCCCGGCCGCGAACTGCGCGCAGACCTCCGGTAGGCGGTGGCGCTGCCGGGCGAGGGTGAGGCGCTCCTTGGCTCGGCTGTCGCGCATGCCCAGCCGCGACCGCAGCCACGCCTGTGCGGAGGGATATCCCCACCGGGCCTGTTCTCCGGCGGTGTCGACCCGACCGATGAACGATGCCAGCGCGCTTTCCTGCATATCGGACGCTGCCACGAGGGTCTCGGTGAGCTCCAGGCATGCTGCCGGAGATTCGGGAGCCTCACGGGTGGCCAGTTCGGCGGCGATCATCGCAGCGGCGTTCACCAATTCCATGGTGGACGCCTCGTTGAGATCGACCTTAACCGAATGCATGAGTCAAGTATATCGACTGTGGCTGGACTTGGAGTTGAGAAAGGGGGGCTATTTTTGTTGCTCTGAGGATAGGTATAGCTGGGTATACCTACATTTCCTTGCGGGGTTCGAGTCGGCGCCAATTCATCGCGCTATTTCGCCTCCAGTTCCCTTGCGTGGGCGACGGTGGGGGCGGCGCGACCCGGGGCGGGGCAGGCGGAGCCTGCCCCCATCACCTGCCTAGGGGCCGCAGAGGCTCCAAAGTCAAGGGTGGACGAAGTCCATCGCGAAGCGACGCCGAAGGCGCCCTTGACTTTGGAGGGGCGGCCCCGTACGCAAGCGCCGCCCCCACCGCCTCTGGGCCCTATGCTCGAGAACTCGGTCTCCTCGTCTTCCGGCCTCCCGTTTCCCCTGTCTCCGCCTTCTCTCTGGTCTCTCCGCCCAACTTCCAATTGTCCAACTTTCGCACTTTGAACGTGCGCGGCCTTGCAGAAGCATGTTGAGCATGGACACGGATGGCATGAAGGATTCGATGACCGGCGGCGAGCAGGACGTCCCGTCGAGGATCTGGCGTACCCCGAGTTTTCAGCGCTGGTACACCGCACAGCGCGACGCAGGCAATGTGCTGCTCGGTGCTAGGCCCGTATGGACGTCAACCATCAACGGTGAATCGGGTGCGGTGTTCTTCTGGGCGCTGCATGTGCGGATGCATGTCGCCGCCGAGGACAGGACGAAGGGCAATGAGATCGTCATCTCCCGGCCGGACGTCTCTGTGGTGGCCCTCTACCGCCCTGGTCCGTCACTGGACGAGACGACGGTGGTGCTCGTACGGGAGTTCCGCAGCCCGGCCTCGACGCCCGACGGGTACGTGCACGAACTGCCCGGCGGCTCGTCACCAGCCAAAGCGGCCACCCCCGCCGAGCCAGCCACCCCCGTCCAGGCGGCCAGCCCCGCCGAGCCAGCCAGCCCCACCGAGCCAGCCAGCCTCACCGGGGCGGCCAAGCCCACCGAGACTGGTGGCGTGGCGGTGCTTGCTGAGGTGTTGGATCAGGCGGTCGATGAGTTGGTGGAGGAGACCGGCCTGCGGGTCGACGCCGGCCGGTTCCGCGCGCATGGGAGCCGCCAGGTCGCCGCGACCGTGTCCGCGCATCATGCGCATCTCTTCTCCGCCGAGATCACCGATGACGAGCTGGCCTGGTTGCGGACGCAGCGGGATCGTCCGCACGGCGTGGACGGCGATTCCGAGCGGACGTGGGTGGAGATCGCGACCTTCGGGGAGATCCGCGCGGCGCGGCTCGTCGACTGGGCCACATTGGGCATGCTCATCGAGGCGCTCACTCAGCCGCCGTCCGAGCGCCGTCCGGCGGAGAGGACGAGCTGAAACCGGCTGAAACCGCGGTGAAAGCGTTCTGAAGGCGGGCGGGCGCAGAGTCGGCGGCATGACGACGAAACCAGCGCAGACGGCCATCGAGGTGGTCGGACTGCGGAAGACGTTCGGGGACAAGGTCGTGCTCGACGGGCTCGACTTCGAGGTGCCCCGGGGGACGGTCTTCTCGCTGCTGGGTCCGAACGGCGCGGGAAAGACCACGGCGGTGCAGATCCTGTCCACGCTGATCGGCGCGGACGGCGGGCGTGCGCGGGTCGCGGGCCGCGACGTGGCGCGGGACCCGGACGGGGTGCGGCGCGCGATCGGCGTGACGGGCCAGTACTCGGCGGTCGACGGCCTGCTGACCGGCCGCGAGAACCTGATCCTGATGGCCGACCTGTACCGGCTCGGCCGCGCGGAGGGCCGGCGGCGCGCCGATGAGCTGCTGGAGCGGTTCGACCTGGTGGAGGCGGGCGGGAAGCTGGCGTCCACCTACTCCGGCGGCATGCGGCGCAAGCTCGACATCGCGATGACGCTGGTCGGCGACCCGCAGATCATCTTCCTGGACGAGCCGACGACGGGCCTGGACCCGCGCAGCCGCCGGGCGATGTGGGACCTGGCGCGGGGCCTGGTGGCCGCGGGCGTGACGATCTTCCTGACGACCCAGTACCTGGACGAGGCGGACCGGCTCGCCGACCGGATCGGCGTGCTGAACGGCGGCCGGCTGGTCGCGGAGGGCACGTCGGAGCAGCTCAAGCGGATGGTGCCGGGCGGGCACGTGGTGCTGCGGCTGGCCGGTCCGGACGGCCTGGACGCGGCGGCGCGGGTGCTGCCGGTGTCGGGGCGCGACGACGAGGCGCTGACGCTCCAGGTGCCGAGCGACGGCGGCGTCCGGTCGCTGCGGGCGCTGCTCGGCCGCCTGGAGGACGAGGCGATCGAGGTGGAGGAGTTCTCCGTCCACACCCCCGATCTGGACGACGTGTTCCTCGCCCTCACCGGGGACGCCCCGCACACGGCCACCGGCGGCGCCCCGGAGGCCCCCACCGACACCACGCAGGACGACGACCGGAAGGCGGCTTCGCGATGACCGCGCTCTCCCAGGTGACGGCGGACTCGGCGACGATGCTGCGCCGCAATCTCCGGCACGCGCTGCGCTACCCGGCGCTGTCGGTCAGCTCGATCATGACGCCGATCCTGTTCCTGCTGCTGTTCGTGGGGGTGTTCGGCAAGGCGCTCGGCAAGGGCGTCGGCGGCGTCGACTACGTCGACTACGTGACGCCGGGGATCATCCTGATGGCGGTGGCGTCGGGCTGCATGTCGCCGTCCGTGGCGGTCGCGGTGGACATGACGGAGGGCGTCATCACCCGGTTCCGCACGATGCCGATCGCGCGGTCGTCGTTGCTGACGGGGCATGTCGCCGGCAGCATGATCCAGACCCTGACCAGCCTGGTGCTGGCGGTCCTGGCGGCGGTCGCGATGGGCTACCGGCCGGACGCGGGGCTCGGCGGCTGGCTCGCCGCGGCGGGCCTGATGGTGCTGCTGACGTTCGCGCTGACCTGGCTGGCGGTGGCGCTGGGGCTGCTGGCGAAGGGTCCGGAGGGGGCGAGCAACTCGCCGCTGATCATCCAGTTCCTGCCGTTCCTCGGCAGCGCGATCGTCCCGCCGGACTCGATGCCGGCGGGGGTGCGGTGGTTCGCGGAGTACCAGCCGTTCACGCCGATGATCGAGGCGCTGCGGCAGCTGCTGATGGGCCGGCCCGCGGGCCATGACACGGCGGTCTCGATCGCGTGGTGCGTGGGCGTCGCGGTGGTCGGCTACCTGTGGGCGAAGTGGCTGTTCAACCGCGATCCGTCGCGCTGACCCAGGCGTCCAGCGCCGCGCGGGCGGCGGTCCGCAGCCCGTCCCGGTCCAGGCCGGCGTAGGCCGACACCGCGTCGGCGTACGCCGACCCGTCGGCGTCCTGGGCGGCGCGGCGGAGGGCGGGCGGGGCCATCGTCGGCTGGAACGTCCGGACGAAGTTGAGCCGCTCGCCCAGGGCGATCATCCGCGCGGCGCGCGCCCGGTCGCCGCCCCGGGCGAGGTCCACCATGGCGAGCGCCACCAGGATCCCTCCCTGGACGGGCAGGTCCATGAAGAACGCCGGCACCGGCAGCGGCGGGTCGGCCAGCAGGGCGGCGAGCTTGGCGGGGAGCCCCGCGACGACGTCCTGGACGAGGTCGAGCCGCCCGTGGCGGGCGTGCGCGACGACCGCGGCGATGTGCGTCTCCAGCGTCCAGGGGTCGAATTCGGGTTCGACGGACGGGTCCGGGTCGTGCTTCAGCCGCCCGACGGCCTCCCGCCAGAGCCGGAGCCCGGTGTCGGTGTCGCCGCGTCCGAGCGCGAGTTCGGCGCGGGCGCCGAGGTCGAAGCTGGCGGTGCCGTACGAATCCTCGGGCCCGTGGAGCAGGGACCTGTCGAGCCAGCGTTCCGCCTCGTCGTGGTCGCCGAGGTGGAGGTTGACGCCGGCGATCGCCCAGTGCAGCCCGAACATGTCCCGCCAGCGGTAGCGCTCCATCAGCCGCAGCGCCGCCAGCAGGTGCGTCAGGGCGAGTTCGCTCTCGCCGACCTGCATGAGCAGCTCGCTGAGCCGCGAGTGGGCGGCGAGCCCGACCCAGGGGGTGACCGGCCCCTCGATCGCCTTCAGCGCGACCTCGGTGGCGGCGAGCGCCCCCTCCAGGTCGCCGTCCCGTTCGAGGACGTATCCGGCGAGGACGTCCGCGATGCCGGCGAGGAGGGGCTCGTCGCTCGCGCACATCTCGTCCAGGACGGTGGAGTCCTTCGCGAAGATCTCCGGCGCGGACCGGATGACGAGCGCCATGGCGCCGCCCAGGGTGGACGGCGACGGCGGGGGCAGCCGCCGCAGCGCGACCAGCGTGCGCGTGACCTGCGGGCCCTTGAGCACCAGCGAGATCATGGAGCACAGCGCGAGGGCCGTGCGGGTGGTGGCGACCTGCGCGGGCTCGGGCCGGAACATGGTCAGGGGGCCCGACGCCTCCCCGGCGAGCGCGGACAGCCGGGTGAAGGCGGACTCGATCGTCCAGAGCGCTCCGAGGACGGCCGTCACGGCCGCGACCGACGGGCCGTCGCGGCGGGCGATCCCGTGCCGCAGGGCCTGCTGGAGGTTGTCCTGCTCGGCCCGGACGAGGTCGATCGTGTCGAGCGGTTCGGCGTCGAAGAGCCGCTCGTGGTGCGCCGTCCCGAACTCGCGCGCCCAGGCGAGCAGCCCGTCGACGGCCCGCTCCGTCTCGCCGGCCTCCTCGCGGTACGCGGCGCTGAACTCGCGGACGCTCTCCAGCATCCGGAAGCGGGCGCCGGAGCCGGTGTCGGTGACGACGAGCAGGGACTGGTCGGCGAGGTCCTCCAGGACCTCCAGGACGCCGTCGCCGACGAGATGGCGGGCGGCGTCGGCGGTGAACCCGCCGGGGAAGACCGACAGCGCCCGCATCGCGGCGCGCGACCGCGGGGCGAGCAGGGTCCAGCTCCAGTCGACGACCGCGTGCATGGTGCGGTGCCGGGCGGGGGCGTCGCGGGCGCCGCCGCGCAGCAGCGCGAACCGGTCGTCCAGCCCGCGGGCGATCTCCGCCACCGACATGATCCGCACGCGCGCCGCCGCGAGCTCCACGGCGAGGGGCAGCCCGTCCAGGTGCCGGCACAGCTCCCGGACGCGCTCGGGGGGCAGTTCGGCGTTCGGGCGGGCGGCGCGGGCGCGCTGCTCGAACAGCTCGGCGGCCGTCGCCTCGTCCAGTTCGGGCAGCGGGTACACCGTCTCCGACGACAGCCCGAGCGGTGCCCGGCCGGTGGTGAGGACGCGCAGGTCGCGGGTCGTCGAGACGAGCGCGCCGACGAGCTCGGCGGCGGCGGACACGACGTGCTCGCAGTTGTCGAGGACGAGCAGCGCCGGGCCGGGGCCGAGGGCGTCGGCGATCCCGGCGACCTCGCCGGTGGACCCGGTCATCAGGGCGGACGCGCGCCGTGCCTCGCCGACGCCGAGGACGGACGCGACCTCGCCGGCGACGTCGCCGTCCGGTGCGACGCCGGCGAGCGGCACGACGTGCACGGTCCGCTGCTCGGCCGCGCGCGCGACGGCGTGCGCGAGCCGGGTCTTGCCGAGGCCGCCCGTCCCGACGATCGAGGTGACGCGGGAGGTGCGCAGCAGGTCGAGGACGTTCGCGATGTCGCCGTCGCGGCCGAGCAGCGGGTTCGGTTCATGGACGATGCCGCGCCGCACGGCGGGGGCGGCCTCCGCGTCGGTATCGGCGGTGTCGGCGGTGGTGGCGCGCAGCAGCTCCCGGTGGACGGCGCGCAGGGCGGGGCCGGGGTCGCTGCCGAGCGTGTCGCGGAGCGTGCGGCGGTAGGTCTCGAACCGGGCCAGCGCGGCGGACGGTCCGGCGGTCGCGGCCTCGCTGCGCAGCAGTTCGGCGAGGAGCTCCTCGTCGTGCGGGTGCTCGGCGGCGAGGGCGGCGAGCGGGCCGGCCGCCTCCGCGTGGCGGCCGAGCCGGGAGAGCGCCAGCGCGCGGCCGCGGACGAGGTCGCGGTAGGTCCGGGCGCGGTCGGCGCGCAGCAGCGAGAGCGGGTCGTCGCCGGACGCGTCCGGCGGGCCGTCCCAGAGCGCGAGCCCGTCCTCGGCGTGCGCGAGCGCGGCGGCGTGGTCGCCTTCGCGGGCGCTGCGGGCGCTCCTGGACGCGCTGGCCAGCACGGCGGACGCGTCCACGGCCGATTCGTCCAGCCCGAGCCGGTAGCCGGCCGGGGTGCTGACGATGACGTCGGCGCCCAGCTGCGACCGGGCGCGGGACACCACGACCTGCAGCGCCTTCGCCGGGTTCTCCGGTCGGTCGTCCGGCCAGAGGCCCTCGGCGAGACGGGCCGCGCTGAGGCCGGTGCGGGGTTCGGCCACCAGGAGAGCGAGGAGGCCGCGGAGCCGGGGGCCGGTGATCTCGCGTCCGCGGCACGAGACGCGCGACAGCAGCGCGAGTTCGACGTTCACCCGGTCCGGCTCCACACCGACAGATTAGAGCGTGTCGCCACAACTCGCGATAGGTCGCGAGTTATGGGCACGGGTGTCAGTTCGACCGGTAGTGGCGGCGCAGGGCGATGCCGGCGGCGACCCCGCCCGCCAGCGCGCCCGCGCCCGCGGCGGCCGGCAGCGCGACCATCGTCACCTTCCGCCCGGTCCGGAAGTCGTGGATCGGCCAGCCGTTCTCCTTGGCGTGCTCGCGCAGGGCGGCGTCGGGGTTGACGGCGTGCGGGTGCCCGACCGCCGTCAGCATCGGCAGGTCGTTGACCGAGTCGCTGTAGGCCGAGCAGCGGGACAGGTCCAGCCCCTCGCGCGCCGCGAGCGCCCGGACCGCCTCCGCCTTCGCCGGCCCGTGCAGCAGGTTCCCGACGAGCCGTCCGGTGTAGACGCCGTCGCGGGTCTCGGCGACGGTGCCGAGCGCGCCGGTGAGCCCCAGCCGGTGCGCGATCGTCCGGGCGACCTCCACGGGCGTGGCGGTGACGAGCCAGACCTGCTGGCCCGCGTCCAGGTGCTGGAGGGCGAGGGTGCGGGTGCCGTGCCAGATGCGGTCCGCCATCACCTCGTCGTAGATCTCCTCGGACAGCCGGACGATCCCGGCGACGCGCTGCCCGGCGACGAACGCCAGCGCCGCCTCCTTCGCGCTGCCGATGTGCTCGGAGTTCTCCGTGCCGCGCAGCCGGAACGCGGCCTGCCCCCAGGCGAACATGGCCAGGTCGCGCATGGTGAACAGCTTGCGGGCGGCGAGGCCGCGCGCGAAGTAGTAGATGGACGCGCCGCGCATCATCGTGTTGTCGACGTCGAAGAACGCCGCCGCGGCGGGGTCCGGTTCGGGGAGCGGGCTCGGTTCGGCCGCCGCCGCGGCGGCCGCCTCCCCGGCGCTCACGGGGTCCTCGTGCTTGCCGCGCTGCCAGAATCGCCGCATACGCCCGAGCCTAATCAATCCGCGCGTTCCGGCCGTCGTCCCGCGCCTCATTGCGATCGTTGTCACTGGTGCCGTCGCCCGCGCGTTCACCGGCGCTTCCGGCGGCGGTCACCAGGCGCTCGCGCAGCAGCGCGCGGAAGCGCGGATCGGGTCCCGGGTCGGCGGCCCCGGGCCGGTCCGGGCGCAGCCCGTCGAGCCGCGCGCTCGCCTCGGTCCTCTTGCCGTGCCTGCTCCTCACGCTCGCAAGAACGACCGGACGGCGCGCCGGGTTACGGCCCGACCTTAATTGATAAATCGTCCAATAAGCTCCATGGGCGCCTGGGAGGCGACTGGGGGCGCGATCGGGGAGGCGAGAGGGCCGAGGCCGGGACGGCTAGGGGTGCAGGTCGGCGGGGAGCATCCGGGCGAGCGAGCGGACGGCACGGTACTGCAGCGCCTTGATCGCGCCCGACTTCTTGTCCATGATCAGCGCGGTCTCCGCTACCGACAGCCCGTGCATGAACCGCAGCACCACGCACTCCTGCTGCTCCGAGCCGAGCCGCCGGACGGCGGCCAGCAGTGTGCGGTGCGTCATCGCGTCCAGGACGGCCCGCTCGGGCCCCTCCTGCGGGCGCTCCGGCTCGACCGGCTCGGCCGTGCAGACCTCCAGCCGGTAGCGGCCCGACTTGAAGTGGTCCGCGACGAGGTTGCGGGCGATGGTCACCAGCCAGGCGCCGAAGTCCTTGCCCTGCCAGCGGAAGTCGCGGATGCGCCGGAGCGCGCGCAGGAACGTCTCGCTGGTGAGGTCCTCGGTGAGGGAGTGGACGCCGACGCGGTAGTAGACGTACCGGTAGACCAGCTCCACATAGTGGTCGTAGAGGGAGCCGAACGCCTCGGCGTCGCCCTCGCGGGCCCGCAGGACCAGCGCCTTGAGGACCTCGGCGCGGTCGGCGCCGGGGGCGGGCTCCCGGGAACGCCGAGGAAGCGGGACGACCCGGGTTTCGAGGGCCAAGCTGCTCATGCAGTTCTCCTCGGGGCGTACGCGACCTCCGACGCGATCTGCCACTCTAGATACCGATCCGTACAGCAGGCAATGGGTGGGGAGCCCTCTCCGGCCGCGAATCCGTGCGCGGAGCCGCCGCCCCCCGAGCGCGCGCCGGGCGCCGCCCGCGCACCGGCCGAGCACCGCGCGGGCGCGGTGCGAGGTGCCCTGTGAAGACGGCGGTTACCTCTCATCGCCCGCCATCGGGCACCATGGGGTCGCCATGGTCGATGCCCTCATCGCGTTCGTTGCGACCCTTGGTGCCCTCGCGGCCACCGGGTTGCTCGTCCAGCGCGCCTACAAGGACCGGCTGCTCTACCTCATCGCCTGGTCGTTCACACAGGTCGGACTGACCCTCGCGCTGCTGTGCATGGCCATCGGCTTCATGGCCGGCTACAACGGCCTGTTCTTCCGCATCATGGAGCTCGGCGCGGCGCTGATCGGACCGGTGTGGCTGGCCCTCGGCATGATCGAGCTGATCGCCCGGTACGTCCAGGTCCGGTTCGCCGCCTGGCTGTTCACGATCTCCTACACGGTCGTCGCGATCGTCATCCTGCTGGTCGACCCGCTCAAGGGCTCGCTGTCCAAGAGCCTGCCGAAGCCGAGCGCCACCTACGACGCGCTGCCGCTGCTGCTGATCGACGGCGCGCACGTGGTCGCGGTGATCGCGCTGGTCGGCTGCACGGGCGTCACCGCGTACCTGGCGAGCAAGCGCGACCGCGAGGCCGGCGAGCTGCTCATCCCCGTCGCGCTCGTCGCGCTCGCGGGGGTGCTGGTGGTCAGCGGCACCCGCGGGTTCCTGCCCGCCCCGCTCGCGATCATCGCGCTCGGCGGCGCCGCCGGCCTCGTCTGGTACGGCGCGATGCGCACCATCCCGGTGTACGAGGACGACGAGGGCTACGACGAGTACGGCGAGGAGTACGCCGACGAGCCCGCCACCGGCTACGAGGAGCAGGCGTACGCGTCGCGCTCCGAGCCGGTCCCGGCGCCGACGCCGCCCGGCGACTCGCGCCGCGGCGAGCTGCGCTTCCCCGAGCCGGCGCCCGCCGAGGAGCTGCGCTTCCCCGACGCGCCCGCGCTGGAGGCCCCGGCCCCCGCGGTCCCCGCGGGCTTCGACCCGTCCGCCTTCGGCTCGGACCCGGCCGGCCCGACCAGCGTCGACGGCCCGCCGCCCGTACCCGAGTCCGTGCTGTCCGGCGGCCCCCTCGCGGGCCCGCTCGGGGGGCTCGGCCCGTCCGGCGCCCCGTCCGGAAGCGGCCTGCCCGACGGGTGCGGCCAGATCACCGTCTACACGCTGCTGGACGGCCGGGAGGACGCCTTCGACCGGCTCGCCGCCGAGCTGGTCAAGGCCGTCCGGGCCGTCGAGCCGGACACGCTGGTCTTCGCCTGCCACGAGGTGGTGGGCGGCCCCACCCAGCGGATCTTCTACCAGCTGTTCCGGGACGACGCGGCGTTCGCGACGCACCGGCGCCAGCCGCACCTGCAGCGGTTCCTCGCCGAGTCGCGGACGCACGTCCTGGCCACGAACGTGATCGAGCTGCGGCTCGGCGCGGCCAAGCTGCCGCTGCCCGCGCCCGACCGCCAGGGGAGGTGACCATGCCGGCCGGCGCCCCGGACCGCGAGGTCCGCATCACGCTGCTCGGCAAGCCGGGCTGCCACCTGTGCGAGGACGCCCGCGCGATCATCGAGCGCGTCGCGTCCGAGCTGGACGTGCCGTGGGACGAGCGGGACATCACCCGGTCCGAGGAGGACACCCGGGAGTACTGGGAGCAGATCCCGGTCACGCTGATCAACGGCGTCCAGCACGACTTCTGGCGGGTTGACGAGAACCGCCTGCGCGCCGCGATCGCCAAGGCCCGCGGCACCGCCTGACCCGCCAGCCCCGGGCGGCCCTCAACGGACCGCCGCCCGAGGGCCCGGAGAGTCCGCAAGGGTGACAGCCGGGCCCTGAAACAGCGGGCCGGTGAATGTCTCATCGGTCACACCGCGCCGCGGCGCGCCGGGCGGCCGCCGCCGGTACGGTCACGAAACCCGCTGCTGGGCGGGCTTTGGACGGCGGTGCGCGTCCCGGGCGTCCCACCCGCTCGCCGGGGGGCACTTTGTGCGCGTATTCACAAAGGCTTAACCTGATGGATAGCCCTGGGGCGGTCCGGCCGCGGCCGTGCGGTCCGGCCACGAGCCGGGGTGAGGGGTTCTCGGGCCCCGCCCCCAGCGTCGAGCCCCGAAGAGCAGGCCGTGACATCTCGACAGAACCGCACGCACCGCGACCGCGCGGACCGCGGCATCCCCGAAGCCACCGTCGCGCGCCTGCCCGTCTACCTGCGGGCCCTCACCGGGCTCCAGGAGCGCGGTGTGGCGACCGTCTCGTCCGAGGAACTGGCCGCGGCGGCCGGGGTGAACTCGGCGAAGCTCCGCAAGGACCTGTCCCATCTGGGCTCCTACGGCACCCGCGGCGTCGGGTACGAGGTCGAGTACCTCGTCTACCAGATCTCACGTGAGCTTGGCCTCACCCAGGATTGGGTGGTCGCCATCATCGGTGTCGGTAACCTGGGCCGTGCATTGGCCGGTTATGGCGGATTCGCGTCCCGCGGATTCCGGGTGGCCGGCCTTCTCGACGCCGACGAGGCGATCGTCGGCCAGGAGATCTCCGGCATGACCGTGGAGCACACCGACCGGCTCGAGGACGTGATCGCCGATCACGGCGTGTCCATCGCCGTGATCGCGACCCCGGCGGCCGCCGCCCAGGGGGTGTGCGACCGCGTCGTCGCCGCGGGCGTGACGAGCGTCCTGAACTTCGCGCCCGTGGTGCTGTCGGTGCCGGACGGCGTCGACGTGCGGAAGGTCGACCTGTCCATCGAGCTGCAGATCCTCGCGTTCCACGAGCAGCGCAAGGCCGGGGGGCCGGACGACTACGCCCCCCTGGAGAGCGGCGACGCCCCTCCCGGCGCCACGCAGTACGTAGAGGCGGTTGAAGCATGAGCGGGACGGAGCGGCGCGGCGTCGCCTGGACTGAGGAGCGGCGGGAGCGAGGAACGAGCGACCAGAGCGACGAGGCCGTGGCGGTCGGCGGGGTCGGTTGGTCGGGGACAGCAGAGCGGCGGCGAATGGAGCCGCGTAGGCCCGCGGGAGACGCAGCATGAGTGTGTTGGTGGTGGGGCTGAGTCACCGGAGCGCGCCCGTGCCGGTGCTGGAGCGCGCCGCGGTGTCCGGGGACGACCTGGCGAAGCTGCTGCACGCGGTGCACGAGTCCGCGAACGTCGCGGAGGCGGCGATCGTGTCGACGTGCAACCGGGTCGAGATCTACGCGGTGGTCGACAAGTTCCACGGCGGCGTCTCGGCGATCTCCGAGCTGCTGGCGCTGCACTCCGGCGTGCCGCTGGACGAGCTGTCCCGGCACCTGTACGTGCACTACGAGGAGCGGGCCGTCCAGCACGTGTTCGCGGTGGCGTGCGGGCTGGAGTCGATGGTCGTCGGCGAGGGTCAGATCCTCGGGCAGCTGCGGAAGGCGTTCCGGCTCGGCCAGGACGAGGGGACGCTCGGCCGCGACCTGCACGACGTGCTGCAGCAGGCGCTGCGGGTCGGCAAGCGCGCGCACGCGGAGACCGGCATCGACCAGGCGGGCGCGTCGCTGGTCAGCGTGGGCCTGGAGGTCGCGCAGCGGCACCTCGGCCCGCTGGACGGCGTGCGGGCGCTGGTGGTCGGCGCGGGGTCGATGAGCTCGCTGGCGGCGACGACGCTGAGCCGGGCCGGGGCCCGCGAGGTCGTGGTCGCCAACCGCACGTACGCCAACGCGGCCCGGCTGGCGGAGTCGCTGGAGGTGCCGTCGCGGGCGGTGGAGCTGGCGGCGCTGGACGCGGCGATCGCCGACGCGGACCTGGTGGTGTCGTGCACGGGCGCGACGGGCCTGGTGCTGACGGCGCCGCAGGTGGCGGCGCAGGGCGTCGGGGCGGACGGCCGGGACCGGTTCTTCCTGGACCTGGCGCTCCCGCACGACGTGGACCCGGCGGTCGGCGCGCTGCCCGGGGTGCGGCTCGCCGGGCTGGACGAGCTGCGCACGGCGCAGGAGGCCGCGCGGGCGATCGGCCCTGAGGCGGTGGAGGCGGTCCGGCGGATCGTCCGGGACGAGGTCGAGGCGTTCCTCAGCGCGGCCCGCGCCGCGGCGGTCGCGCCGACGGTGGTGGCGCTGCGCACCAAGGCCGCGGCGGTCGTGGAGTCCGAGCTGACCCGGCTCGCGGGCCGGCTGCCGGAGCTGGACGAGCGGGCCGTCAAGGAGATCCAGCAGACCGTCCGGCGGGTCGCCGACAAGCTGCTGCACGCGCCGACCGTCCGGGTGAAGGAGCTGGCGGCGGCGCCGGGCGGCGACTCCTACGCCGACGCGCTGCGCCGGCTGTTCGACCTGGACCCGAAGGCGCCGGTGGCGGTCGCGCGCGCCGACATGCGCGCCGACGACGACGCCGGGGAGCCGGCGCCCGGGAGCGCTCCGGCGCCTTGGAGCGGTTCCGCACGTACGGTGGAAGGGTCCCGTGCGGCGGACGAGGCCGCCGGGGCGCGGGTCGCGGACGCGGCGAAGGCCGCGGAGGTCGCCCGGGTGACGCGGGTGGAGTGCGCCGAGGCCGACTGCGTGAGCGGCGCGCCCGCGGACGCCGCGGCGGACGCGGTCGACGCCGGCACCGTGAACGCGCAGGCCGCGAGCGTCCGGGCGGTCAGCGCCCGCGGCGGCGCGCCGCGCGAAGGAGAACAGTCGTGAACGCGGGGGCCGTGGAGCGGGCCGCCCGTCCTACGGTCGGAGCCGAGCAGTGAGTGGAGCAGCGCATTGAGTACCGCGGACAGGGGCCCGCTGCGGCTCGGCACCCGCAAGAGCCTGATGGCGATGACGCAGTCGCGGCTGGTCGCGGACGCATTGACGGAGCGGACCGGGCATGCCGTGGAGCTCGTCGGGGTAACCACCGAAGGTGATGTCTCCAAGGCGCTGCTCGCCCAGATCGGCGGGACCGGTGTCTTCGTCAACGCGCTTCGCGACAGGCTGCTGGCCGGTGAGGTGGACTTCGCCGTGCACTCGCTGAAGGACCTGCCGACCGGGCCCGCCGAGGGGATCGCGCTCGCCGCGACCCCCGTCCGCGACGACCCGCGCGACGCCCTGTGCGGCCCCTGCAAGCTGGCGGACCTGCCGCGCGGCGCCCGCGTCGGCACCGGGTCGCCGCGCCGCGTCGCGCAGCTGCGCGCGATGCGCCCGGACCTGGACGTCGTGGCGATCCGCGGCAACGCCGACACCCGGCTGCGCAAGGTCGCCGACGGGGAGCTGGACGCGGTGGTGCTCGCGCACGCGGGGCTGCGCCGGATCGGCCGGCTGGACGCGGTCGCCGAGGTCTTCGACCCCGACCAGATGCTGCCGGCGCCCGGGCAGGGCGCGCTCGCGCTCGAATGCGCCGCCGGGAGGGACGACCTCCGCGCGCTGCTTGGAACGGTCGACGATCCGATGACCAGGGCCTGCGTCACCGCGGAGCGGACGGTGCTCGCCGTCCTGGAGGGCGGTTGCTCCGCGCCCGTGGGAACATACGCTGCCGAAGTAGAAGAAGAGCTGCATCTGACCGCGACCGTCGCCGCGTACGACGGGAGCCGGCAGATGAGGCTGTCCGCAAGCGGCCACCCGGACGACGCCGAGAGGCTGGGGCGCGATCTCGCGCACCGGCTGCTCGCGCAGGGGGCCGACCAGTTGATGGGGGAGCGCGATTGAGCCCCGCTAGCCAGAGCCCCGCCCGCCCGGGGGCCGCCGGCCCGGGCGCCGCCGGATCGACCGCGGCCGGATCGACCACGGCGGGGAGGCCGAGCCGCACTGCCGACCCCGGCACGGTCGCGATCGTCGGGATGGGCCCGGGCGACCCGGGCCTGCTGACGCTGCGCGCCGCCGCCGAGTTGGAGCGCGCCGACACCGTCGTGGTCAGCCGCGCGTACTGCCCCGCCGACATCCTCGCGCACTGCCGCCCGGACGTGGAGATCCTCGACACCGCCGAGGGCGACCCGGTGAAGCTCGCGTCGCGCGCCGCCAAGGCGGGCCGCCGCGTCGTCCGGCTGTTCCACGGCGACCCCGGTGTCGTCTGCGGGCTGGCCAAGGAGGGCGCCGCGCTGCACAAGGCCGGGGTGCCGTTCGAGGTCGTCCCCGGCGTGTCCGCCGTGACCGGTGTGCCCGCCTACGCGGGCATCCCGCTGACCGACCCCGAGCACCGCGAGTTCCGGTTCGTCGACGCCTCCGACGGCGGCGTCGACTGGGAGCAGTTCGGCGGGTCCGACGCCACCCTGGTGATCTTCGGTGCGGAGGGCGCCGTCGCGGAGGTCGCCAAGGGCCTGGTCGCGGCCGGCCGCCCCGACTCGACGCCCGCCGCGATGACCAGCCTCGGCACCACCACCGAGCAGGAGACCGTGGTCTCCACGCTGCAGAAGCTGGCGTCCGACACCAAGGGCATGGAGGCCCCCGCGATGATCATCGTGGGGGACGTGGTCGGCTGGCGCGACCGGCTGTCCTGGTTCGAGACCAAGGCGCTGTTCGGCTGGCGGGTGCTGGTGCCGCGCACCAAGGAGCAGGCCGCGTCGCTGTCGGACCAGCTCCGCGGGTACGGCGCCGTCCCCGACGAGGTCCCGACGATCTCCGTCGAGCCGCCGCGCACCCCGCAGCAGATGGACCGGGCCGTCAAGGGCCTCGTCACCGGACGCTACGAGTGGGTGGTGTTCACCTCCACCAACGCGGTCAAGGCCGTCCGGGAGAAGTTCGTCGCCTACGGGCTGGACGCCCGCGCGTTCGCCGGGCTGAAGGTCGCCGCCGTCGGCGAGCAGACCGCCGCCGCGCTCGTCGAGTTCGGCATCCACCCCGACCTGACCCCGACCGGGCAGCAGTCCAGCGAGGGCCTCGCCGAGGTGTGGCCGCCTTACGACGAGGACCTCGACCCGATCAACCGGGTCCTGCTGCCGCGCGCCGACATCGCCACCGACACCCTCATCGCCAAGCTCACCGAGCTCGGCTGGGAGTGCGAGGACGTCACCGCCTACCGGACGGTCCGGGCCGCGCCGCCGCCCGCCCCGATCCGCGAGGCGATCAAGGGCGGCGGGTTCGACGCGGTGCTGTTCACCTCGTCGTCCACGGTGAAGAACCTGATCGGCATCGCCGGCAAGCCGCACAACGTGACGGTGATCGCGGTGATCGGCCCGCAGACCGCCAAGACCGCCGAGGAGTACGGGCTGCGCGTCGACGTGATGGCGCCGAAGCCGTCGGTGTCGGCGCTCGCGGAGGCGCTCGCGGAGTACGGTGCGAAGCGGCGGGCGGCCCAGATCGAGGCCGGCGACCCGCTGCGCAAGCCCAGCCAGATGCGCCGGGGAGCCCGGCGCCGCAAGTAGGAGCCCGCCGACCGGGCCCGGCGCGGCCGCGCCGGGCACCGGGAAAGAAGGATCATGTCTGCTCAGTTCCCCGTCGCCCGGCCGCGGCGGCTGCGCCGCACGCCCGCGCTGCGCCGGATGGTCGCCGAGACCAGGCTCGCGCCCGCCGATCTGGTGCTGCCGATGTTCGTCAAGGAGGGCATCTCCGAGCCGCAGCCGGTCGCGTCGATGCCGGGCGTCGTGCAGCACACGCGCGACAGCCTGCGCAAGGCCGCGCACGAGGCGGCGGAGGCCGGCGTCGGCGGCCTCATCCTGTTCGGCATCCCGGCGGTCAAGGACGGCGCCGGCTCGGGCGCCGACGACCCCGCCGGGATCGTCCAGCTGGCCCTGCGCGACCTGAAGTCCGACCTCGGCGACGCCGCCGTGGTGATGACGGACCTGTGCCTGGACGAGTACACCGACCACGGCCACTGCGGCATCCTCACCGCCGGCGGCGAGATCGACAACGACGCGACGCTGGAGCGGTACGCGTCCATCGCCGTCGCGCAGGCCGCCGCCGGGGCCCAGGTGGTCGGCCCGTCCGGGATGATGGACGGCCAGGTCGGCGTGATCCGCGAGGCCCTCGACAAGGCCGGCTACAGCGACGTCGCGATCCTGGGGTACTCGGTGAAGTACTCCTCCGCCTACTACGGCCCGTTCCGCGACGCGGCCGAGTGCGCCCCGCAGTTCGGCGACCGCTCCACCCACCAGCAGGACCCGGCCAACGCCGACGAGTCGCTCCGCGAGGTGTTCCTCGACCTCGACGAGGGCGCCGACATGGTGATGGTGAAGCCCGCGGGCCCCTACCTCGACATCGTCCGGCGGGTGCGCGACGCCGTGGACGTCCCCGTCGTCGCGTACCAGGTCAGCGGCGAGTACGCGATGATCGAGGCCGCCGCCGAGAAGGGCTGGATCGACCGCGACCGCATCATCATGGAGTCGCTGCTCTCGATCCGCCGCGCGGGCGCCGACCTCACCCTGACCTACTGGGCCACGGAGGTCGCCAAGAAGCTCCAATGATCATGGGCGGGTAGTTACTTAGGGTCGTTTTGGCAGGGGCGCCGTGTCTGGCGCGGCGGCGCGCGGGCATCATCGTCTATCAAGAACCCACGTTCGACCTTGGGTATTGGGGGGCGGAGATGCTGGCGGTCTCGGGGAACAGGCGGCAACGGGCGGCACGCGACCGGATGGCCTCGGCCGCCCTGCGGTACGCCGCGATGGGCTGGCCCTGCTTTCCGGGGGCGCATCCGCCCGCCGCCGGCGACCGGTCCTGCTCGTGCGACCGGATCGGCTGTCCCGACCCGGCGGCGCATCCGGTGTCGGCGGCGTGGGCGCACCAGGCGTCGGCCGACCCGGACCGGATCCGGCGCTGGTGGACGCAGCGCCCGGAGTCCAACATCATCCTGCCGACCGGCCGGGTCTTCGACGTGTTCGACGTCCCCGCCGCCGCCGGCGCCGCGGCCCTCGGCCGGATCGCCCGCGAGGACCTGCCGGTCGGGCCCGTCGCGAACCTCGGCGACGAGCGGTACCTGTTCTTCGTCGCCACCCGCGGCGCCCCCGCCGACGAGGACGAGTGGTGGTCGTGCCACCTCGACACCTCGCCGGAGACCGTGGCCGAGACGCCCGGGATGCGGTGGCACTGCCGCGACAGCTACGTGGTGGCGCCGCCGTCGGTGCTGGCGTCCGGCAAGGAGGCGGCCTGGGTGCGGCCGCCGCGGGACGAGCCGCTGCCCGACCCGCTGCGGCTCCTGGAGGTCCTCGCCGACAGCTGCGAGTGACCGGCCCGGGCGGGCCGGTTCCGGCCCGCCGTCGGAGCGGACCGGCCCCCGCCCGCCATCGGGGAGGACCGGTCCGGCCCGCGGTCAGCGCGGCGCCTTGATCGCCTTGCGGCCCCAGGCGGAGTACGACGTCGTGACGATCTGGTTGCGGCCCTTCGCCGGCCCGGCCCGCAGCCACAGCTTCACCGGGCGGGACGAGCCGTCCAGCTTGAGCGCGAAGCTGATCTGCTGGACGCCCGTGGCGCGTGCCATCTCGGTGTACAGCGCGCCCGATCCGGGCGCCTGCGCGAGCTTGGCGACGGGCGCCTCGCCCTTGTACACCCCTCCGGACTCGCTCAGCGTCGAGGCGGCGTTGAGCAGCGTCGTCACCGCGGACACCGAGCTGCCGCGCCGCACCTGCTCGGCCAGCCCCGGGTAGCCGCGACCGCCGACGGGGGAGGGCCGCCACTTCTTGCCCGCCCGCAGGAACACCCGGTCGCCGACCACCACGGCCTGCGCCCGCTTGCGCGTCTTGGCGGACCCCGACAGCGTCATCGAGTACGACGGCTCCGTCCCCTGGACCAGGCCGAAGGTGCCCTGCGCGACGCTGGGCGCGCCGCAGCAGCCGGTGCGGCGGAAGCTGAACCGGGCGCCGGGCGCCTGGTCGGTGGCCTGGACGATGCGCGCCGCGAGCGGCGCGGGGGCGACGCCGCCGGGCGGCAGCGACGGCTGGGGCGTGCTGCTCTGCGCGGGCGACGGGGTCGGCGGCGTGGCGTCGCCCTCCCCGGACTTCATGAAGACGAAGCCGCCCGCGACCGCGCCGGCGACGACGACCGCCGCGATGGCGGCCGCGATCCGGCGGTTGCCGGAGCCGCGCGCGGCGGTCTGCCCGGTGGCGATGACCTGGTTGCGGCCGGTGCTGCGGGACGCCTTGGGCTTGGCCGGCTCGGGCTGCATCGCGGCCTGTGCGGCGAGCTCGGTGAGCCGGCCGCGGCCCTGCGCCTCCCACGACGGCCCGTACGCCGCCACGGCGGCCTCTTCGAGCGCGCCGAGGTAGTCGGCCGCGGACTTCGGCCGCGTCTCCGGGTCCTTCGCGAGGCCGTGGCCGATCAGCTCGCGCAGCGGGCCGGGCACCTCCTCGGCCGGGATCGGCGCCTCGCGGTGCAGCCGCGCCATGTTGCGCCCGGCGTACGGCGGATGCCCGGTGAGGCACTCGAAGAAGATCGCCGTCGCCGCGTACAGGTCGGTGGCGACGCCGGCGGCCGCCCCGTCCCACAGCTCCGGCGCCGCGTAGGCGGGCGCGAGCTGCGCCTCGGTGCCGGGCGCGGCGGTCGCGAAGTCGGTGAGGCGCGCGTTGCCTTCGCCGTCGATGAGGACCGCGGACGGTCGTACGGCGCCGTGGACCACCTCCAGGGCGTGCGCGGCGGCGAGCCCCAGCAGAGTCCCGCCGAGCAGCGACAGGGCCGCCAGCGGGCCCGTGGGCCCCTGTGCGGCCAGCACCCGGCGCAGCCCGACCCCGTCGACGTACTGCATGACGACGGCGGCGCCCTCGGGGGCCTCGACGAAGTCGTAGAGATCGGCGACGTTCGGGTCCTCGAGCTGGGACAGTGTGCGCGCGGACGCACGGAACCGCGCCATGAACGCCTCGTCGGCGCGCAACCCGCCGGCGAGGTACTTGATCACGACTTTCGTGCTGGTCATGTCGTCGACCGCCAGCACCACCCGGCCCGCGGCGCCGTCGCCCAGTTCCCGCTCTTGGGTGAAGCCCGGGACCGTCCAGCCGTCAACCACGTTGAAAGCCATCCCTCCGATACGGCGGACGCCGGTGAAGATAAGGGGCGCCTCCCGAACGGGCGCCGATGTCGTACTTGGTGGAATATCGGCCCGTACCCGGCGAGGTCAAGCGCAGTCGCCGAACTGCAACTGAGAGACTGGAAACGTGACTGTCACCGATCGCTCCCAGCAGTTGTTCGAGCGCGCCGAAGGGCTCGTCCCCGGCGGCGTGAACTCACCGGTCCGCGCCTTCGGCGCGGTCGGCGGGACGCCGCGCTTCATCGCCTCGGCGCGCGGCCCCTACCTGACCGACGCCGACGGCAACGAGTACGTCGACCTGATCTGCTCGTGGGGCCCGATGATCCTCGGGCACGCGCACCCGGACGTGGTCGCGGCGGTGCGGGAGGCGGCGGGCCGCGGCACGTCCTACGGGGCGCCGACGCCCGGCGAGGTCGAGCTGGCCGAGGAGATCGTCGCGCGGGCGCCGGTGGAGAAGGTCCGGCTGGTCAACTCGGGGACCGAGGCGACGATGTCGGCGATCCGGCTGGCGCGCGGCTTCACCTCCCGCCCGAAGATCGTCAAGTTCGCGGGCTGCTACCACGGGCACGTCGACTCGCTGCTGGCCGCGGCCGGGTCGGGGGTGGCGACGTTCGCGCTGCCGGACACCCCCGGCGTGACGGGCGCGACGACCGCCGACACGATCGTGCTGCCGTACAACGACGTCGCGGCGGTGGAGACGGCGTTCGACGAGCACGGCCACGAGATCGCCTGCGTGATCGCCGAGGCGGTGCCGTGCAACATGGGCGTGGTACCGCCGCTGAACGGCTTCAACGCGCTGCTGAAGCGGCTGTGCGAGCGGTACGGGGCGCTGCTGGTGCTGGACGAGGTGCTGACCGGCTTCCGGGCGTCGCGGTCCGGCTGGTACGGGATCGAGGGCGTCGCGGCGGACCTGGTGACCTTCGGGAAGGTGATGGGCGGCGGGCTGCCCGCCGCGGCGTTCGGCGGCCGCGCCGAGATCATGGACCGGCTCGCGCCCGCCGGGCCCGTCTACCAGGCGGGCACCCTGTCGGGGAACCCGCTCGCGACGGCCGCGGGGCTGGCGACGCTGCGCGGCGCGACCGACGAGGTGTACGCGGCGATCGACCGGGCCGCCGGGATCGTGTCGCGGGCCGCGTCGGAGGCGCTGGCGAAGGAGGGCGTCCCGCACTCGCTGCAGAACGCCGGCAACCTCTTCTCGATCTTCTTCACGGACGGCGCGGTCGGCGACTTCGCCGCCGCGCAGCGCCAGGACGTCAAGGCGTACGGGGCGTTCTTCCACGCGGCGCTCGAGCGCGGCGTCTACCTGCCGCCGTCGGCGTACGAGGTGTGGTTCCTGTCGGCGGCCCACGACGACGAGGCGATCGGCCGCATCCTGGACGCCCTGCCGCACGCCGCCCGCGCGGCGGCGCTGTCTTCTTGATCCCGGCCCAGGGGGCTCGCCTGGCGGCTCGCCCCCTGACCGGGATCGGGCGAGCGCGGCATCGCTTCGCGATCTTCCCGGTGAGGCTCGCCTTCGGCTTCGCCTCACCGGCCAGGTAACGCGCTCGCGTGACGGCTGAGGCACCTCAAGGCAGCCTGAGTGGACTGAGGGCGCGGAAGGCGCGGAGCGCGGCGGCGGTCGACTCGGGACGCGGGGCGTGCAGAGGCGCGCGGACCGCGGGGTCGTCGATCACGCCGATCTCGGCCAGGCACGCCTTCAGCACGGACGGCGACGGCTCGGCGAACAGCGCCCCCGCCAGCGGCAGCAGCGCGTTGTGCAGCGCCAGCCCGTCCGCCGTCTCACCGTGCATGGTCGCGTCGTACATGGTCGCGTAGGCGGACGGGCTGAGGCACGCGCTTGCCGCGACGCCCCCGGCCGCGCCCAGCCGGAGCATCGGGTAGATGTACGCGTCGTCCCCGCAGAGGAGCCACTTACCCGGACCGAGGTCGGCCGCCGCTAGCGCGAGCGTGTCGGCGTCGATGCCGTCCGCGCAGTGCTTCATCCCGGCGACGCAGTCCAGCGCCAGAATCTTGAGAAGTGCGTCGACGGAGAGCTGCTTGCCCGTTCGGTACGGGACGTTGTAGGCGATGAGCGGGACGTCCACAGCGGCGCCGACGGCGGCGAAGTGGTCGATCACGCCGTCGTCGGACGGGCGGAGGTAGTACGGCACGACGACGAGCAGCGCGTCCGCGTAAGGGGCGTGCTCGCGGGCCTGCCGGATGGAGTCCTCGGTGCCCATCGTCCCGGCGCCGACGGTGAGCGGGTGCCCGCTCTCCTCGACGACGCCCCGGCACACCTCCAGCACGGTGCGCCGCTCCTCGGCCGTCAGCAGCGCGGCCTCGCCGGTGGTGCCGAGCGCGACGAGCCCGTCCGCGCCCTGCTCCAGGCAGTGGACGGCGAGGCGTTCGAGCGACTTGGCGTCCACCTCGCCGTCGCGGGTGAACGGCGTGACCAGGGCCGCGTGGATTCCGTGCATGGGTGTCACCTCGTCTGGACGGGCTCCGGCGGAGCCACCTGGATGGGGCCGCGGGACGCGCCGGACGCGCCGGACGCGCCGGACGCGCCGGACGCGCCGCCCGCGCGGGACCGCAGCCGGACGCTGCCCGCCGCGACGCCGCAGATGATGAGCGCCGCCCCGGCGAGGCGCGTCCCGTCCACGTGCTCGCCGAGGACCAGCGCGGCGGACAGCAGCCCGAACGGCGGGACGAGCAGCGAGTACATGGCGACGGTGCCGGCCTCGTAGCGGCGCATCAGCCAGCCCCACACGCCGAACCCGACGAGCGTGGAGACGTAGGCGATGAACGCCAGCGAGCTCACCCCGGCGACGGACAGGTGGCGCGCCGCGTCCGGCACCGCCCCGGGCCCCTCGAAGATCAGCGAGAGGGCGAACAGGGGGACGGGCGGGACCAGCGACATCCAGACCATGAACCCGAACGCGTCGACGGGCTCGGCCGCGGTCTGGTTCATCCGCCGCATCGCGACGTTCGCCAGCCCCCAGCTCGCCGCCCCGCCGATGCACAGCAGGAACGCGCCGATCGGACTCCCGCTGTGCTCCCCCGACCAACCAGCCCCGTCCGACCTCCCGGCGGCCTGAGCGACGCCGAGGAGGGCGACGCCGGCGAACGCGACGGCCATCCCGATGATCTGCCGGGCGCCGAGCCGCTCGCGCAGCAGCACCCCGGCGAACAGCGCGGTGAAGATCGCCTGGACCTGGAGCACCACCGACGACAGCCCCGCCGGCATCCCCAGCCGCATGCCGATGAACAGCAGCGCGAACTGCCCGACGCCCAGCGGGATCCCGATTAGCCACAGCCAGCGGACCGCGACCGGCGGGCGCCGCACGAAGAACACCGCGGGCAGCGCGGCGGCGGTGAACCGCAGCGCGGCGAGCAGCAGCGGCGGGAAGTCCTCCAGCGCGACCTTGATCGGGACGAAGTTGAATCCCCAGATCGCGGCGATCAGGGTGGCCAGCAGGATGTGGCGCGGTCTCATGCCCCGATCGTCCGCCGCGGCCTTGTTTTAGGACAAGCTAGAATCTGTCGACTTCTCGTTTTAGAATTGCTACATGCTCGATCTCGAACGGCTGCGCGCCCTGCACTCCGTCGCCACCTACGGCTCGGTCAGCGCCGCCGCCGACGTGCTGCACGTCACCACCTCCGCGGTCTCCCAGCAGCTCGCCAAGCTGGAGCGGGAGACCGGGCAGAAGCTGCTTGAGCGCAACGGCCGCGGCGTGCGGCTCACCGACGCCGCCGAGCTGCTCGTCGGGCACGCCGAGCGGATCCTGTCCCTCGTCGAGCAGGCCCAGGCCGACCTGGAGGCGCACCGCGGCTCGGTCGTCGGCCAGCTGACCATCGCCGCGTTCCCCACCGCCGTGCGCGGGCTGATGCCGCAGGCGCTGCCGCCGCTCCGCGCCCAGCACCCCGACCTGCACGTCCTGGTCCGCGAAGAGGACCCGCTGCACAGCATGCCCCTCGTCCTGCGCGGCGACCTCGACATGGCCGTCGTCCAGGACTGGAGCAACGAGCCGCTCCCGCTGCCCGAGGGCCTGCACAAGGGCGCCATCTGCGAGGACGTCGCCGACGTCGCGCTGCCCGCCGGGCACCCGCTGGCCGGCCGCGCCAGCGTCGACCTGAAGGAGCTGGCCGGCGACCCGTGGATCAGCTCCGTGCCGGACAGCATCTGCTGCGACTGGCTCCTGCGCACCCTGCGGGCCATCGAC
Source organism: Actinomadura sp. RB99 (assembly GCF_014706005.1). Lineage (NCBI taxonomy): Bacteria > Bacillati > Actinomycetota > Actinomycetes > Streptosporangiales > Thermomonosporaceae > Actinomadura > Actinomadura sp. RB99. The sequence goes on along the minus strand of NZ_JABMCA010000026.1, from coordinate 1,371 downwards.
AGCGAGCCCCGCATCGAGCACATGGCCTACGAGTTCGCGACGCAGCTCGCGCTCGTCGCGGCCGGCCTCGGCAACGCGATCCTGCCCCGCCTCGGCCGCTGCGACGTGCCGCCGGGCGTCGCGATCGTGCCGCTCGCCGAGCCGCTGACCCGCCGCGTGTACGCCGTCTGGCGGGAGGAGGCCGCGCGCCGTCCCGCGATCCGCGCCGTCGTGACCGCGCTGCGCGCCGGCGTCCCCGCGTCCGCCGAGCGCGCCGCCTGACGTTTCCCGCCCGCTCTTCGCCTCGAAGCCGCCGGTTCGCCGCACCGCGCCCGATTCGGTACGTTCTTCGCGATCATGGCGGGAGGGCGCGTTGAGCGGCTGGCGGGTCGAGGGCTACACCGAGGTGCGGGAGCTGGGCGCGGGCGCCCAGGGACGCGTCGTGCTCGCCCGGCACGAGCCGTCCGGCACCCCCGTCGCGATCAAGTACCTGAACGCCTCCGCGAGCGAGGCCGAGCGGGAGCGGCTGCGGCACGAGGCCCGGATGCTGGGGCGGGCCGAGAGCCCGCACGTCGCCCGCCTCTTCCACCTCGTCGAGGGCCCCGGCGGCGCCGCGATCATCATGGAGGCCGTCGACGGGGTGTCGCTCAAGGAGCTGCTCGCCCGGCACGGGGCGCTCGGCCCCGAGGCGTCGCTGTCGGTGCTGAAGGGCTCGCTGCTCGGCCTCGCCGCCGCCCACGCCCTCGGCGTCGTGCACCGCGACTACAAGCCCGCGAACGTCGTCGTCCCGGCGGACGGGCGGAGCCGCCTCGTCGACTTCGGCATCGCGGCCCCCGCCGGGCAGGAGGCGGGCGGCGCCGGCACCCCGTACTACATGGCGCCCGAGCAGTGGGACCGGCACACCGCCACGCCCGCGTCCGACGTGTACTCCGCGACCTGCGTGTTCGTCGAGTGCGTCAGCGGCCGACGGCCGTTCGGCGGCGGCCGCGCCGAGCTGATGCGGGCGCACCTCACCGGTCCCGTGCCGGTCGAGACCGTCCCCGAACCGCTCCGCGACCTCGTCGCGCGGGGCATGGCGAAGGACCCCGCCGACCGCCCGCCGGGCGCCGCCGCGTTCGTCGACGACCTGGAGCGGACCGCCCGGGAGGCGTACGGGCCGGACTGGGAGTCGCGCGGGGTCCGCGCGCTCGCCGCGTCCGCCGTCGCGCTCGCGGCGCTGTTCCCGCTGGCCGCGTGGATCGTCCCGGGCGCCGCGTCCGCGGCCGGGACCTGGGAGAGCGCGCTGGCGATCGCCGCGGCCACCTCGGGACGGTCCGTGCTGGTCTCCGGCGTCACCGTCATGATCGCGATGTCCGGGATGTTCCTGTCCGGGCTGCTGCTGTTCAAGGGGTT